>NZ_JBQQBS010000016.1:0-168186 GCF_052245395.1 Streptomyces sp. 4N124
CGGCGGATCTCCGCCCAGTCCTCCACGCTGATCACCCATCCTCCCGGCCTGACTCAACGAGTCAGGCCGCCCAGGAGGGCCACAATTCATCCGGTGGAAGTGGTCTCAGATTGAGCCGTTGCCGACACCGGCCGCCGCCGACACTACGTCTTTCAACAGCGCAACACGAGTTGGCAGCAGCAGTACGCACGTGCAGAGAAGCTGCGTCAGGAGCAGCTGGACGCCTTTGCTGCATGCAGAGGTGCCCTCGCGAACTACCGTCGCGGCCAGATGGATCTGTGGTTCGGGACCCACCGGCATCAAGCGCAGGCCTTCGACCACTCGTTCTCGTCCCTGGTGCAGAGCGAGTCGATCCGTCGGTCCTGAAGTTGTGGATCCCATCCCGGACAGCTTCACCGGCAGGCCAGGCGCCTGGTCGCTCTCCGCGTGCCGGTGCAGCATGCGCGCTCGTCCCGGTATCCGTCCCGTCGAGCAGCCAGAAAACCGGGGTCGAAACGATCACCAACACGGCAGCAACCGACCACGTCATCGACAAGTGCACGCCGACGGAGATCGCCAGGATGCGACCGTCCGGGCACCCAACTCGCGGCTACACGAAGCGCGACTCGCGGACCGGCATCCATAAGTGGCGCTCGTGAACTGTGTCGTGATGATTTTCCGGTGGTGCGCCCACATCACGATCACGGCCCTCAACGACCGGCAGCATGGGGGCCTCCCTGCGATCGATGCGTGGATACGGACGAGGGAACGTCTTCGCGGGCACCTTCCCCGACCTGGCACGCCACCAGCTCTCGGAGCATCAGAGCTTCGCTTTCCCATCGTCCCCACCACCGCCGCTCCCCTGAAAAGCACATCTGCCACCGACGTCCGGTCCAGGTCCCAGCAGAGATGGGCCCTCGTGATGACACCGGCAACCAAGATCCGGACCATATGCGAGCCAGCCTCCGTCCAACCTTCTACGCAGCCGCCATTCGTGCTGGTCAACGGCTTACACGGCCTGCACTGCCAGCAGACCAAGAACCTGCTGGCAGTGCAGCCCCTACACCAGTCCCGCGTTGTCGACAGACGCTAGATCATCCTTAAATATGCAGGTCAACAGCTACTAAGAGGTTACTAAGTCGCTACTAAAATCCTCGTAGCAACCATCCGGCGCCCGGCTGACCTCGCGCCTTCGCATTGCTTCGGGAACGCGGATTAGCCGGGACGAACCAACCTCCAGTGGCGTCTTTCGCCGCCCCAATCTCCGCCCGATGTTTCGGTGCTCCTAGCGGGTACAGCCCGGACCCCGCTCTCGACCTCCGGCACGCTTCCTGCGCGCAGGACGGCGACCAGTGAGCGGGATCGTGCGGCGCCGATATGCAGGCGCTTGCGGAGCGTCTCGGCGGAGATCGGCCGCCGGTGGGTCTGCCAGTGCCGGGCATCTTCCGCCCGGGCACGCTCGAGAAGATCCTGGCCCTCGCCGACCCGGACGGCAGGCTCGTCCGCCTGCACACTGCGCAGCCGCCCGCCTGCCGGGCCATGCCCACCCGATGGTCCTCTCGGCGCATCGGTGGCGACAGCGCGGACACCGCTAATGGCCTGCAGCAGGCCGGGGCCGACCCCGGCCCAGCCGATCAGCAGGAGCGGGCCGACCGCGTCGAAGGCCGCCCGCCCGTACGCGCCGACGAGCAGCGGTTCGGTGACGTTCAGGGCGAGCGTCAGCAGGACAGGAGCAGCAGCCTGCGGGCCGGGCGCAATGCCGTGGCGGGGGCGCCGTAGAGGGCGAGATAGCGGATCGCCAGCAGCAGTGCCAGGACGGACAGGTCCACGGCCGGCGCGACGAGCAGCGCCACCCAGGCGGATACGCCCTGCCGCAGGGCCAGCGTCCATACGTTGCCGAAGCCGAAGAGGAAGGCCAGGCCCACTACCGTCCCCGTGATCGCGGTGACGGCGCGGAAGGCCAACTGCTGCTCACGCAGGGCGGCCCGCCGGACCGTCATCGCACCGGGCTCAGACATGATCGCCGACTCCGATCCGCTGGTGGGTTTCCTGGGCGCGTTCGGCGGCGGCGCTGGCTCCGTAGCGGCGGGGCATCTCCTGCGAGGTCCAGCCGAGCAGCAGCATCAGGTCGCCGGTGTCGGCGCCGGCGCGCTTCCACTCGTGGGCGAAGGTGTGTCGCCACCGGTGCGCGTGCAACTTGGCCAGTCCGGCGGCAAGGCCCCGCCGCTTGAGCATGATCTTGATGACGTTGGGGGCCAGCGGCCGCATCCCCCGCTCGACCAGCCACAGCTCCGGCAGGGCGGCCGCCTTGTGCTTGGCGCGGGCCAGCAGGTAGCGGCTGACGGCTCGCGTGGTCTTCGGCCCGAACCGCACACGCCGATCCTTGCTGCCCTTGCCGTGGTAGTGCACGGATTCGGTGGTCAGGTCGATGTCATCGAGTGCCAGACTGCCAACCTCGGAGAGCCGCGCCCTGTATTGCAGTACAGCCGGATGATCGCCTCGTCCCGCAACTGCACGAAATCCCTGCCCTTGCAGGTGCCCAGGACCTTCGTGGTCTCCTCGTCACGAATGACCGGGACCAGCTTCTGCGGCATCTTCGGCTGCCGGACCCCGTTCCATCGGCGACCGGTCGATCTCGCCCTCATCCAGCATCAGCCACTTGAAGAACTGCTGCAGCGCCTTGTGCTTGTTCAGCGCGGTCGCCGCCGACCGCGTCTCGATCATCCACGCCTGGAACGCCTCGACGTGCGCTCGCGTGACGTCGACCGGATCCTCAGCCGCGTCATCGGCGTCCGGATCCGGCGAATACTCCCCCAGGTAGCGGCCCAACTGCGCCGCCGCCAGCAGATAGTTGTACCGGGTGGTCTCCGGATAGTTGCCCGACTGCAGCGAGCGGTCCCAGTCCCGCAGGAACCCCGACCAGGTCGTCGACAGCCCCGCAGTCATCTCACACCGTCGGGACGACAGGATTTGAACCTGCGACCCCTTGACCCCCAGTCAAGTCCAGAATGCCCCTGGCTCCACCGCCCCGGACCAGCACGGCCTCAAGATCCGGACCATGGCCGGACCAACCTCCCGCCGCGTTTCTCGACCCAGGCCATGTCCGCTGGTCAAGCTATACCCGATTCCTGTACCACCAGCAGACGAAGAGTCTCGCTGGCACCTACTCGGCCCTTACACGGGACGCCGCTGCTCCGTCTTTTCGCCCTCATCACGCAGCCCGTAACTGCGCTGACCGTTGGCCCGACTACTCCTGACGAGAGCAGTCAACTGCCTCGACCGAGCCACGCCGACGTGGAGTTCCTTCCGAAGCGTTTCGGCCGACGCAGGGCGCTGATGTAGCTCTCGATGCCGAGCATCGAGCTCCGAGCCCCTTCGGCCGGCTTCTCCCAGGCTGGGCGTTCTTGGCCCTGACCGCCCTCACTGACCGCGCTCGCTTCTGGCCATTCGTACCGACCCGTGTCGAAAAGACGCCACCCATGCAGCATGCTCCGCTGGTCGTCGTACCGCTGGCCCACAAGGCGGCCTACCTCGAACGCTACGCCGAGCCGGACAAGGGCGTGGGAAGACCGCGCAGAAGCTCGCTGGCCCGCGCCGTACTGGTACATCGACACCGCGATGGCCTCCCTGCTCATGCTGCTGACCGCTGTTGACGAGGGCCTCGGCGCCTGCTTCTTCGGCATCATGCCGGAGCAACTCAACGACTTCCGGGCCGAGTTCGGGACTCCCGATGAGTACGACCCCATCGGCGCGATCACGGTCGGCTACCGCGCCGACGACCTACCCACGCAGAGTCCTCGTGTCGAAGAACGCCGACGTGGCTCCGGTGAGGTCATCCACCGCGGTCACTGGGGCCGACACGCCTGAACCTGTCCCGAGACGGTCCCTTGAAGGTGACGAATCGGCGTCGTTCCTACTGCTGCGTTCCCGTCGGACCCCGCGTCCTGTCCACGCGCTCAAGCTTCGTCCAGCCGGTCCAGCCGCGTTTCTGCAGCAGCTCGATCAGTCGACGGGCCGGTGGTGCGGTGGTGAAGGCCAGTGTGTCCATCAGCCTCGCGAAGGGCGGCTCGATGTCGGTGTCGTCGACGTAGTCCTCGCCGTGCTCGTCGGCCATGTGCGTGAGGTGGGACGCCAGTTGGTCGGCGAGTTCGACCAGTCGTGGGTCGTCGTCCGTCCAGTCGAGGGCCTGGCCCAGGGTGAGATAGAAGTCGATCAGGTGGGGGTCGGCGATCTGCTTCCGCTTGCGTGCCGTCCACTCCGGGACTCGCTCCGGTGAGTGCGCGGCCAGCGGAATCCAGCCGTCGCGTTCGACCTGGACGATCCGCTCGTCGACGCCGAGCGCTCGCAGTCGGTCGAGGAACTCGACCACCTCCGGGGGCAGTACGAGGTTGTCGCCGGCGGTGAGGCGGGCGAGCCGCTCGCGGTGCCGCTGCCGCTCGCGGATCTCCGCTTGCAGTCGTTCGTCGATCTCCGCGACGGCGGCGGCCAACTCCCCCGCGTCGGCCTGGAGCAACTCCCGCACGCGCGCCAGTGGAACCCCGGCCTCGGCGAGCGTCCGGATCTTGATCAGCTCGACCAGGGCGCCGGCGTCGTACCTCCGATAGCCGGAGTGGTCCCGCTCCGGCTCGGGCAGCAGGCCCTTGGCGTGATAGTGCCGCACCGCGCGCACCGTCACTCCGGCGTACGACGCCAGCTCGCCGATGGTCAGCATGGGACCAGTCTCCTCAGAGCCGTTCAGGACGTCGCCCTGCGGGCCGGTCGGTGTGTTCTCCGGATGATGTCCGCGATGTCCGGAGCGTGGGTGAAGACCAGCCCGTGGCCGGTGTCGAGCCAGGACGCGGAGACGTGCGGCCGCTCGTGAACGAGCCGCTCGACGCCGGCACGCCAGAGCCGGTTGTGCCGCGGCGCACGCCCTTCGGTGCTGTCGCCGGCTATCGCGGTCGACATGATCATGGTGATGGAGTGGTCGATTTGCCGGTACCGGTCGAGGATTCCGGACCGCACCTCGTCGATCTCGAGGTTGAGGTCGAGGATGTCCTTTGCTGTGAGCGAGACCTGATGTGCAGTGCCCTTGGCCCGCTCGGACCGTTGCGCCTGGTCCTCCGCCATCGCACGGAAATCCGCCAGGTCCACGTCGGTGATGAACGGTTCGGGCAACGGATTCGCCCCGTCGATGAGGACGAGCCCGGCGACGGCGTCATGGCACTCGGCGGCATAGTGCACCGCCAGGTCCGCGCCCAGCGAGTAACCCACGAGCACGGGCGGCGAGGGCAGGGCACTGCGTCCCAGCTCCGCCAGCACGGCGACAAGGTCGCTGAGAAACGCGTCGAAGGTGTACCGGTCGGCAGCAGAGGCGAGGCCGTGGCCCCTCAGGTCGAAGGTCGTCACGTCGTGGTCGCGTCGAAGGAGTTCGGTCAGCTCGCGCAGGTCGGCCTGTGTCGAGTTCAGTCCGGGACACAGGACCAGCGGACGCCCCCGGCCGCCGCGGGATATCGGGATCCTGACGCCGTCATGGTGGACCGTGTAGTGCCGCATCGTCCCGTCGCCTCTCTCGATCCGCTCCGCGTCGTGCCGGTCGTTGTGTCAGTGATCGTCCGTTGCCGAGGCCTGTGATCAATTCCGCCGACCGCTTCGGGTACGCCGTACGACTGCCGCAGTCCTGCGACCCCGATCGGACTGGATCTCGTGGTCATGCCGCCATGCTCTGAGGTTGCCCCTGCGTCAGGGTCAAGCGGCGCAGCGGCCATGACTTCCGCACGCGTACGGCCGCCGACCCCTGGTCAACGATCAAGCCAACTGCCCGATCCCTCGTACAACCTGCTGCTGGTGGTGCCGGCGAGGAAGATCCCCAGCAGCATGACGGTGACGTCCTCCGGTTCGTCGTCGGGGCGGAGGGAGCCGTCATCGGCTCCGCGACGCGGGTGGCCCCCTTCACTTCGAGCCGGAGCCTGGTCAGAACCGTGAGGAATTCGCCGCCCACGGTTTCGTGCAGGTGAACGTCGGCGGCATGGAATCCCTCGGCACGAGCCGAAGCAGTGGCGCCACTCGGCGTTCTCCTCGTGACAGAGGGTTAACCCCACCACCGATCCGGTTGATCGCCCCATCGCTCCGGTGCACCCGGTGCGGGCATCGTGGAATGACACCGTAAGCCTGGACGATCAAGGAAAACCGCATGCGCAAGCACAAGCGCGCTGGGTGGCGCACTCACACTGGCCGTGGCGATGGGGGTCGTGGGGGGCGTGCTGCCGGCCACCGCCGCGGAATCCACCGTCGGGGAGTCCGCGCGCCACGCCGACGACGCGCGGCTGCGCGCCGTGCTGCACCGGCTGACCACGGTCGATGGCGTGCCCGGAGCGCTGGCCGAGGTGTGGGACCGGCACCGCAGCGTGCTGACCAGTGGTGTCGCGGACGTCGAGAGCCGCGCGCCGGTGCACCGCGACAGCAGGTTCCGGATCGGCAGCATGACCAAGACGTTCACCGCGACGATGATGCTGCAGCTGGTGGGAGAGCGGCGCGTCGATCTGGACGCACCAGTGGAGCGCTACCTGCCCGGCGTCGTGCACGGCCACGGCAACGACGGGCGCAAGATCACCGTCCGGCAGATGCTCCAGCACACCAGCGGACTGCCCGACTTCCTCGCCTACCTCAAACCGCAGGATGTCGTCCAGGACCCGATGGCCCACCACGACCCCCGTGACCTGGTGAAGCTGGCGCTCGCCCACCCGCCGACGTTCAAGCCGGGCACCGGCTGGAAGTACTCCAACACCGGCTACCTGCTGGCCGGAATGATCATCGAGAAGGTGACCGGCTGCTCGTACGGCGAGGAGCTGCAGCGGCGCATCGTCGAGCCGTTGCAGCTGCGGGGGACGTCCTTCCCGGGCGACGACCCGGCGATCCCCGGACCGCACGCGCGCGGATACGCGCAGCCGGCCCCGGACGCACCGCTCCTGGACATCACCGCGATCAACCCCACGGTCGGCGGCACGGCCGGCGGGATCATCTCCAGCGGCACCGACGTCAACCGGTTCATGGGCGCGCTGCTGGGCGGCAAGCTGCTGCCCCCGGCCCGGCTCAAGGAGATGATGACGACCCGCCCGACCGGCAGCTCCGACGGTCGCGCGTACGGCCTCGGCCTGGAGAGCAAGCCGCTGCCCGGCGGCGGCCTCTACTGGGGACACACCGGCGACTTCCTCGGCTACGAGACAGCCGCCGGCGCCACCCTCGACGGCAGGCGGGCCACGGTCATGGTGAACCTCGGCCCGGGCAGCTCGGACGCCCAGAGCGACGACATCCAGACCGCCATCGAAACGGCGCTCTCCTAGCGCCTCATGGGGTGGCTGGATTGGTCGCCGCCGCTCCCGGCGGGACCTCTCACCTTTCCGCTGGTCAGCGGCTTTGGCATGAGTAGTGGTCGGGTGAACGCAACTCACTCAAGGAATTGCACGGCCCGCACTGCCTGCTCGGCCGGAATCGACGCATGCGGTTGACAGGTGGGGCTGCGATGTCTGGAAGATTGCCGGTCCGAACGTGCGCCGCGACGTCGAGCGTGAGAAGGGTCCGGCTGAACTCCGGTGCACCCGCCCGCACTTGCGCCTGTTGCGAAGGATGAGGTCGATGAAGATCAGAGCCTGGCACACCGCGTTGGCCGCCGCTTCGGTGCTCTTCACGCTGCTCGGCGACACGTCACCCGCGGCACAGCCCTACGATGCCCCGCGCCCGGCCACCGACACTCCGGCGGCCGGACGGTCCGCCTGGCACACCTCATGGGCGCAGTCCCAGCAAGGCCTGGCGGAGGAACCCCTCAGGAATCAGACCGTGCGCACCATCGCCCGGCTCAGTCAGGGCGGGACAGCGGTGCGGATCCGCGTGCAGAACCAGTTCGGGCAAGAGCGCCTCGACATCGAGCACGCGTCCGTCGCCGTTTCCCGGGACGGCGGGCCAGCCGTGCGGACGGGCACCACCCGCGAGCTGACCTTCTCAGGGAGCAAGCGGGTCGGCGTGCCTGTGGGCGGCGAGGTGTGGAGTGATCCTGTACGGCTGCCGACCGAGGCACAGACCGATATTGCCGTGAGCCTGCATGTGCCCGGCACGATCCGCCCCGGTGTGCACGGGGCGGCATGGCGCAACAACTACCTGACGCCGGCGGACTCCGGCGACCACACGACCGATGCCGACGGGGCCGCCTTCACCGTCACCACCTCGTCCACCTACCTGGTCAGCGCTTTCGACGTCCGCAGCGCACGGATACGCGGCACCATCGTGGCGTACGGCAGTTCGGTCGTCGACGGAGCGGGCAGCACCGACTGCGGTCCGGGTTGCACGCCGGACGGGACCGACCAACGCTGGACGGATGTCCTGGCCCGCCGGATCGTCCGCGAGCTTCCCGCCGACCGTCAGCTCGCCATCGCCAACGCCGGCATCAACGGAACGCCCAGCGCGCCGGACTGCCCCGGCACTTCCGACGTCTACGACGGCCTGGACGCGTCGGCCCGCCTCGACCGCGATGTGCTCGCCCTCCACGGTGTCACCGGCGTGATCTTCTTCTATGGCACCAACGACCTGCAGAACCGCTGCACTTCCGAGCAGATCCTCGACAGCTACCGCAAGGTCTTCAGCCGACTGCGCGCGGCGGGCGTGCAGGTGTACGTCGTACCCAGCACCCCGCGCCCTGGATACACGGACCAGATGAACCGGTACCGGTGGGACATCGGCACATGGGCGGGCCATCAGGGCGACTGCGGTGGCGCCTGCGACGGCGTCATCGACTTCGATCAGGTCATCAAGGACCCGGTCGCGCCGAACAGCATCAGCGCGAAGTACGACGTGGGTGACGGCGTACACGTCAACATCGCCGGGCATCGGGCCGAGGCGGAGACGATCTCGCTGCGCATGCTGCTGGCCTCTGTGGGCAGGCGAGCCGACTCGGCCCACGGCTACTGAAGAGCAGCGATTCCGCTGAGGATGAGGTCGATGCCGGCGACGAACTCTGTTCGGTCGTCGTGGTCGCGTAGTCGGTCTGCGACGTTTCGGGTGAACGCGTACTCGTCGGGATCGAGGTTCGCCCATGTGGCCGCGGCGGCGTTGAGGAAGTCGGCCCGGTTCGTGTCCGGCACTGCGCGGGCGTTGGTCGCGTTCTGTTCGCCCACTCCGAGGATGTAGTGCAGTAGCGCGGAAGCGGCGGTGAACTGGGCGTCGTCGGGTACTCCGAGTGCTTGGACCTGACGCCCAAGGCGCTCGAAGATCCGTAGCATCGGCGACTGCCCAGGGGCGCGGGCGAGTTGAGTGCCGATCCACGGGTGGTCGTCGATCGCGTCGAACACGCCGAGCGCGAGGGCGCGGATCGCCTCCGGAGGCGTTGTGTCGGCGGTGCCGGTGGTCATGGCGCCGTCGACGACGGCGTCGGTCGCGGCACTGAGGAGTTCATCCTTGCCCGCGACATGCCAGTAGATCGCACCGGGCCCGGTGGCGAGGCGCTGGGCCAGCGCGCGGAACGTGAGTCCGCCCTCGCCCGCCGTGTCGAGAAGCTCGATCGCAGCCTCGACGATGCGCTCACGGGAGAGCGGTTCCCCTCGTCGCTCCGGACCACGCGTCCTGGTTGCCATGGAGACATCCTGGCACACGTCTGGAACACCGTTCCAGCTTGACATCTCTGGAACGCCGTTCCACGCTTGAGGACGGGCTGGAACGCTGTTCCAGAGACGACCTCCGGGTGCCCACCCGGGCAGGCAGCGACACGCAAGGAACCACCATGACCACTGACGTCACGATCATCGGCGCGGGGCTCGGAGGACTGACCCTCGCCCGCGTTCTCCACGTCCACGGCATTCCGGCGACGATCTACGAGGCGGAGACCTCACCGACCGCCCGCACACAGGGCGGCCAGCTCGACATCCACGACCACAACGGGCAGCTCGCCCTCAAGGCCGCGGGCCTGTTCGAGGAGTTCCTCGGCCTCGTCCACCAAGGCGGTGAGGCGTCGCGCGTGCTCGACAAGGACGGAAACGTGCTCCTCGACGAGCCGGACGACGGTACGGGCGGGCGCCCGGAGGTCCTCCGCGGCGACCTGCGGCGCCTTCTGCTCGACTCGCTGCCGGCCGACACGATCAAGTGGGGGCGCAAAGCCACCGCGGTCCGCCCGCGCGGCAACGGCCGGCACGAAGTGACGTTCGCGGACGGGACGATCGTAGAAACCGGTCTCCTGGTGGGCGCGGACGGGGCGTGGTCGCGGATCCGTCCGCTGCTGTCCGACGCGCAACCCGAGTACGTCGGCATCTCCCTCATCGAGACGTACCTGTTCGACGGCGACACCCGGCACCCGGCCGGCGCGAAGGCGGTCGGCGGCGGCTCGCTGTTCGCGCTCGCGCCGGGCAAGGGGATCCAGGCTCACCGGGAGAGCGGCGGGACCCTCCACACCTACGTGGCGCTGTCCAAGTCTCGGGACTGGTTCGCCGGCATCGATTTCACCGATTCAGCCGCGGCCACCGCGCGGATAGCGCGGGAGTTCGCCGACTGGGCACCCGAGCTCACCGCGCTGATCACCGACGGTGAGACCGCGCCGGTCCTGCGCACCCTCAGCGCCCTGCCGATCGGGCACCGGTGGGATCGGGTGCCGGGAGCGACCCTGCTCGGCGACGCCGCCCATCTCATGCCCCCGTCCGGCGAGGGCGCCAACCTGGCCATGTACGACGGCGCCGAACTCGGCCGGGCCATCGCCGCGCAACCCGATGATGTCGAGGCCGCGCTCACCGCATACGAGCAGGCCCTGTTCCCCCGTAGCGCCACGGCCGCCGCCGAAGCCACCCGCATCCACGAGCTCTGCTACGGCGCCAACGCACCCCACAGCCTCGTCGACTTCTTCACCAGCTGAGTACGAGCAGTCGGTCCGGCCGCCGCATCGGCGCTGTGGGGCCGGCTGGGGCGCCGCTGGTCCCGCCCAGTCGGCATCGCACTACCGGCGCCGGCCTCCGGGGTGGCGGCGGCGCTGGTCTCCGCGGTCCTGTTCGGGGCGAGGGGCCGCCGCCGTACTCGCTGCTGCCGCAGCCGCCGCCGTGCTGCGCGTCGGCTCCACGCACCACACTGTGGTGGTACGGCAAACCGCCCCGGTACGATCACCCGCCCGGCGGACGACGCCGCAGCCGCGGATCACCGACGCCACTGACAGGGAGTCCGACACCATGACCACAGCACGGGATCTGCTCATCGTCACCCTGGACTCCGCCGCCGACCGCCCCTCCGAGCAGGGCGACGTCGCGCTGGCGCTCGCCGGAGCCGAACTGCTCGACCTCACCGACGCCCAGGCCGTCACCCTGGACGGCGACCACATCGTCCCCGGCCCGCAACCCGACCTGGGTGACCGTCTGTTGAACGAGGCGGTGTCGGCCCTCGTCCGGCAGGCGCCGTACGAGTCCGTCGAGGAGTGGCTGTGGCGCCGGGGCCGCGGCCTGCACGCGGCGTATCTCGCCGCCCTGGAGACGGAGGGAGACGTCACCCGGCCACGCCGTCGCTGGAGCCCCCTCCGCAGCGACCGAACGGCGGTGCCCGACTCAGCGGCCCGGAGCCACGCGGCCGAACGCTGGGCATCGGGCGAGCCCGTCCTCGCCGGTCTCGCGGCCGCCGTCGGGATCCGCGACGAGCCGTCCGAAGACCTCGCGGACCTCACCGACGACGCGGTCATCACCGTATTGGCAGCCGTGAGCGACGCCGTGACCGAGCTGGCAGCCGAACGGCAGCGGCGAAGCATCGAAGACGCGGCGTTCGACAACATCTGGCGGGGGCCGTGACCCGCCCGACAGTCATTGGCAGACGTCGGGCGTGAACATCAAGTCCCGGCTGTGGACGTCAACTACTGAGGCAGCCGCTCCCGTTCAGGAGCTGGAGCGCTGCAAGTCGTGTGCGTGCGCGGAGCGGTGCTGGAGCCGGGCGGCCAGTGCCGCGACGTCGTCCTCGGCGTTGCGGGCGTCGAGGCGGGCGAGCGCCGTGTCGAGGACGTCCTCGATCCCGGCGGCGGCCGAGAAGCTGAGACCGGCCAGCCGGTGCAGGGACTGGTCGATGCCCTCACCGCGGCGCTCGACGAGGCCGTCGGTGAACAGCATGAGTGTCTCGGAGGGCTCCAGCCGGTACGTCGCCGGCTGGTAGCCGCCGAGGCCGGTTCCCAGGGGCGGGCCGACCGGCACGGGAAGGAGTGCGACCCGGCCCTCGCCGTCGATCACGGCCGGCGGCAGGTGCCCGGCACTGGCCAGGGTCACCAGCCCGCGGACGGGGTCCACGCGCGCGATGAGGCAGGTGGCCGGGCGGCGGTCCGCCTCCTTGGCGGCGATGTCGTCGAGCTGGCGCAGCACGCGATGCGGTGGCAGGTCGGCGGAGGCTATGTATCGCAGGGCCGAGCGGTAGGCCGCCATGTCCACGGCGGCCTCCAGGCCGTGCCCCATGACGTCACCGACGACCAGGAGCGTACGTCCGAAGTGCAGCCGGACGGTCTCGCACCAGTCGCCGCCGACCAGGGCCCGCTGCCCCACGGGCAGATAGCGGATGGCGACGTCCAGGTTGGGGTGCGGCCGACCGGGTTCGGCGAGCAGCGCACGCTGCAGCTTGCCGACGATGCCGCTCACCGCGTCGTGCTCCCGGGCATGCCGGATGTTCGAGGAGGCCTGTTCCGCGAGGAACTCCACCAGCTCTCCCTCGGCTCGCGTGAACGGCGCACCCTCACGGGCGCACACCAGCAGGCCGTAGTGGTGCCCGCCGGCGGTGAGTGGCACGCACAGCGCGGGCCGGGAGCCGCCGGAAGCCGCATGCACGACCCCGCCCTCCCCCAACGCCGCCGACTCCCCCGCGACAGCTGCCGCCCACTCGACACCGGGCAGCACCTCCGGGTTCCCGCACACGGCCTCGTACTCCGAGCCGCCCCCGCTCCGCACCCGCAGGATCGCCGCCGCGGCTCCCACCTGGCCGGCGACCTCTCGGGTCAGCTCCGCACAGGTGGTGTCCTCGTCCAGCGTCGTACCGATCCGGCCAGCAGCCGACCGCAGCGCACCCAACAGGGACGGCGCACCCACGCCTCGCGCGGGCACACCGCCGCGACCGCCGGCCTCTACGGCCGCCGGACTGTGAAACGACTCGAACCACTGCGCCACAACCACCACCCTAAAGGCGTTGCAGAGCGGCCGACGTAACACCCAGGTTCCATCGTATCGAACACACGTTCCCTCATCGGCCGGGGCCGGAGCGTGGTTCACCATGTCAGGCGTGCACAGGGCATCCAGCCGCCCTATATCACCGACCCCGTTACCCAACTCGCCGTCGACGGCGGCAGGCAGGCATCGTGAGCCCAGGCCAGGCGCCGGCCTCGGGCCACGTCGTGACGGCGGATCTGTGCAGGTCACCGACGGACCGACAACAGTGCCGTCGACGACGCCGCCACAGCGGACGGCCGCCCTGCAGCAGGGGTGCTGGTAGGGAGCTTCGTCGGCTACTGCTTCCCGGCGAAGCTGCAGGTCTCGGCTTCGGCGAGGGTGCGGGGCAGTCCGGGTGCTCGGGCAGGTTCGGTGGGACGGCGGGGAGCCGGTCGGCGAGGCCGGTGACGGTCTTCCGGGTGACCGCGAGGTCCTCGAGGTGGATATCGGCTTACCGCAGCCGGGTCTGCAGTTCGCCGATCTGCGCGCGGAGGTCGTCGGCCTGCGCCCGGGAGGCGTTCTGCTGGATGTCCCGGGAGTCAAGCAACGACTGGTTGTTCATGCGGTGACCGCCTGTGGTTCGCGCCGTATCAGGATCCCGCAGGGCTGTTGGCCCTTCCACCGTCGCGGCGGCGACAGGAATCCCTTGTCCTGGGGGTTCCGTTCGGCGACCTCGACGTCGATGCCGAGGCGGGTGCCGTGCGCGACGATCTGGTTCTTGAAGCCCTGGTTCACGAGTGCTTTGCGGACGGCGCGGCCGGCGTGCTCGGCAGTCTGGTCCGACAGGCCGATGCCCGCGGCGTTGCCGTGCGTGTTCGAGGACAACCACCACGATGACCAGGCCGAGGACGTGCACGCCCAGTCCGCGCTTGCGGCCCGGCACCGGGCGTCCAGCACCACCAGGGTCGGGTCCTCTGATCAGCGGGCCTTCTCATGACGTGCGAGCCGTCGATCGAGCAGGCGTCCATGTCGAGGAGAGCCATGCTGCGGAACTCGGCCAGGAGGGCTTCGTGGAGGCGGGGCCACACCCCGCCTCGGTCCAGTCCCGCAGCCGCCGCCAGCAGGTCACCCCACTGCAGCCGATCCGCTCGGCAGGCACGTCCGCCCAGGGTCACGCCCTTGCGCAGCACGTACACGATGCCGGCTAGGGCGACCCGGTCGTGCACCGGCTCCCAGCCGGGGAACCAGTGCCGGCGTGGAGCCCGGGCCGGGAGCGGCGGGCTGCCCGCTCCCACAGGTCGTCAGGCACAAGATCGTCAGCATTCGGCAACCCCTGCCCGACGACTACCTCAACTCCCAGCCGCGAAAGCAACAGGCAAGCGCAACAGTTACGCCACACCAGCCGCCGATAACAGATGCGATGCCCGCTGTCACCTGCGGCCCACCCCTAACTGGATCAGGGGTTCCGAGCGGCACATTCCGCACTCACGCTGGTCCGCAACCTATCGAAAGGAACAGTTGTGCGATCTCGCATGCTCGGGACGGCAGCCGCCATCGGCACGGCTGCCCTGCTGCTCAGCGCGACGCAAGCCGTCGCCGCGCCCAAGGCCACCGCCTCCGCCTCCGCCTGCACTTGGACCAAGACCACGCTGCCCTTAGCACCAGGCGCCGCGTTCGGTGAAGTCCAGGCGACCGATCACCATGGCGGTGCGGCCGGCCTGATCAAGAACGACCCGGCGCTGCCGGACGGACTGGGTTCCTGGAAGAACGGCGCCGCATCCCTCGACAAGGCCGGCGCGGCCTACACGACGTACGAGGTGATCGACCAGAACAGCTCCGGAACCTACATCGCCAACAGCAGGTTCGGGTGGATCACCGGTCCCATCTACGGGATCATGGTCGTCAAGGACGGCCAGCGCCTGCCCACTCCTTCCACGTGGGGAGTCGATGGAGTGCTCGACATCGCCGAGAATGGCGACATCACGGCATGGGCCAAGCTCGGAACCGCCACGAGCAACCCCACTACGCACATTCTGCGCTGGAACGCAGACCGTCCCACCGAGGTCACCGAGCTCGGCCAGATACCCGGCTTCCCCGCGACCGCCAGACCCACGGACGCGGACGAGGACGGCACCGTCCTTTACACCATCTGGAGCAGCACCGGCGCGAGGAACTACACACTGCGCAACGGCCAGGTTGTCGAGCTGAAGAAGCTGGCGGGCCTTGAGAACACCACGGCGGATGCCATATCCAACGGCAGAGTCGTCGGTAGCGGCACCTACGGGGGCAAGCACGTCGGCGTCCTCTGGGGGAACGACGGAACTGTCACCATCCTGCCGAACTCGGAGAACAGCGGGGACCTCGCGATCAACAAGAGTGGCCTGATCGTCGGCTCCGGCGGCAACTCGTCGACGGACAACGGCATCCCCGTATGGCAGCTCGGTACGTTCGTCAAATGGGTCGGCGGCACGGGCGACATCGCCCATACCGTCGGGGATGACGGCACCATCGGTGGCCTGACGGTCACTCCGGCCGGCGCGGACCTGTATCCCCCGAAGGGCAACCCGGCCCTCTGGCGCTGCAGCTGACCGCTCCAGCACACGGTGAGAGCCCCGCGGGCGGGGGCAGGTGGCGGGCACCGCGCCCACACACCTGCGGGCTTCTCGTGCGTAGCCACGCCGGCAACGAACCGCGACGAGCAAGCGCGGCATTACCCCGAAAACCGCCCGCCGCGGCGTCGGTCGCTTGAGCACCGCGGTCGACCCGGCTGAACACAAGGCCGCGGTTCCTGCAGGGCGACTGACCCGAGCGAGTTCGATCCCCGCTCAGTAGCCGGGCGGGATCCGGTCCTGTGGCCCGTCGGCAGCCTCTTCCGCGCCGTCGTCGATCTGTGCCCGCTCGGCCACGGCCGGGTCGGTCGAGTCCGAGACCAGCTCGGCGATGCGCAGGGTGCACTCCCACTCCGACAGCCTGCCTTTGATCACCACCAGGTATGACTCCTGGTCGGCGAAGCGGTACACGCGGCGCCACTTCTCGACGATGTGTTTGCTCGGTACATACGTGTGGCAGGCAGCACGGAGCGCCTTCAGTGCCTCGTCCTTCGATTCCTGCCCACGGCAGATGAACTCGGTCCTGTACGCGTCGCTGTAGTACTCCGCGATCACGACCCAGTTACCCATGCACTCCCCCTCGACGCGGTCACGATCAGTGTCGTTCAACGGCCGTGAGGGGCGAGTGTCTCCCCGAAACGGGCGTCGGCGGTGGGGGCACGGAGCGTGGCGCCGTTGAAGGACCATGAGCGGTTGGTGGAGAGGCCGCCGCTGGTGCCGGGGAAGACCCAGACGCGGCCGTCGCCTGTGTCCTCGCCGGGGGCGGAGGCGATCAGGCTGGTCCTGAGGTTGCGGTCGGCGTCGATGAGCCGCAGCGCGCCGCCGAACTGGTCGGCCTTCTCGGGGGTGCCGGGGACGGCCCTGGGGCTCTGGCTGAGGGTGCGGATGCCGTTGGTGGTCAGGCCGGTGGCGGAGCCGCGCATCACCCAGACGGTGCCCGCGTCGGCGGCTGTGCCCATGTCGTTGCCGGGGGCGCCGATCGCGACGTCGCCGTAGCCGTCGCCGTTGATGTCACCGACGGTGAGGGCACCGCCGAAGCGGTCGCCGACCCGGTTGACGCCCGGGACGCCCGGGGAGTTCTGGGTCCAGAACTGGCGGCTGGAGCCGCCGTTCGGGCTGCCCGGGCCGCCGGGTCCGCCGAAGTGGACGTAGACGACACCGGCGCCGGAAGGGTTGCCCGCGGAATCGCGCTCGGTGGGGGAACCCACGACGAGGTCGGTGTAACCGTCCTTGTTGACGTCGCCCGAGGCACCGACCGGGCCACCGCCGGATATCTCATAGCGGTCCGCCCACCCACCGCCTCCCCCGGACACGTAGACCGCCCTGCCGTACAGGCCCGCCTGGCCGTAGCTCCCGGTCCCGAGAATGACGAGGTCGTCCGCGCGGTCCTTGTTGTAGTCGCCCATGGTGAGCGAGGCGGGACGGAAATCCGCGGGTACGAAGAAGGACAGCGCGGTGTAGTCCGAGGTCATGACCCGGCCGTAGGGCATGACCTCGAAGCTGAAGGCCCACAAGGTGCCCTTGGAGATGATGGCGACCGACGAGTCGACGATCTTGAACCACCCGGCGGCCAGTCCCATCCCGAAGCGGTTGCCCGCCACCGGGGTGATCTCCCGCAGCCATCGGCTGTCGGTGGCCTGCAGCCCGGTCGCGGAGCCGAACAGCACGGTGGCCGAGCCCGCGTCGACTGCGGAGCCGATGTCCTTGCCGGGGGCGCCGACGACGAGGTCGTCGTAGCCGTCGCGGTCCACGTCGGCCGTGGCGGTGGAATGCCCGAACCGGTCGCCGCTTTGGGCGAGACCTTCCACGCCGGGGGTGCTCATGCTGAACGTCGCACGCCGGGAGGTGGAGAGGCCGGTCGCCGAGCCGTACAGAACGGCGACGTAGCCGGCGCCCTTCTTGCCGCTGACGGTGCCGCCCGGGGCGGAGACGACGAGATCGCGGTAGCCGTCGCTGTTGAAGTCGTCGTGGGTGATGGGCGCGGGGGCGGCGGTGGCCGACGTGGTCGTCGCGGTGATCGTGGCGCCGATCGTCAGCAGTGCGGTCACGGCGGCCGTCGCGGTCGTCCGGCTCGTCCTGCGTCTGCTGGTGGGTCGCTTGCTGCGCACGATGGGGCTCCCGGGATCGCGGCGTGGCCGGGCGCGGAGTGGCGGGGGCCGACGAGGGGCCCGTCCCCCGCCGTCGCCAGTTGGACCCGGGAGCGGGCCGAAGGGTTGCGCCGCGCAAGGGAGTTGCGGTCCACCCCTGTGGTGACGTGATCAAGGTGCGGCGGCAGAGAGCCGTCCGATCGCCTCGGGGCCGAGCGGTACAGGTGGTCGAACGCCACGAACGCCCTCACTCCGCCCCGAACGTCGAGATCATCACCGACGCCACGGAGCACTTCTTCGCCATGCTCGCGTGCGCCGGAATCTTGGCCGACTGGGGGCTCAGAGTGGCCAACTGGGCGGTTCTGGCCGCTCTTCCGTGATGGCTACGGCCCTTTCCGGAGCAGCAGGTCCTCCGTGAGGCGGTGCAGGGGCAGTGCGTCGCCCTGGTCGAAAGCTGAGCCGTTTAGGGGTAGTTGGCGTGTGGTGGGACAGGCGGTGAAGCGTTCGCCTGGCGGTTCGTTCAGGAGATAAGAAATAGTTCAGCGGGACTTGTGGAGAGCCCGGCGCTCGGAGAGGGGCACACCGGGTTCGGGAGGCGGTTCGGGGAAACCCCCCGGCAACGATGCTGGCAGGGCGCCCCGGGACGGCCGCTTCTACGAAGCCGCTTCGCCCACGCCCACCGACTGGTTCGGGTGATCAGCAGACCGCCACAACCAGCGCAGAGCATCTGGGAGCAGGACACCACCGTGGTTGGGGCTGTGGCCGCCATCGCCCAGGACGAGGCGGAAGTCGTAGCCGGCTTCTGCGAGAGCTGCCGCGACACGCAAGTTGTCGGCGAGCCAGTTCGCCTCGGGCTCGTTCCAGCGCAGGTCACGATGGCCCGCCTGCAAGAAGATCCGCAGCGGCTTGCGAGGAACGCGGGGAATGACTTCGGGGTACGGGTTGCCGTCCGGCATCTGCGCGAAGCTGGACAGGTACCCGATGACGCGGCGGAACTTGTCCGGGCGTAGCCACGCCGCGGTGAAGGCGCAGTTGCCGCCGCTGCTGCCACCGCAGATGCCCCACTGATCGGGGTCCTCGGCGATCGAGTAGTGCTTGCTGACCTCGGGGACGATCTCGTTCAGGAGGAAACTGACGTACCGATCGTCGAATGCGTCGTACTCGGTGTTGCGGTTCTTCGGATCCTCGGCGTCGGGGAAGATGCCGGGGTCGACGAACACGCCGATGGTGACCGGGATGTCACCCCGGTGCATGAGGTTGTCCAGGACGATCGCCCCGCGGACCTCACCTGCGGGGTCCAGATACCACCATCCGTCCTGGAAGACCATGAGCGACGCTGGGTTGGCAGGGTCGTAACCCGCCGGCACGTGGACCCAGACCTTCCGGGACGTGCCGGGGTACATCGCGCTGTCGTTCCAGTCGAACTCGATCGTCTCCCCGACGGGCACGTCCGGCTGTCGAGCCGAGTCGGGGCCGTGGACGTAGCGAACGTCCGACTGGTCAACCGGAATTGGCTGGTAGGGCACCTCGATCGTCACGCGGGCCAACCTAGGGGAGATCGCGAACCGCCTCAAAGAGGTCTCCACCTTTTGGTCCTTGATGTCGGGTCCGGACGCCCGGCACGAGTCGCCCGTCTCGCGGGCCTGTGGGTGTTGCGGGGCAGTCCGTCGGGAGAAGATCCTCCCGTGAGCCACCCCCTGCCGCAGTTGCCGAAGCCCGAGTTCCTCTTGATCCCCATCGAGGCCCCACCCGGGGTGCCAACCCGGATCGCTGTCGATCTCGGGGAAACGGGCATCCCAGGCGGGTTGATCGGCTACGAGTACCGACCGCTGACCGAGCCGGTGTACTTCGAGGGGATCGGTGAGCGGGGGCTGGTCGCCATCGCGACGAGTGGCCTGTTCGGACGCATCGCCATCGACGTGGCCAGTGGTCACGTGGTGCAGATTCCCAAGATCGAGTCAGCGACAGCCAGTCACGTGAACAGGGACCTCGACTCCTTCAACCGATGCGTCGCGGCCGTGATCAAACGCTTCCCGTTCTATGCGGAGGGCGACGAGGAGAGGTGTGAGGAGGTGGCGGAAGAGCTGCGCGATCTCGTCTCCGCCATCGACGAGACCGCTCTCGTGCACAACGGGTTCTGGGAGACCTTCTGCGACGACGTGGCGATCGGGGACTATGCGGACTGGGAGGCGTGATCTCGGACCGATTCCGATTTCGGTCAGCCGTCCAGGCTCAGGCCGGTGGCAGCGATGCAGCCATCGACGCGATCAGGGCGGTACCGGATCCCCTTGAGCCGACGTTTCGCGCTCTGGTGACCGATGCCGTGGACTAGTTGACCGCCGCTGGTGAACTTGATTGGGGAAGGTCGGGGCTGTTCGCCTGACCGTGACCGGTCCGATCCGGTAGCCCTGAGCTGGTGAGATACGCGCAGGGCGGCGGGTTGACTGACGCAGGGAGGGCCGCACGGGAGCGTGTCCGGCTTCAGACCGTGGAACGCTTCGAGCGACCGGGTCGAGAGCTTGCCCATGCGGGAGATATCAGGTGGTTGCGCAGAGCGGCGGGGCGCCTGGCGCCTCAGGCAGCGGGGGTCCCCGGCGCGCCGTATCGGGCGAGCATGGTCAGCACCGCTTGGTCGACCGCGTTGGTGATGGCGGAGTCGTCGGGCTCCCAGCGCGCGAGCAGCATCCGCGGCCAGAACACGTAGTTGGAGATCATTCCGAGGAACTGGGTCGCCGCCATCTCCGCATCGTCAAGCCGTGCCGCACCAGCGGCGTTTTCCGCTTCCAGGTAGCGGCGGACCGATTCGAAGTAGGGCATCTTGCCGAGATTGAACTGCGTCTCGCCGAGCTCGGGGAAGCGCGGTACCTCGGCGATGACGATGCGGAAGAGGGCGGCCATGCCGGGCTGGGTGAGAAGGTCCACGTATCGGCGTGCGATGGTCTCAAGTCCTGCGCGGAGGTTCCCTGGCTCAGGGAGGGGCGCCTCCTCGTCGTCGACCTTCCAGTGTTCGGCGACCATCGCCTCGAACAGGGCCGCCTTGGTGGTGAACTGCTTGAACAGGGTCGCCCTCGACACTCCGGCCGCCTCGGCGATACGGGCCAGTGAGGTGCCGTCGTAGCCGGAGTCGAGGAACAGCTTCGTCGCTGCCTCGATGATGGACGTCCGCTTCTGCGCCGCCACGCGCCGGTGGTATTCCGAAGGCTGTGCCGTCATGCCCTCCAGTATGCCCCTCGCTGCGAGGTGAGTCACTTGACTCACCTCTAGCCCTGCTCTTACTTTGAGAGAGGAGGTGAGTCGAGTGACTCACCATTAATGTGAGCCTGGAAGGATGCATCATGGGACGCTTCGAGGGCCAGACCGTCATCGTCACGGGCGGCAGCGGGGGCATGGGCAGCAGCCATGTGCAGGGCTACCACGCCGAGGGGGCGAACGTCGTCATTGCCGGCCGCGACGACGCCGCCGGCCGCGATCTCGCTGCTCAGCTCGGTCATCGGGCTCTGTCCGTTCACTTGGATGTCGCCAGCGAGGACGACTGGGCGGCGGTGGTGCGAGAAGTCGAGGGCCACTTCGGGCCGATCACCATCCTGGTGAACAACGCGGGCGTCCAGAACCCGGCGGCCCCTGTCGAGCACACCGAACTCCGCACCTGGGAGCACACCTTCAGCGTCAACGTCACCGGCCAGTTCCTCGGCATCAGGGCCGTGGCTCCGTCGATGCGCAGGGGCGGCGGCGGAACCATCGTCAACATCGCCTCGACCATGGCCCACGTCGGCACGGCCTTCTACGCCCCCTACACCGCCAGCAAGTGGGCCGTGCGTGGGCTGACCAAGACGGCCGCGCTGGAGCTGGGGCGGGACAACATCCGGGTCAACTCCATCCACCCCGGCGTCGTCTCCACACCGCTGATCAACGAACCCACCGTCGCAGGCCAGCCGGCCATCGCCGACTTCTACTCGCCCGATCCCTTCGCCATCCCCCGCCTCGCCGAACCCTCTGAGATCACCCGCCTGTTGCTCTTCATCACCTCCCAGGACGCATCTTTCGCCACGGGCTCGGAATTCGTCCTGGACGGGGGCATGCTGCTCGGCCCCGCGCTGCAACCCGAAGCCGACATCGCAGCTTGAGCCGACATTGCAGTAGGGGCGTGCAGGCGCGGGCACCCATCTTGTCTTGTTCAAGGCGAAGATCACGGCGTCCGAGCCGTCCTGGATAGCTCTATTCACTGGGCTGAGCCCGCGCTGCTTCGGCAGGTTGGTGGCCGCGTTGCGACGAGAGGGCGCGGATGCGGTGCGGCGGGGCCGTCCGTGGAGTCTGCCGCTGGAAGACCGCGTGCTGCTCGTGACAACGTACTGGCGCACAAACTTGACGATGCGCCAGCTTGCGCCGCTCTTCTGCATCTCGAAGTCCGCAGCCGACCGCATCATTGACCACCCACTCGCGGCCATTCGACGAGCGGCCTGGCAAGCCGAAGTCCTGGGCTGGAAAGAGGAACACAACCGGTCCCACAAACAGGTTCGCGCCCGCATCGAGCACACCTTCGCCCGCGTGAAGACCTCGAAGATCCTGCGCGACTGTCGCCTCAAAGGCGACGGCATCCACCACGCCGTGCGCGGCATCGCACGCCTCCACAACCTCACCCTCGCCGGATAGGTGCACTCGACCGCCTCCGGCCGAAACCTGCCCGTCTTGGACTATCCGTCGTGTGCTTCGAGCTCGGTCGCCAGCGTCTGTTGGGTGGCCGCCCACGACGCCAGGAGCGCCAAAGTGTCAGCGGTCGGTGTGCCCGCGGGTGCGGTGTAGACGTTGAGGTGCAGGCCGGGTTCGGCGGGCAGTTCCAGGGACTCGACGTCCAAGTCGAGTTGGCCCACGATCGGATGGCGCACACGTTTGCGGCCGGACCGGTGCAGCCGCACGTCCTGAGATGCCCACCGCTGCCGAAATAGCTCACTGCGCGTTGACAGTTCGCCGACCAGGGCGATCAACTCCTCGTCGTGCGGATTGCGGCCGGCTGCCATGCGTAGCTTCGCGGCCGCGTCACCGGTAATTTGGTCGTAGTCGACAAAGAAATCTCTGGCCGCCTCGGGGTCCAGATAGACGAACCGCGCTGTGTTCGCGGGCCGTCGCGGGTCGGCCAACACCGGTGAATAGAGCGCGCGAGCGAGTTGGTTCATGGCGAGCACGTCATAACGGCCGTTACCGATCCAGGCCGGCGCATCGGAGATCGCGTCGAGCACCTGCTGCAGCGTCGAGCGCACCGTCACGGCAGGCCTACGTCGGCGTGGGCCGCTGGGCGCCCTGGATTGGCGCGCGAGGTGGAACAGGTGGTCGCGCTCGGCCTCGTCGAGTTGCAAGGCAGAGGCCAACGCGTCGAGCACGCCATCGGAGGCACCGGCGAGGCTGCCGCGCTCCATGCGCACGTAGTAGTCGACCGATACCCCGGCCAGTAGCGCCACCTCCTCGCGGCGCAGACCTTTGACCCGACGGTTGCCGCCGTAAGCGGGCAGGCCCGCCTGCTCGGGTGCGATGCGGGCGCGACGCGAGCTGAGAAACTCCCGGATCTCGGCGCGTAGATCCATCGTGGCCATCCCCTCACCGTAAGCCCGTCGCGCAGTCTAAGGAGTACCCGTTGCGGTCGTCGCGATGCCGCCGTCTACCGGGATGACGGTGCCCGTGAGGTAGGACCCAGCCCGGCCAGCGAGAAACACGGCGATACCCGCCATGTCGTCGTCGCGGCCGAGCCGGCGCAGAGGGGCCGCCGCCGCGATCGTGTCGCCGATGGCATCGAGCGTGGACGCCATCATCTGCGACGGGAACACTCCCGGTGCTACCGCGTTCACCGTGACGTGCTGTGGGCCCAGCTCTCTGGCAAGCACTCTGGTGAGTTGATGGAGCGCCGCTTTGCTGCTGGCGTACGAGTAGTTGGGCGACTGGGCGACGTGGATGGCGGCGATACTGCCGATGTTGATGATCCGCGCGGGATCATCGGCGGTGCCCGCCTTGCGAAGTGCGGGGAGCAGCGCCTGCACCAGCCAGAAAGGCGACTTGAGGTTGAGGTCGATCACTGCGTCCCAGGCCTCGTCCGGGAACGTCGCCAGCGGCTCGCGCCACATCGCTCCCGCGTTGTTGACAAGGATGTCCAGGCGTTCCGAGTCGGCCTTGACAAGATCAGCGAGGCGCTGACACTCGTCGTGCCTGGACAGGTCGGCGGGGATTGCTTGAACGTCGCCGAAATCGGACAGTAGATGCTCTGCCTCCGCGCACGTGTCTGCCTTGCGTGAGCTGATGACGACGCGGGCGCCCGCCTGGAGAAGGCCGCGCGCTATCATCATCCCAATTCCCCTGGTGCCGCCAGTGACAAGGGCGTACTTCCCACTCAGATCGAAAAGTTCTGTGTGAGTGGCGAATTGGTTGTCCGTCATTGGTCTCCGTCCCTTGCGTGTCCATGGAGTGTTGTCGGCGCTTTCGACTCAACCAGGTTGACAGGCGTTTTGGACGTCTGGGAGACCCTGGTGATCCAGGTACTGTGAGAACCCCTTTGCCTGGTGCGCTGACTCACCCCGGATCCACCGGCTTGTCACGGTCGGTGAAGGGCATGTTCGATTCCCGTGTCTGAGCCGGAGTGCGCCGGGTCTGTCAGGGATGGTCGGGGCTGCCCGCGAGGGATCCGCCTATCCAGAAGGGCAGTGCCTTTTGGTCTTTGCTCAGCGACCGTCGTATGGCGTTGACCAACTGCACCTGCGCTTGGGCGGGTGCTCTACTGGCCTGGGCGAACTCCTCCGCGCTCAACGGATTATGCAACGGGTCGCGTGCCGGGTCGCGCGCCACCTGGTCCAGGAACGCGCCGATGGCCTTGCCGAAGTTGTCGATCTCCGCCGCGACGGCGGCGGGGGCGACCAGGCTGGCACGGGTCAGGGCTGCGCTCCACTCGCTCCAGTCGTAGTCCCATCCCTGTCGGCCGGCATGGGCGCGGCTGATGGTCATCGTGAACTTGGCGTAGTGGCTGATCAGTTCCTGGTAGGCGATCAGTTGCTTGTCCCGCAGCCACTGACGGTCCTGGGCACGGTGCGTGATGATGCCCCCGACCAGGACCCCGATCGTGGCGGACAGCGCCCCGGCGGCCGTTGTCACCAGTGTGTCCAGCAGTGCCACCCGAGGCCCCGCATCCCCTGTCGCTCGAACGCCAGCGGCTCGAACCTACTGGTGACCGGGCTCCGGTGACAATGCCCAACCTGCGCTGGCGCAGGCAGCCATCGCGGCGGGTCACGCGAGCAGGATCGTCTTCCGTAGGAGGGCAGGAGGACGCCGGTCTGCTGGGTGAGCATGTCACCGAAGTCACGGATGAGTTGGTGCGCGGTCGGCGGTACCGGAGGCGGCTGTGGGGGTCCGGCGGGGCTGGTGCAGGCAGTGCCGCGCCCAGTCGCGCAGCGTGGAGTAGCTGCTCTGCCAGCCGCGTTCGGTGAGTTCGCGGTGCAGGGCGGTGAGCGAGATGCGGCCGCGGGTCTCGGCGATGCGTCGGGAGTTCGCAACCGTCCATGCCCAAGACATCGACCGCGCCACCCGTGTCCAGTCCGCTGAATCGAACACGCCCTTCACCGACCGTGGCAGCTTCCTGTGATCGCTGCCAGAGCCCAACTCACTGCGCCTGGTCTTCACCAATCACCCGTGAATCGGGGCCAGTTGGAGTCGCCGTGGCGGAGCCGTTGGTGCCGCCCCAGCCAGGGAGGGGAGGATTCAAAGGGAGTACTCGGTCTGCTGCACGGGCGACCTCGCGTGATGTGCGGCTACGGCCATGACGAGGACGGACGCCAGGACGATGCCGGCGCCGACGTAGAGCGGTGCGGTGTAGCCGAGGCCCGCGGTGATGGCCAGGCCTCCGAGCCAGGCGCCGAGGGCGTTGCCGACGTTGGACGCGGACACGTTGGCGCTGGCGGCGAGTGCCGCGCCGTGGGCGTAGTCGGTGACGCGAGTGATCATGCCGGGGACGCCGGCGAAGCCGAACAGCCCCATCAGAAAGACCAGGATGACGGAAGCGGTGGCGCTGCCCGCCAGCAGGCCGAACGCGGCCAGGGTGACGGTGAGTCCGAGCAGGGCGAGGACCAGGGCGCTATCACGGTCGTGGTCGGCCGCTCGTCCGCCGATCAGGTTCCCGACGACGAGGCCGACGCCGTACACCATGAGCAGCCAGGCGACATCGGCGGAGGAGAATCCGCCGACCTCGGTGAAGGTGTAGGCGATGTAGCTGAACGCGCCGAACATCCCGCCGTAACTGAGCGCGGTGGCTGTCAGGGTCAGCCAGACCTGCCAGGACCGGAACGCACGGAACTGGGCGCGCAAGCCGATGAGCGGTATCGGGTCGGAGCTGCGCGTCGCAGTCGGAGGTCGTGTTTCTCCCGCCGCGGCGGGGACGAGGGCGGCGATGCCCGCCAGGGCGAGTACGCCGATTCCGGTGACCGCCCAGAAGGCCGCCCTCCACCCCCAGCGCTCACCGACCAGCGCACCGAACGGCACACCGAGCACGTTCGCGACGGTCAGCCCGGCGAACATGACCGCCACCGCACGGGACTTCTTTTCCGGCGCGACCAAGCTGCGAGCGACCAGCGAGCCGATACCGAAGAACGAACCGTGGCAGAGCGCCGCGACGATCCGCCCGAGCAGCATCACCGGGTAGTTCGCCGCAACCGCCGACAACAGGTTGCCGATGACGAACAACCCCACCAGGCCGACGAGGATCCCCTTGCGGGGCAGCCGCGCCGTCGCCGCGGTCAGCACGATCGCGCCGACCGCGACACTCAACGCATACCCGGAGATCAACCAGCCCGCCGCCGCCTCGGACACCCCGAAACTCGACGCCACCTGCGGCAGTAGCCCGGCGATGAGGAATTCGGTCAGACCGATACCGAAGCCGCCGAGTGCCAGCGCGATGAGTCCACTCGGCATCCGTCGCTCTCCGATCACGCGCCCAACGAGTCATGGGTCAGCGGGAGTTCCAGCTGCGGCCGGCCCACTGTGCCATCAGAGGACCGGAGTTCGGCAGGCGATGTCCATGGACTCGACGACTGGGCGCATGCACTTTCACTTGGATTCGATGCGGCCCAGTGGATTGCTGCTCTCCGTCAATGCCGTGCGGGCTGCCGACCAGCTGGGATCCTGCGGGTCGAGTGCGCTGCGAAGGTAGGCCCAGGTGAGCCGTTGGATCAGGGCGACTCGTTCGGGGTTCTCGTCCGTTGTTTCCTTGGCTTCGTAGCCGGGGATTCCGCCCAGCGAGTGTTCCGCCCCGAACACGGTGAGCAGGCTCTTGCTGCCGGGACTCAAGAAATAGGGGTCGGCGCACCAGTCCGGCCCCCGAACGGTCAGCGGTGAGTCGTCCTGATCCCCCGCGATCACCAGGGTCGGCGTGGACATGTCCGCGAAGCTCGGGTTCATGAACGGGTAGCGCTCGGCCGCGAACGGTGTCAGGTCGGCGCCGCCCTGTCCGGCCGTGGCGAGCAGTACGCCCGCTTTGATGCGCGGGTCGGAAAGGTCCTCCCCCTTCTTGTTCTGCTCATCAAGGACGCGCAGGCCCAGCAGATTGCCCGCGGTCTGGCCGCCGAAGGAGTGTCCGGCTGCGGCGATTCGGCTTTGATCCAGGCGGCCACTGAGGCCCGGCACGGCAGCTTCCAGGAGATCAAGGTGGTCGAGGATGCGCTTCATGTCCTCGACTCGGTATCGCCAGATCCGTGGTGTGCGGGGATCGTCCGGTGGAAGGGCCAGGGTCCTGGAGTCGAGATGGGTGGGTTGGATGACGACGAATCCGTGAGCGGCCCAGAAGTCGGCCAGCGGTCCGTACCCGTCCAGCGATGAGCCGAAGCCGTGTGAGAAGACAATGACGGGCAGTTCGTGTCCGGCCGCCGGGGCGGACACTCGCACGTGGAGGTCGTGACCACGGCCCGGCGCTGACAGCGCTATCGGCTTCACGGAGACGATGGGAGTGGGCGCGCCCATGGCTGGATCCATGATTGCCCTCGCCGATTCGGCCATGGAGCGGTCTTCCTTTCAGCTGTTGCGCAGCAGGTGTTGCGCAGTTGACGCCCCGGTCTGACATCATGAAGAAGCGGGACAGTGTCCCGTTTGAAAATACGGGACACTGTCCCGCTTAGCAAGCACGGCAGCGAAGGGAAGGGTGCGGTGAACGCAGGCGATCAGGACGCAGGACGCGTGGTGCGGCCCAAACGGGCAGACGCCCGCCGCAACAAGGAGACCCTGCTCGACGCGGCCGCCGCGGTCTTCGTCACGGCAGGCGTGGAAGCGCCGATCCGCGACATCGCGGCCAAGGCCGGTGTCGGGACGGCCACGATCTACCGCCACTTCCCGACGCGAGCGGATCTCATCATCGCCGTCTACCGCCACCAGGTCGACGCCCTCGCCGACGCCGGGCCGACCCTGCTGGCGAGCAGCGCGACTCCCCACGCCGCGCTCGGGCAATGGATCAACCTCTTCGTCGATTTCCTGGTCACCAAACACGGGCTCGCGGCCGTACTGCAGTCCGACGACCCCTGCTTCGACCCCCTGCACGCCTACTTCCTCGACCGCCTCGTGCCCGTGTGCACCCAACTCCTCGAAGCCGCCGCCGACGCCGGCGAGATCCGCCCCGGCCAGGACGCGTACGAGCTCATGCGCGGCGTCGGAGGGCTGTGCGCAGGCGCCGGCAACAATCCCCGCTACGACGCACGCCGACTGGTCCAACTCCTCATCGCCGGGCTGCGCCTGCCGCAGTGACGGCGGCCGTGCGTCGCGATGAGGGCCGTGACATCGTGGGGCCATGACCATCGAGGTGCGCCCGGCTTCGGTCTTCGAGGATGTCCGTACGCTGCTCGGCCCCAAGGCACCGGGAGCCAACGTCTGCTGGTGCCTGAGCTACCGGATCCCGTCCAAGCTCAACAACGAGCTGCGCGGACCGGCCCGCGGTGAGTACGTCGCCGAGCTGTGCCGCGGAAAACCGGCTCCGGGAGTGATCGCCTACGACGGTGACGAGCCCGTCGGCTGGGCCGCCGTCGCACCCCGATCGGACACCTCCTTCGCACGCAACCGCAAGATCCCGCACGTCGACGACCTGCCCGTCTGGTCGCTGTGGTGCATCCGCGTGCGCCCCGGACACCGGAAGAAGGGCGTCTCGCACGCCCTCATCGCGGGCGCGGTGGAGTTCGCCCGCGCTCACGGCGCACCGGCGATCGAGGCCTACCCCCTCGACAACGGCGACGCGCGGGTCGACCTGACGATGGCGTACGCAGGTATCCGGAAGAACTTCGAACGCGCCGGGTTCACCCACGCCGCCGACACCACCTCGGTGCTGGCCGGTCATCCCCGGGTGCTGATGCGACTCGACCTGCGCTGACCGGTCAGCAGGGGGCGTGCAAGCAGCCCTCACTCCGCCATCATCTTCAGCGAGGCCCACAAGGCGAGGGTGGAGGCCAGCAGGGCGAGGGGGACGGTGAGCAGGCCGAGGAGGGTGAACTCCTTCAGCCTGACGTCGTGATCATGGTGGTGGGCGATACGCCGCCACAGCAGCGTGGCCAGGGATCCGGCGTAGGTGAGGTTCGGGCCGATGTTGACGCCCAGCAGGACGGCCAGGATCGCCCCGGGCCCGGAGGGTGCGGCCAGGGGCACGAGGGCGAGGACGGCGGGCAGGTTGTTGATCAGGTTCGCCAGGAGTGCGGCGAGCGCGGCGATGCCCAGCAGGGCGGGCAGCGTGGTGCCGTCGGGCAGGACATTCCCGAGGGCCCGGCCGAGGCCGTTGTCGACGACGGCCTGTACGACCACACCGAGGGCGAGGACGAAGACGAGGAACGGCACGTCGGCGGAGCGTACGATCGCGGCCGGAGTCGTGTGCCGACGAGCCAGTGCGCGTACGGCCATCACGACCGCGCCGACCGCCGCGGCCCAGGCCGGGTCGATACCGAGTGCGGAAGCCACGACGAAGCCGGCGAGCGTGGCGGCGACCGTCACCAGCGCGAACAGTGGCAGGTCCGTGAGCTCGTCCGCCCCCGTCGGATGGGTCGGTGCGTTGAGTTCGGCGGCGAAGAAGCGACGGAAGACGGCGTACTCGACGGCGATGGCCGCCAGCCATGGCAAGGTCATCAGCAACGCGAAACGTGTGAAGGTCAGCCCCGTCGCCGTGAATGCGAGCAGGTTCGTCAGGTTCGACACCGGCAGCAGCAGGGACGCCGTGTTCGACAGATGCGCGCCTGCATAGACGTGAGGGCGCGGCCGGGCCCCCATGCGTGCGGCGGTGGCGAACACCACCGGCGTCAGCAGGACCACGGTGGCGTCCAGGCTGAGCACGGCCGTGATCAGTGAGGCGAGAGCGAAGACCGAGCCCAGCAGCCTGTGCGGTCGGCGGCGGGACCAGCGGGCCATCCATGTCCCGCAGGCGTGGAAGAGCCCCTCGTCGTCACAGAGCTTGGCGAGCACCAGTACGGCGGCGAGAAAGCCGATCACCGGCCCGAGCCGGGCCGCCTCCTCCCGCACTTCCGCGATCGGGATCCCGCCGGCCGCGACCACGATGCCGGCCGCGGGTACCGCGAAGGCCGCCTCCGGCCAGCGGAAGGGGCGGACAACGGCACACACCAGCACCACGACCAGCGCGGCGACGGACAGGGACTCGAGCAGCACAGCATCGATCATCCACAGGGCGCGTAAGGACCAGGTCACCGCCCCCAGATACCTCTGAGTCCCCCGTCACACCCCGCTTCCTGTCACAGGCCGCCGGCCTCTCCGGTCAACGGTGTGTATCCGCCACTCGGCAAGGAGATCAGCATGGAATCGCGTCTCGACTACTTCGGCCACCCCCTCGCGGGCAAGGTGCTCAAGCACATCAACTCGGCCAGCAAGGTGGTATCGGACTCCACACTGCCCCTCGCGACGCAGGAACTGGTGAAGATCCGCGCCAGTCAGATCAACGGCTGTGGTTTCTGCACCGACATGCACACCAAGGACGCCATCGCGGCGGGAGAGACCGCGCAGCGCCTCCACCTGGTCGCGGCCTGGCGTGAGGCCAAGGTCTTCACCGACGCCGAGCGCGCCGCGCTGGAACTGGCGGAGCAGGGCACCCGCATCGCCGACGCAGCCGGCGGTGTCACTGACGAGGCCTGGAGGAACGCGGCGAAGTACTTCGACGAGGATCAGCTCGTCGCCCTGCTGTCCCTGATCGCCGTCATCAACGCGTACAACCGCATCAACGTCATCAACCAGCAGCCCGCAGGTGACTACCAGCCCGGCCAGTTCGGCTGACCGGCACCTGGCATCCATCGGTTCCCCGTTCGGTGCCGAGGTGAGAAAGGTGCACCATGAGGGTTACCTGGCGCCAACGATCAGGCGCATCGGCACGCTTCGTCTCCGGCGGAGGCGACTCGTCGGCGGGCTTGCACGCCCTTCCCCGTCCCGTGGCCGTGGTGGTGGGCGCCGGTGGCGTGCTCGGGGCGGCTCATGTCGGTGTGGGATACGCGCTGGAGCAGCGTGGGTTCGTACCGGACATGATCATCGGAACCTCGGTGGGTGCCCTCAACGGGGCCATCGCGGCCGCGCACCCCGACCGGGCCGCGCCGTGGCTGGATCACGTGTGGACGCAGTTGCGTCGCCGTGAGGTGTATCCGCTCGGCTATCTGTCCTCGCGGGCCAGCGTCTTCACCGATCGCGGCCTGCGGCGGCTGATCGCTCGGGCCGAACTGCCGTCGCGGATCGAGCAGTTGACGGTGCCGTTCACCGCGGTGGCCATGGACCTGGTCAGCGGCGCTCCGGCGCTGCTCGACCGCGGAGACCTCGAGTCCGCGCTGCTGGCCAGCGCGGCCATTCCCGGGATGCTGCCCCCGGTGGATCGTGCGGGGCGGACGCTCGTCGACGGCGGGGTGATCGCCTATGTCCCGGTGCTGGCAGCCCGGCAGGCCGGGGCGGCCAGCGTCGTGGTGGTGGCGACGGGGCTGGAGAGCTCGCCGTTGCCCACCACCCATCCGCGCCGACGTGCCAGTGCGATCGCCGCCAGGGCCGGGCTGCTGCTGTTGCACCATCAGATCGAGCGTGACCTGCACGAGGTGTCCCAGCACATTCCCACTGTCGTACTGCCGACCGGCATCGAGTCCTGGCCCGCCCCGTGGGACTTCGGCCACTCCCAGCGCCTGATCAGCACCGCGTCCCTCACCGCGGGGCGCTTTCTCGACGGACTGCGCATCGACGGTCCGGGCCTGTACCGGGCCGACGACCCTTCGGTGCCGTCCGCCAGACCGGGCGAAGCATCCACTTCTTCCATACAGGGGGCCGGCCTGTGAGCACCATCGCGTTCCTCAACATCGCCATGCACGGGCGCGTCAACCCGACGCTGCCCATCGTGTCCGAGCTTGTCCGGCGCGGCCACTCCGTCACGTACCACACCTCACCCGCATTCCGTGAAGAGATCGAGGCCACCGGAGCGACCGTGTGCCTCTATCCCGGGGGCGACCAGCCGCTCCCTGATCCACCGACGCCGCTCACGCTGCTGGAGGGGCTTGCGGGCACCGCCGTCCGCTTGCTGCCCGCCGTCCTCTCCGACCTGCGCCGCGTCCGACCCGACTTGATCGTCCACGACAACGCCTGTCCGTGGGGCGCGGTCGCCGCCCGCGAACTCGGGGTGCCGGCGGCGTCGTCGTGCACCACGTTCGCCTTCAACCGGCATGTGCCCAGCCCCACCGGCGGCTCGTGGGACATGCTGGCCGCGGCAACGGCCCGGCCCCGCAGCCTCCAGGGGTACGTTCGGTCCCGCTGGGCGCTGCACCGCCGCTACGACGCTCACGGGTTGCCGCTGCTCGACCTGGGGAACATCCGCCAGCCGCTCAATCTGGTCTACACCTCGCGGGCGTTTCAGCCTGCCGTCGAGGAGTTCGACCGGTCCTACCGGTTCGTCGGCCCGAGCATCGGCGCCCGCCCCCTCGACCCGTCGTTCCCGGCCGACCGGCTCCAGGACCCGGTGCTGTACGCCTCGCTGGGCACCGTGTTCAATGCCGACCCGCAACTGCTGCGCACCTTCGCGACCGCGCTGGCACCGCTCGGCGGCACCGTGATCGTCTCTACCGGGCAGACCGATCCCGACGCGCTGGGACCGTTGCCGGCCAATGTGCTCGCCCACCGCTTCGTGCCGCAGCCGGAGGTGCTGGCCCGCGCGGCGCTGTTCATCACCCATGGCGGGATGAACAGCGTCAACGAGGCCATGTACGCCGGGGTTCCGATGCTGGTGGTCCCGCAGGGCGCCGACCAGCCGATGGTGGCCCGTCGCGTCGTCGAACTCGGCGCAGGCCTGTCGATCCGTACCCAGGACGTCGCCAAGGGCTCCGTGCGTGTCCTCGCCCGGCGTCTGCTGCACGACCCCGGGTTCGGGGCAGCCGCGAGCACCCTGCAGGTGGCCCAGCACGAGGCGGGCGGGTATGCGCGGGCCGCCGACGAACTCGAACGGTACCTGCGAGCGACCGGCTCGGTCCGTGAGTCGGTTCCCGTCGATCCGTCAGGCGAGGCCGAGTGATGTCACCTGTCGTCGTCCTGCTGCTGTTCGCCGGGCTGTCGGAGGCCGCCGGGCGCATCCTGCCCCTGGTGTCGCGCCGGCCCGGCATGTCGCGGACCTTCGTGGCCGGGTTGCTGGTGGCCGCTGGCCTCGTCGAGGCTGCCGTGTTCACGCTGTGGCCACTGACGGCGTGGACCCTGGCCGAATTGGTGCTGTCCTCGCCGACGCCGGGCGACGAGTTGCTGTGGACGCCGGTCCTGGTGGCCCCGCTGGTGCTCGCTGCCGTGCTTGCGTTCCCCTTGCTCGGGCCCCTGCTCCACCTGCTGCTCTTTGTGGGGGTCGGCGCCGGTCTGGCCGGCCCGCTCGCGACGGCGACCGGCCTCGGCTGGTGGGGCGCAGCCGGCTGCGTGGCCGTCTCCGGGGCCGCTCTCGGGGTCGTTGTGGAAGCCGTACGGCGCCTGGTGGTGAGGATCAGTGCGACCCGAGGACCAGAGGTGATCGCATGAACGACTTCGTGCTCTGGGTGTGCGCATTGGGGCCGGTGCTGCTCGCCGAAGCCCTGCTGGCCCGCTACGAGGTGCTCGCCTACGGCGCCGGCTGGCGGGCCCCCATCACCGAGCTCCCGGACGGCGTGCCCTACGCCCGAGGCGCGACCCCCGACAGTCCCCCGGCCGCCTACCTCGTCTACCTCGACGGCATCGGGAAACGCCGTGTTCGTGACACCCGGGACGGCGGCCAGCTGGTCAAGGCCGTGCTCGCCGGAGCGCCGGAGCTGCGGGTGCTGGGTCAGGTGCAGCCCTACTCGCCGCTGGCCGACCCGCTCGCCGACCGGCCGGTGTGGGCGTGGCTGCGCCGTCGCATCGGGCTGCTGCTGTTCCTGCACAACGTCATGCAGATCTTCGTCGCCGCCGACCACCGGTACCGGCCCCTGTACAACCGGGCCGTCGGCTCCCAGATCGCCACTCAGCTCCGGCTCGGCGGCTACCAGCCCGACAGCGGCATCCCCGTGGTGCTGCTCAGCTACAGCGGCGGCGCGCAGGTCGCCACCGGCGCAGTCGACGAACTCCACACCCAGCTGCGCTCCCCGCTCCTGCTGATCACACTCGGCGGCTTCCACAACGGCGCCAATGACCTCACTCACGCCGAGCACGTGCATCAACTCACCAGCGCGAGCGACCGGATCGAGCGGGTCGGCACCTGGATCTTCCCCCAGCGTTGGCGCCTGTTCCGCCGCAGCGGATGGAACCGCGCCGCCCGCGCCGGGAAGATCACCGTGCATCGGCTCGACCCAGCCACTCACCTCGGGCCGCGCAGCTACATCAGCCCGGAGGGCCGACGACCCGATGGCCGCAGCTGTCTCGACCACACCACCGACACCGTGATCTCGATCATCCGGGCCCGCCACGGTGCGATCCAGGCGACGGACAGCCCGTCGACGTGAGAGCCGCTCAGGGACGCGCGCGTGTGGAACGACGTCGCCCATTCGAGGCAGCCGATCCGGGCCGCCCGCGGTGGACGGCCCGGAACGGAAAGCGGCAGGTCAGGCGGTGGCTTCCGTCTGGACGGCGGCAGCGCTGTCGACGTCGAGTCCGGCGACCAAGCCGCGCAGGACGGGGCCGTACTCGGGGTGGGCGAGGCCGAACGCCATCTGGGCGACCAGGTAGTCGGCCGGGTTGCCGGTGTCGTACCAGCGGCCCTTGATGACCTGCCCGTACACCGCGCGGGTGGCGGCGTAGGCGTTGATGGCGTCGGTCAGGTAGACCTCGCCGGTCCTGTGCTCGTACCAGCGACGGGTCTGCTCGCGCAGTTCGTCGATGATGCCGGGGGTGACGACATAGCCGCCGATCGCCGCGTACGACGACGGGGCGGCGGCCGGCTCGGGCTTCTCGACCAGTCCGGTGATGCGGAGTTGGCCGTCGCCGAGGTCTTCCTTGACGATGGGCACGCCGTAGCGCTGGGATTCGGTGGGGTCCATCGGCAGGAGGGCCAGCACCGGGCAGCCGGTCTGCTCGTAGGCGCGGATCAGCTGCTGGGCGCGGGGGACCTCGGCCACGAAGACGTCGTCGGGCCACAGCACCAGCACCGGTTCGTCGCCGAAGGCCCGGGCGGCGTTCAGTACCGGGGTGCCGTTGCCGTACGGGCCGTACTGGTCCAGGTAGGTGATGTGGCCCCGGCGGGCCAGCTCGGCGACCTCCTCCACCGCGTCCGCGTAGGCCGTCTTGCCGTCGGCGCGGAGTTGTTCGACGAGGGCGGGGTTGGGGCGGAAGTGGTCCTGGATGAGGCTCTTGCCGCCGGAGACGACGATGGTGATGTCGGTGATGCCGGAGTCCACCAACTCGCGGACGGTGTGCTCGATGACCGGCTTGTCGCCGACCGGGAGCATTTCCTTCGGTGTCGCCTTCGTCAGGGGCAGCAGACGGGAACCGAGTCCGGCGGCCGGGATCACGGCCCTGCGAATCGTCGGGGACATCAGGTCTCTCTCGGTCGAGCGGCACACCGCACCGGCCGGCACGGCACACGCCGACGCTACCAACGCCTCCACCGCCCCTGCCGATCGCCCGTCCCGCCGATCGCCGCCGTGAGCTGGGGTACTGCCCGGCCTCGCAGAGTTCCTTGATGGCAAGGGTGCGCGGGCTGCGGGTCAGAGCACCGAAGCCGACCGTCACGAGTTCTGCGTTTGACGACAGCCCGGCACGGGGCTGCACTGGATTCATGGGCGCTGCGGCGACTCCGTCCTAGGGAGAGCAGCGATGACAACCTTGGAGAGTTTCAACCTTCTGCAGCCATACAAGATCGCCGAGGAGACGTTCGTCATCCCGTGGGCCCTTGAGGCCCCGCCGGTCGGCCACTTCCCGATGAACTCGATGGTGATCCGGGGAACCGAACCGGTCCTCGTGGACACCGGGGCGCCCGCAGTGCGCTCGCAGTGGCTGGAGGCAGCCTGGTCCATCGTGGATCCCCTGGACGTACGGTGGATCTTCCTCACCCACGACGACCGCGACCACGCCGGCAACCTCCTGGCGGTCCTCGCGGAATGCCCGAACGCGACCCTGCTGACGACATGGTTCTCCATCGGCCGCATGGCCGAGGAGTGGGAGACTCCCATCAACCGGTGTCGCTTCATGACCGACGGCGACACGATCGACGCGGGCGATCGCACCCTGGTCGCCAAGCGACCGCCCTTGTACGACAACCCCACAACCCGCGCCCTCTTCGACCCGAAGGCCGGCGTCCTGTGGGCCGTAGACACCTTCGCCACGAACGTGCCGACCCCTGTGCCCGAAACGGCGGCGCTGTCGCCAGACGAATTCCGTGACGGCCAGTTCTTCGGTGGAAGGCTGGTCTCCCCCTGGGTCGCCCTGCTGGACGCCCAAAAGTTCGGGACGGTCGTCACCGACTTCCAACACCTGAACGCCGAGGTCATCGCCGGCTGCCACTGCCCGGTCCTCCGCGGAGCCCAGATCCCCGAGGCCTACGACCTTCTCCGCCAGCTCCCCGGAATCCCACCGTGGACAGAGTTCACCCAGACCGACCTGGACCAGTGGATGGCGGTTGCCGAGAGCTCGGTTCCGCCGGAGCAGCCGCGGCCGTCGGGGACGTGAGCGGCGCTGCCGCGCGGCGCCGGGGTGGTGACCGTGGTACTGCCTTCCCAGCCGGACGTGTCACAGATTCCGGGGCAGTCCGGTCGTACTGGGTGAGACCCAAGGCGATCGGAGTGGACCGTGGCTGTCAGCGAACAACGTCTTTCCACCATGGTGCTGGTGATCGGCACCGGAGGAGCTGGGCTGCGAGCAGCAATCGAGCTGGCTGAGGCCGGCATGGATGTCCTCGCGGTCGGCAAGCGTCCCAAGGACGACGCCCATACGGCACTTGCGGCCGGAGGCATCAACGCCGCGCTGGCCACGATGGATCCCGAGGACAGCTGGCAGCAGCACGCGGCAGACACGCTCAAGGAGAGCTATCTGCTCGCCGACCCGCGCACCGTCCAGATCGTCACGCAGGGCGCCGCCCGGGGCATCGACGATCTGGAGCGCTACGGCATGGCCTTCGCCAGGGAGGAGGACGGCCGGATCTCCCAGCGGTTCTTCGGCGCGCACAAGTTCCGGCGGACCGCCTTCGCCGGCGACTACACGGGACTGGAGATCCAGCGCACGCTCATCAGGCGCGCGGAGCAGCTCAAGATCCCGGTGCTCGAAGGCGTCTACATCACCCGGCTCCTGGTGCATGACGGTGCCGTCTTCGGTGCCTACGGCTTCGACCTCACCGACGGGACGCGCTACCTGATCCACGCGGACGCCGTGATTCTTGCCGCGGGCGGCCACACCCGTATCTGGCGGCGCACGTCCTCACGGCGCGACGAGAACACCGGTGACTCCTTCCGGCTGGCCGTGGAGGCCGGAGCGCGTCTGCGCGACCCTGAGCTGGTCCAGTTCCATCCTTCGGGGATCATCGAGCCGGAGAACGCGGCCGGCACCCTGGTCAGCGAGGCCGCCCGGGGTGAAGGCGGGATCCTGCGCAATGCACTCGGGGAACGGTTCATGGCGCGCTACGACCCCGACCGCATGGAGCTGTCCACCCGCGACCGCGTGGCCCTGGCCGCCTACACGGAGATCAAGGAAGGGCGCGGTACGCCGAAGGGTGGCGTGTGGCTCGACGTCTCCCATCTGCCACGGCAGACGATCATGTCGCGACTCCCCCGCGTCTACCAGACGCTGCTGGATCTGCAGATGCTGGACATCACCCGCGACCCGATCGAGATCGCGCCGACCGCGCACTACTCGATGGGCGGGGTGTGGGTGAGCCCGGAGGACCACAGCACGGACGTGCGGGGCCTGTACGCCATCGGCGAGGCGTCGAGCGGACTGCACGGCGCCAATCGCCTCGGTGGGAACAGTCTCATCGAGCTGCTGGTCTTCGGCCGCATCACGGGCCGGGCGGCCGCCGCCTACGCACAGTCCCTGACCGTGCAACGCCGGTCGGCGTCGGCGATCGCGCAGGCCCGCGCCGAGATCGACGATCTCCTCGTCGCTGATGGACCGGAGAACGTCCGCGCGCTGCAACGCGCCATCCGCAACACCATGACCGAGCGTGCGGGAGTCGTACGCGACGAGGAGGGTCTGGACGCCGGGCTGGTGGAGCTCGGCGTGATCGAGAAGAGGATGGAGGACGTAGGCATCCACCCCGACATCGCCGGCTACCAGGATCTGGCCCACGCCTTCGATCTCAAGTCCGCCGCTCTGGCTGCGCGGGCCACGCTCGAAGCGGCGCTTGAGCGCCGTGAGACACGTGGCTGCCACAACCGCAGCGACTACCCGGACTTGGACCCCGCTCTGCAGGTCAATCTCGTGTGGTCCCCGACGACCGGTGTCACCCGCGAGAGCATTCCGGCTGTCCCGGACGAGATTTCCTCTCTGATGGAAGAGGTCGCGACCGATGGAAAGCTCGTCGAATGACGCCGTGGGAATTTTCGTCGCGGAAGTTTTTCTCGATTCCTGCGAGCCCCTGTCACAAGTAGAGCCGCTGTCCTGTCACCTCTAGTGCAGCCCAAATGTATTCGGTGCAATCTCCGAGAGGAATCCGTTATGAAGGTCGTAGTGATCGGTGGAACCGGGCTCATCGGCTCGAAGCTGGTCGGCAAGCTGGGCGAGCACGGGCACGAGGCGGTCGCCGCCGCGCCCAACACCGGCGTCAACACGCTGACGGGCGAGGGGCTGGCCGACGTACTGAAGGGCGCGTCGGTCGTGGTCGACGTGTCGAACTCCCCCTCGTTCGCGGACGAAGCTGTCATGGACTTCTTCCGCACCTCCACGACCAACCTCCTCAAGGCGGAGGTCGAGGCCGGCGTACAGCACCATGTGGCGCTGTCCGTGGTCGGCACCGACCGCCTCCAGGAGAGCGGGTACTTCCGCGCCAAGCAGGTGCAGGAAGAACTCATCAAAGCGTCCGACATCCCGTACTCCATCGTCCACGCCACGCAGTTCTTCGAGTTCATGAAGGGGATCGCGGACCTGTCGACCGAGGGCGACACCGTGCGTCTCGCTCCCGCGAAGATCCAGCCCATCTACTCCGACGACGTGGCCGCCGCCGTCGGGCGCACCGCGGTCGGCTCCCCCGTCAACGGCATCGTGGAAGTCGCCGGTCCGGACGTCTTCCAGCTCGACGAGCTCATCCGTAAGGCGCTCGCCGCCCAGAACGATCCCCGCACGGTCGTCACGGACCCGCAGGCCCCGTACTCCGGTGCCGGACTGCAGGAGACCACGCTCCTGCCCGGTCCAGACGCGCACATCGCCGAGACCCGGTTCACCGACTGGCTCGCCCAGCAGCAGTAGGCCGTGGGGTGGGGCCCCGCCGTCGAGGCGGGGCCCCACCGTTTCGGGGCTAGCGGTCGAGAATCGCGGATACGAGTTCCGCGAGACTTGCGGCGTGGTGATCGAACGAGTCGGTGGCGAGCGGTGCGTCGGCGACCGGCCGTTGGACATAGGCCGTGCCAAGTCCCAGCGATTGTGCGCCCCGGAGGTCCCATGCGTGAGCGGCGACCATGAGAATGCGCTCGGGTGCACCGACGTCGGCGACTTCGACGGCGAGCCGGTAGACGTCAGGAGCAGGCTTGTAACTTTGAGCATCTTCCGCCGAGAGCACGTAGTGCCACCGCAGTCCGGCGTGGGCGTTGAGGCGGGTCAGCGTCGCTCGGCTCGCGTTGGACAGACCCACGAGGGGAAAGTACTGCGCCAGTCGCTCGAGGGATTCGACGGTGTCGGGCCAGGGATCGAGCCGCCGTTCGGCGGTTGCGAGCCGTCCGATGGCGACCGGGTCGGTCACGCCGCACTTGCTCGCCACGAGTTCGGCTGCTTCGCGGTCGACGACGTCGCTGTCGACGTAGGGCCGGCGACCGTCGAGCATCCTGCGTTGCTGGTCGGCCACGTGCCCCTGCCACAGGTCGACGAGGTCGTCCGCCTGGTCGGTGCCGAGTGTCGGAGCCAGCTCGCGGATGCTGTTGTGGAGCCCGCCGGGTTCGTCGACGAGCGTTCCCAGGATGTCGAACACGACCAGGTCGATATCAGCCTGCGAGGACATCCTGCTCCGCCTTCCTGCTGCCTTTGTGGTCCGCTACAGGCTACAACTGCTGCATAGGTGGACCGCAGCCGTCACAAAACGGCGTTCTATCCAGCCAGTACGCGGCTTTGCGATGCGATGGCCCGAGTCGGAAATCGGAATGGAGGTGAATGAAAATGCCACTCCGTCGGCTTTTCCATCTCACCGGTTGCGACTACTCGCTTTCCGTGCGCGAGACGGTCCTGGGCGCGGGACACCTGCTGCCGCGCATTGACCACGCTGAGGTGCAGGATCTCGGAGATGCGGCTGTAGGGGTAGCCGAATCCCTCCCGTAGGACATACGCGGCGCGTTGCCGCGGCGTCAGTGTCTCCATCAGCAGGAGGACCGCTAGTTCAACGGTGTCGTGCCGTTCGGTTCGAGACGACCATACGATCGGTGCCCTGCCACCGCAGCCATGCCTCCTGGATGATGTGTCCGGGGTGGCTGTCGTGAGCACAACCTCCCGGTGTTGCCGGGCTTCGGCCGGTTGTGTGTCCACGACCGGCTCCTCTGCTCCGAGGGTCAGCGGTTTGATCGCTTGCTGACAACCAACGTCGCGCCCGGCACAGCCGATCCCGCCCTTGGAGATCCGTGGGTGGGTGCGTGGTTGTGCCGTGGTTGATCCGCGGCCACATCTCGGGACCGGTTCACGAGTCGGACTTCTCGGGCGGCGGAGCGAGTGTCAGGCTCTGGACGCTCGGCATCTGCTCCCACAAGGAGATCCGCACGATGCGTCTCGCGGACGAGGCGCGGGCCCAGCACTCCAACCCCGTCGGGATCTGCCGTAGCCGATTTGGTTTCAATCGCAACCGTATCGAATGAATGGGGGCGGTACTGTGGCCCCATGCACGCCGACGTTCCGCCCAAAACCACCGCCCCGCGCGCGACCGGCCGGCCCGGGGACGAATCGCCTTTCGCTCTCGGTCTGCTGCTGCGCCGGGCGCACTGGCATGCGGCGACGGTGATGACGGAGGCGCTGCGACCCCTCGGAATCGAGCTGCGGCATTTCGCCGTACTGATCGTGTTGGTCGACCGCGGGCCCACGGTGCAGCGGGACTTGGCGACGGCGACGGGATCGGACAAGGCGGGAATCATGCGGGTCGTGGACGACCTGGAGCGCAAGGGGCTGGCCGTACGCAAGGCCGTTCCTGGGGACCGCCGGGCTCGCGCAGTGGACATCACACCTCAGGGCATCGAGCTTTTCGACGCGGCTCATGTGGCGGCGGCGCCGCTGGCCGAGCGTCTGGTTGCCGGACTGGGGCCCGGCGAACCCGAGCAACTGACGGATTTGCTGACCCGGTTCGCCCACCCCGAGGGCGATGAAGCGTAGGCGCGCCCGCGCACCGATCGCCTGCGGCGTGATCCAGGCCGCTGGCAGCGAGGACGCCGTGTGACTCCTGAGTCGAGGAGTCACACGGTGTGACCATTCCAGGGGTCATGCGGCGAAACGCTCCGCGAACTCCTTGGCCTTGGTGGCCGCGTCCTCGAAGGCACGCTCGCGGGATGCCTCGTAGAGGGGGACCAGCTCGGACATGGCCGGGTTGCGGGGCGCCATGGTGAGTTCCGGGACGATGAAGTGCAGGTCCAGGCGGAGGGTGCCCTTGAGCACGGCCTCCAGGTAGTTCTGGACGAACTCGAAGCCCTCGCGCGGGGTGCCCGGTGCGTAGGAGCCGCCGCGGCTGGCGACCACGATGACCGGAGTGCCCTGGGCGGAGGGGGTCTCACCCGCGGTACGGCCGAGCAGCAGCACACTGTCCAGCCACGCCTTGAGGGTCGACGGGATCGAGAAGTTGTACATGGGGGCACCGATCAGAACGGCGTCCGCCTGCTCCAGTTCCTCGATGAGCTCCTCGCGCGCGGCGAACGCGGCGGCCTGCTCCGGGGTGCGCTCGGACGGGGCGGCGTAACCCGCGGACCAGGCGTCGGCGGTGATGTGCGGGACCGGGTTGGCAGCGAGGTCGCGGTAGATCACCGCGCCCTCCGGGTGCTGCTCCTCCCAGGCCGTGCGGAACGCAGCCGCGACCGAACGGGACGAGGACGCCTCGCCAGGGAACACGGACGAGTCGATGTGCAGCAGCGTGGCCATGGACGTTCTCCAAAGGGCTGCGCCCGGGGCAGGGTGCCGAGGGCGGTGGATTGATACTCGACGTTAGTTAAACACGCGACCGTATTGAATGATACTATCGCGAATGCAACGTAAGGAGGAACGTTGAGCACATGGGAGGTAGGCGATCTTGGACGTCTATGAGGCGGTCACGAGTCGACGCGCGGTGCGTGGATTCACCGACCGGCCTGTACCGAAGGAGGTATTGGAGCGCGTGCTCTCCGCCGCGGCCTGGACGCCGTCCGCATCGAATCTTCAGCCGTGGCACGCCTACGTGCTGACCGGCGGGCGGCTGGCCGAACTCAAGAAGCGTGCCAGCGAGCGCGTGGATGCGGGCGACCCCTGGGACGAGCCGGAGTACGAGCAGTACCCGCCCGCGCTGAAGTCCCCGTATTCCGACCGCCGTTCCGCCTTCGGTGAGCAGCGCTACGGTGCACTCGGCATTCCACGCGAGGACCTGGAGGCGCGCCAGAGGGCCGCCGCCGAGAACTGGAACTGCTTCGGCGCACCCGCCGCCCTGTTCTGCTACATCGACCGCGAGATGGGTCCGGCCCAGTGGTCCGACGTCGGCATGTTTCTGCAGACCGTCATGCTGCTGCTCCGCGCCGAAGCGCTGCACACCTGCACGCAGATGGCCTGGGCGAAGTATCACAAGACCGTCGCGGAGGTCCTCTCACCCCCGGACGAGCTCGTCCTCTTCTGCGGCATGTCGATCGGGTTCGAGGACGTCACGGTGGACTACACGCGTACGGGCCGGGCGCCGCTCGACGAGACGGTCACGTTCGTCGACTGCTAGCACCGAGCGGCTACGCGGTCGGCCGCGGAAAAGGTGTCACAAGCTCCGCGTGTGTCCGGTCTGACGGATGGAGACAAGGCTCGGCCGACGGAGGGAGGACGCCGTATGGACCACGCGGACGCGGTGTCGATCGCGGAGTTGCTCGACGAGCGGCGGTTTCTGCTGGATGTCGCCTACTGGATGCTGGGCAGTGCGGGTGAGGCGGAGAGTGTGGTCGATGAGACCTACCGCAGGTGGTACAGGCTGTCCGACGCCGCGCGACAGGAGATCACGGTGCCCCGGTCGTGGCTGGCCAGGACCACGGGCGGGATCTGCCTGGTCCGGCTGGCCCGCCCGGGCCGAGAGCGGGCCGACTGCAAGGACAGTCACCGCGTGGAGGCAGGGGGTACCCAGGGGGCGCAGGTGGAGTTGGAGGCCGAGATCAGCCGGGTTCTGCTTCAGGTGCTGGATTCCCTGTCGCCGGCCGAGCGGGCGGTGTTCGTACTCAATGACGTCTTCGGGATGACTCCGGGTACGGTCGCCGACATCGTCGGACGCACCGAGCCGGAGTGCGCCGAACTCGCCGAGCAGGCACGTCAGTGTCTTCGCCGGCAGCGTTCACGCCCCACGACACCGCAACGGCACGATGCCCTGGCCCGCGCGGTTCGTGAGGCGTGCGTGAGCGAGGACGCCGAGTCGCTGGCCTCTCTGCTGTGCCCGGACGCCACGGCGTTCTTCGACGGGGGCGGCAAGGTCCGTGCCCTGACCAGGCCGGTCCATGGCCGCCGGCAGGTCGCCCACAGTCTGCTCACCCTCCTGGCCCGCCGCCCACGCACCACCGTGAACGCCCAGTCCGTCAACGGCCGCACCGGCCTCGTCGCCCGCTACGACCACCAAGTCGCCGCTGTCATCAGCCTCGACATCGCCGACCGCCATGTCGCACAGGTCTGGGTCGTCCTCAACCCCGACAAACTACGTTCTTGGAACCACCCACCCACCGCATAGCGCGTGCCAATGCTGTGACCGGCACCGCTGGAAACACTGCGTCCCTGCCTGAGGCCTGAACCGGAGGATCATGGATCTCGACCCGCCTCCCACGACAAGTGGCATCGACGAGGCTCTGGCTGTCTTTGTGCAGCACCGGACGCGCCTGTTCGGCATCGCCTACCGCGTGCTCGGCAGCGCGGTCGAGGCTGAAGACGTGGTCCAAGAGGTATGGCTGCGCTGGCAGAAGACCGACCGCTCCGTGGTGGTCAACCCGGTGGCCTTCCTCTCCAGTACGACGACCCGCTTGGCCATCAATGTTGCGCAATCCGCGCGGGTGCGTCGGGAAACCTACATCGGACCGTGGTTGCCGGAGCCCATCGATACGAGCTCCGACCCGGAGGCCGGCGCGCAGCGCGCGGAGGCTCTGGAACTGGCGCTGCTGTTGGTCCTGGAGAAGCTGAGCCCCACAGAGCGCGCCGCATACGTACTGCGCGAGGCATTCGACTACCCCTATCCCGAGATCGCCGAGATCCTTCAACTCAGCCTCGTCAACGTGCGGCAGATCGTGAGCCGCGCTCGCAAGCATCTGTCGGCCGAGCAGCGGGAGAGCGTGGACACCGCGGAGCACCGGCGACTTCTCAACGCGTTCGTCTCAGCAGCTCAAACGGGAGATGTGGCTTCACTTGAGGCCCTGCTCACCCCCGATGCCGTCAGTCTGTCCGACGGCAACGGCATGCGGGGCTGCGCTCGCCTGCCTGTGCTGGGCCGCGCACGTGTGGCCAAGCTGTCGACCTACCGGCAGTTGTGGCGGGAAGCGGAGCACGAGTTGGTGGACGCCAACGGCTGTCCGGGCGTGCTGGTCCGACGAGACGGCCAACCGGTCGCGTTCATGACCGTCGCCGCCTCGCCCGAAGGCATCTACAAGGTGCTGTGGCTCTTCAGCCCGACCAAGATCGCCGCATTCCTTGACTCGCGTTCCCGCTTCGCAACCATCAACGAACGGTCAGCTCTGAATCCGCCGCCGTGAGCGCGACGGCTTTCCTGACGCGCTCCAGCGCCGCTGACCTCTCCCTGTCGGACATGCGGGCCGGGCCGTAGGTGATGACGGGGTCGAGGACCTCGTAGCCGACGAACTCCAGCATGCCGCGGTGTATATGGAACAGGAAGTCGTCCACCGCGCCGAAGGCGCCACCAGGCCGGAACGACTCACTCGAACCGCCCGTCGTGAACAGCAGCATCGCTCGTTTCCCGGCGAGCGCCGCGTCACCGAAGAGTCCGTGGTCGCCGCCGAAGACCGCGCCCATCACGAAGACCCGGTCCACCCATCCCTTGAGGATGGCGGGCAGCGAGAACCACCACAGCGGAAACGACAGCACGAGCAGATCAGCGGCGAGCAGCCGATCGAGATGGGCCTTTACGGCCGCGTCGAGCGTCCCCTCCTTGACCGCGCGCTGTTGCTCGGCCTGCGGCTTGAAGTGGCCGTCCACCGGCCCGAACTCCTCGCGGGCGAGGGCCGGTGCCCATGCGTCGGCATAGAGATCGAGGACGTCGACTCGGTATCCGGCATCGCGCAGGGCGTGGGCCGCGGCCCCCATCTGGGCGGTGCTGAACGAGTGCGGCTCGGGGTGAGCGTGAACGATCAGGGCTGTGGGGGCATCGGCAGTCGACATGATGAGATCATATCGACGTATCGCGATGTGTCAATCAAAGGGTGGTGCCGATCGCTCGCGCGACCTGCGCCAGTCGCTCGTCATCGCGCCGGTAGTGGGTCCACTTACCCACCCGGGTGGGATGCACGAGCCCCGCCCGTTCGAGCGTGCTCAAATAGCTGGAGACGGTCGACTGCGCGAGTCCCGACTTCGCCTGGATGTGCGTGACGCACACACCGACCGACTGGCGGTCCGCGATCGGCTCGTACTCGCTGAAGTGTGTGTCGGGGTCCTTCAGCCACTGCATGATCTGCAAACGGGCAGGATTGCCAAGGGCCTTGAACACCTCGATCAGATCACTTGACCCCGATGCCACCGCCGCGGCCATGCGCCACCTCTCTCGCCCGAATACTCCGACACACCACGATATCTCGATATCTCATCCGGGTCGGATTCGCAGTTGGCCATCGGATTGGTGATCACGGTCTCGGTAACCCACGCGTCGCACGGTATCGAGGTCGCTGCTGCGGGCCCCTGAAACAGGACGACGTCGAGCGGGCCGCGTAACGCTTCTTATCGCAAGTTCCGCTCGGCGTCGCAGGCCTGCGACGGCCATCTCTCCCTACATCTCATGGAGGGCCCGCGGCGGCCGTTCCTTGTGGGGCAAACGACCGACACACTCAGTGACCTGGCCGGGCTACGGTGCCCGTCGTACGGAGCCAGCAGGGGCATCCGGCATCAGATGCGAGGCGAGCGATCCTGCCGCCTTGGTGTCTGGAAACTCAGGAAGGGTTTTCATGGGGGTCAAGCGTGTGCGCCGGGTCGGCACCACCGGCGCGTTGGTCGCCGCGACGCTCGGCGCGTCGATCGTCCTCACTCCGTCGTCGGCATCCGCATCAGGCACATGGGATTGCCACGGCACCCAGGTCAAGCGCTGCACCATGATCTGGTGGGACTACGAAGCGGACACCTTCCGGGCACGGGCGAAGATCACCGACGCCGACGGCGGCGGCAACTACGGGGTCAAGGTCAACAACGTGAGGCTCCAGCGCTACACGTCCTCCACTGGCTGGGTGACGGTGCGCCAAGCAGACGATAACGACGGTTGGCATGCCATCAGCGACCTGGCCGGCACCAGCACCATCGACCCGTGCGCCGGGCCGCCGAATAGTTTCCGCGCGGTGGCGGCGTTCTACTGGAGGGGCGCGGGCTCCGGCTCGGAGACCTGGCATCCCAACTCGGCGACGAGCCGCGACTGCTGACCCACACCCGATGGTCCGTCCCGCACTCCTCGATGCGGGACGGACCATTTCGCTTGCGGTCGTCAGGGTCGCGGGCATGATCCGCACGGTTGAGCCCCATCCATTGCTCAGCTTCTTCGTCGACGCAGGCGTGCGCACTCCCGGGAGGACGGCGCGGCGGGCGGCCTCCATCTCCGCGAACACGTCGACGGGGTCACGCGAGAGTCGCGCCAGCACCTCGTTGAGGTCGCGGTAGGCCACCGGACCGATCAGAAGAACTGGAAGAACCAGCCTTGGGACTCGTGAATGCACGGTGTGGTGCTGTATTCGAGGTCCTCGGCCAACGACCGGTAAAAGCGACACTCCTCCCAAGAGACGTAGGGCCCGGCCCACGTTTGGATGTGGACGGTGCCGTCCTGCTCGGTTCCCCGGTGATCACTGACAAAAGCTGATGCCGGAGAGAGTGCGCCGCCCATCGCGCGGTCCCAGCTGGCCGGTCCGGCCTCATCGCCGAGTATCGAGTGCAGCTTGGTTTCAGTCGTGTCCGCCTGCGCGGACGGGGCAGCAACCAAGAACGCCCCCAGAACGATGCTGATCGCTCCAAGCAGAGCCATTATTTTCCGTAAGACAGACATCTCCGTACCTCTCATGTTCATCTGCTCCCATTCGACGGAGGACGCATGGTTGTCCCCTTTGGGTGATGGATGAGTAACTCTCCGGCCCGTCCACGGTGCGGCATGCATGTAGGCAGAAACCTTGCGAGAACCTTGCCTCACAGGTCAGCGCTGGTGACCATTACGTCGGCCAGGCGGCGCGCGCCCTTGTCGCGTTCCGCACCACTCCCACTTCCCCAACGGCCGTTCTACGCTGCCAAGATGTGCGGTGCTCGTCGCTCCATGACGCCGACCTTGCCGACGCGGTGGTCACCCTGGACGCGCTGCACGCCCAGCGCGAGCACGCCCGCGCGTCCTCCCAGGTCGCACTACCTCCTTGAGCCGTTGCGGGGCGGGCACTCGGTCTGTCGGGGCCGGTCTGCGTATGAAAGCGACACAACGCCCGTTGCAACACCGGCCACACCGGTCAGCGCGCCGACCACTCCGAGGGGCCACCGCCGCGCCTTCAACTCCTCCACCTCCGTCCGCAGTGCGGTGATGGCGGTGTCTGCGTCCTCCCGAAGCTGCTTGAGGTCCTGCTCGTTCCGCGTCGATCGTTCAACGAGGACGGCCAACGAGCCCTTGACCTCAGCGAACCCGGTAGACACGGTGCCGGGTAGCCGCTCCAGTTCCACGGCCACCGATGCCTCCGGCGCTTCCATGGACTACACCCCCTTGACCAGGGATGCGGAGTTGGCCACATCCCGCAGACGAGCGAACAGGCCCTTCCCAAAAGCCAGGATGGCGCGGACGCCGCCAGTGAACGACTGGAGGAACATGGAGAGCGTGCGCTCGAGGAGGTCTCTGCCGACGTCGCCGCTGTCTTCACGACGGTTTCCCTGCGGGCGAGGTCGAGTCCACTGGACATGAGCGGGGTCCCTTCCAGGAGTGAAGGAGCTTCCAAGTGAGCGGGCCCGGGTATCCGTCCGGGTCCGCACGGAGCTCGGCGCGGGAGCGCTGGAAGTCCGCGACGTTGCGCCGGGTGTACTCGGTGAACCGCGGCCCGGCCTGGTAGCCGTTGCCGTCGTGGTGCCGGGTGAAGCCCTTCGCGATGAGCCGCTTATCCACCTGCGTGACGGCCGGGTTCGTCTTGCCGAGACGAACGCGCCTGCGCCGGGGAAGGGCGCGATCTCCTGGCCGCCGCCGCTGGATGCGTCGGGGATGTGGAGCTCCTGGCCGGGATGGATCGTGTACGGCGGGCGGAGCCCGTTGACCTTCGCCAGGTCCTGCCAAACCACGTCCAGGCGGCGGGCGATGGCGGCCAGGGAGTCCCGGGCGCGCACCACGTAGACGTCGTCCGCCGGGGCAGGCTTGCTCCCGCCCGGCCGGGGCGCGCCGCGCTGATTCATCCCGGACGGCGGCGCCCTTGACGTCCTCGGCCGCGGACTCAGCCTCCTCCCGGTTCAGGTAAACGCCCTGCTCCTTACCGGCCTTGACGACGACGAAGCGCGAGAACACCCCCTTCGACCGCAACCGCAGGACCGGCGAACTCGCCTACTACCGCTGCTTCTCACCCAAGCCGGTACCCGTGGCCACCTTGGTGCGCGTCGCAGGTTCCCGGTGGCGGGTGGAGGAGACCTTCCAGGCCGGAATGGGCCTGGCCGGCCTCGATGAGCACCAGGTCCGCCGCTATCCGTCCTGGGCCCGCTGGGTCACCCTGGCCATGCTCGCCCATGCCTTCCTCGCCGTCGTGCGCGCCCAGGAACACGACCTCGACCCAGACCCGGACGATCTGATCGCATTGTCCTGCAACGAGATCCAGGACCTGTTCGTCACACTGGCCGTCCGGCCCGTTCACGACACGGCCCACCGGCTGGCCTGGTCCCACTGGCGACGCCGCCGCCAAGCCCGAGCACGGGCCTGCCACTACCGGCGCCAGGCAACCGCGACAAGATGATCACGATCTCCAGCTGGTACTAGGGCGCCTGGCTTACATCCAGGCGGTCCGGGACTAAGACGTCGGCATGGAGAGCTGGTAGCGCTCGATGACATCCGCGAACCATTCGGGCTCCGCCATTGGGACCTCGTAGCGGTTCGCGAGCTCGACGATCTTCGACATCTCCGCTTCGCCGCGCTCGGTCAGGTCGACCACCGTCCGGAAGAGCTCTTCGAATCCGGCAGGTGAGATGATCTCGATCATGCGCGCGGGCGTCAGCCCGGCGTTCCACATCGCGTGGACCTCGCCGCGGGGCTTCACGATGTATCCGCCCGGACCGAGCACGATCTCCTTGCCCTCGGACCGGAAGCCGATCTCGCCCTCGATCACGATGGAGAACTCATCCTCTCGGTGGTGGACGTGGGGCGGGACGAATCCGCCGACCTCGAAGGGGTGCTCGACGACGGCGAGGGCGCCACCGGAGTCGGCGCCGTCGATCTTGAAGATCACCCCGACACCGGGCATCAATTCGCCGCGCCGACCTTCACCGGGCTGGACAACCTTGACGGTCGTGGCCGCTGCAGTCGCTGCACTCATGCCGCACCTCCATTTGGCTGACACGCATGTACAGTGAAACAGCAGCAGAGCCGGCTTGTCAAGATTGGCTAACATATGTGTTCAGCGAAAATGGAGTCGCCACGCCCATACCGGAAGAGGATGCGTGCGCTCACTGAAGCCGAGACCCGGCAACGAATCGTCGAAGCGACGGTCGAGCTCCACGAAACGCTCGGCCCCGCGAAGACGACCATCAAGGCCATCGCCGAGCGCGCGGGCGTGCAGCGTGCCACGGTGTACAACCATTTCCCCGATCTTCAGGTGCTCTTCGAGGCGTGCAACGCCCACTACTACGAGCGGCATCCCATGCCCGACCCGACGTCGTGGATCGGCATCGCCTCACCCAACGAGCGCTTTCGCGTGGCGGTGCGCGAGCTGTATCGGTGGTACGAGGAAACGGAGACGATGCTCTCGCTAGGCATCCGCGATATCGATGCTGTCCCGTCGGCGGCCCGCGAGGCGTTCCTCGGATACTTCCGCCACGTCGCTCGTTCACTGATGACGGGACGTCGCGAGCGAGGGCGTGCGCGCGTGCGCACGGCGGCAGCCGTCGGCCACGCGATCTCGTTCGTGACTTGGCACTCGCTCGTCCGGGACGGATCGCTCACGAGCGAAGAGGCTGCCGATCTCACGGAGGCGATGGTCGGCGCGGCGGCGGGATAACGGAAGCCGTCAGCTGGAGTACTAGTCCTCCCCGCTGGAGACGTAGTGGTTCAACCGCCGGATCCGAGCGGGGGAATCGAGGTATGCCATGACGTCCCTCAAATCAACGCCCTTGGCTTCAGGCATCTGCTCGATGGCCTTCCTGATGGCAGCCTCAAGGGACAAGCCCTCTGCTTGAGCAATCCGCCCCCCTTTCTTGTTGATCTTTTCGTACAGCTCATTCTTAACTTTTCCCTGAACCACGTGTCGCTCCTTCGGCGAACCGGCGGGTGTCACTATGAGGCGATCACGGGACGCTGGAGTTCGCTCGTTATGCGCGTCAAGTGCCGGCCGTTCGAGTGACTGATGGATTCATGTGGCGCTGGCTCGGCGACGCGCAGTACACGTGCTGAGACACACAAGAAGAGGCGCCCCGAGGTGCGCCCCTTCTGCGTTGTCGTGGTCGAGCGAGTCGCGCTCGGCCGGCACCCGCGGCAGCGTTTACATGCCTTGCCGAGCGATCCCCCCGCCCCACCGACAGGGCGGGAGCGTCTCAGGCCACCGCTAAGGAGAGCGGCCTCCGCCGCTGCACTGATCAGCTCCCGGCAGGCTGGCACGCCCGCCCGCGTCAAACACCAGACCGCTCCCGGCCACGGCTCAATAGCCACCGGCCAGAAAGCTGCAACAGCCGCACGAACGGCGTCCCCCGGTGGGGGGCTGGCGCCGCGCTTGAAGCGATCACCGGTGGTCTCGTGGGCGCCCTCGCCGCGCCCCTCGGGACCGTACTGGTCGTCCGGGACAGTAAGCGCGGCCGTGAGTCCGCCTCTGAGGAGAGAGCCGCCGCCGCCCTGCTGGCACAGCTCCGCCGCGTCCGCCTGGACGATGCGTTCCTCACAGAGCAACGGGCCTCGACCGAGTTCCTGGAGGAGTGCGCGACCGCGGTCCTCGCCTTCCGCGACCGGGAGGTGAGGACACGCCTACGGGACTCCGTCCGCATCATCATCAACGCCCCGGGAGTCGCGCGGACCACTAATGCGGAGTTCCACACCTACCGGGCGTATGAGGTCGCCTTCGAGGACATCTGGCAGTGCCTTGAGGCTCGTCTCGACCGGAAGAAGCCACCGAAGCCCAGCCGGGAGTGGACCGCCGCGCGCAAAGACCTATATGCCTACCTGGGAGTCGCCGCGGATGAGTTCGACGCTACTGAGGCGGCGCACGAGGAGGAGCAGGAGGAACTCAACTCCCGCTATTCGAACCTCTTCTAGTGCGTTGGCTGCGAACGCCGGCGGGAGGGGGTGCTTCCCTGGCGGGGAAGCGCCCCGCAAGCCCCTCTATGTCCAGTTTGGTTCAAGAATGGGGTAAATATCGCTCCCGTACTTGACTTCCTCGATCGCCTCCGGGTCGAAGTGGTACTTCTCGGTGAAGATGGACCAGCTTTCGATCCAGCGGTAACGGTTCGTCATGCCGAAGTCGTCCCAGCTTTCGTCCCAGATGTAGACGTTAGCGCCGCCGCCGTCCCAATGGCGGAGGCGGCCATTGGTCAGTGCGTACGAGCTCTTGTTGCAGGACGCCCGGTCGATGGTGATGATGCCGTCCCAGGTCCGCCACAGCTTGCGGTAGACGGCTTCGCTTGGAATGGAGTACAGGAAGCCCGACGGGCCGACCAGGAAGACCGTGGCGCCGGTGGTGGGCGTCTTGAACCGCGTCCCCTCCGGAGGGCAGGCGGCCACGACCTCGGGAGCCGCGGTCGAGACGCCCGCTGTGGTCAGCGACAGGCCCAGTCCCAGAGCCAGGGCGAAACACAAACGACGTAGTCGTTTCACGAGTGATGTTCCCCTTCTGGTGACGCGAACACGATGACTGTTTTCCCGGGCGGGTGGTCCGCCCATCCCAGATGCCAACTCCCCCTGTTGGTCGGGGCGTTCACACGGTACGCACGCACATGGGCACGAACCTTGCGAAATCCTTGCTTCCCTGGCCGGCCGCGACTCCGACAGCGGAAGCATCAACGGCGTCCGCAGCACTCTCGACCGTTTTGTCGGTGCGTCTCGCATCCGGCGGACAGGGCGGGACCTTTGCCGCTCCAGGCGTTCCTGGCCATCACACTCCCGTGGCGCCCCCGGAGCACCGTGAACGGCATATAGGCCGCCTCCTGGTGACCGGTCGCACGACCGCGACCGATCCTTCACGGTTCCCGCGTTGCCCGGATCTGCGTGCCCACAACAAACTGTCTCCCACGCGCGGACAAGGGAGATCACGCGATGGCGGAGACCAAGGGCGATGCCGACAAGCCGACTCCGAAGGCCGCTCTGGGCCGACGTACGCTCCTCACTTACCTGGTCGCCGCCCCCACCCTGACCGTAGCCACCGGCCTCTCCCCCGCCACAGCCGCGGCTGCCGCTCCCGCCGCGCCGACGCCTCCTTCGCTCGCCGAAGCGGTCGACCTCGGGGATCTGTTGGTCCTTGCCGGTCTGCCCACGGCGCATCTGCTGGTGCTGACCGTGGACGAGGAGGGCGCGGTCCACTTCCGGCTGCCGCGGGAGGAGGTCGGGCAGGGGCTGACGACCGCCGTCGCGATGCTGGTTGCCGAGGAGATGGATGTGCCTCTTGCCGCCGTCACGGTTCATCTCGACGACGCACGGCCCGAGTTGCTGTTCAACCAGCTCACCGGGAGCTCGAACTCGATCAGGTCGCTCTACGATCCGGTCCGCCGGACTGCGGCAGCGGCCCGGGCCCGCATGGTCGAAGCCGCGGCGCGACGGTGGGAGGTGCCGGTGGACGGGCTCGTCACGCGCGACGGCGTCGTCCATGGGCCGGGCGGTCGTACGGCCTCGTACGCCTCGCTGGCCTTGGCCGCAACGGCGAGTGAGAGCGGCGCTGTTCCCGGCTTCTCCCCCAAGCCCGAGTCCGAGCACGCGCTCGTCGGGACGCCGACCTCGCGGATCGACAGCCGCGCGATGGTCACCGGCCGGATGCGGTACACGCTCGACCTGGATGTCCCGGGCGCGCTCCCGGCGATGGTGCGACGGCCGCCGACTCTGGGCGGAAAGGTTGATGCGGTCAGGAACGAGGCCGCTGTGCGGGCGATGCCGGGCGTCGTCGATGTGGTCGTCGTCCCCACGGGTGTCGCCGTTGTCGCCGAGACCTTCGGCCAGGCACTCGACGGGAAGGACGCGCTCGACGTCACCTGGCGCGGCGGGACGGTCGACGGCCTTTCCGACGCCGACATCCGCGCCGAACTACGGGCCGCCGCACCGCCGTTCGTCCTGCCACCGCTGCTCACCAAGCGGCTGGACGCCGAGTTCGACTTCGCGTTCGTCAGTCACGCACCGTTGGAGACGAACTCCGCCGTCGCCGACGTACGGACCGACCGGGCGACCGTCTGGGCCGGGTTGAAGTCGCCCGTCGTCGCCCAGCAGACCATCGCCGCCGCCATCGGTCTGCCGCAGGACAAGGTCACGGTGCATGTGGTGCAGGGCGGTGGGTCGTTCGGCCGTCGGCTGTTCTTCGACGCGGCGCTGGAGGCGGCGCTGGTGTCCAAGGCGAGCCGGCGGCCCGTCAGGTTGATGTGGTCCCGCATCGACGACATGCGCCACGGCCGTATGCGCCCGGCCAGCCACCACCGGATCCGGGCCACCTACACAACGGGCTCCACGGGCCAGGTGCTCAGCTTCCGGCACCGGGTCGCGGCCGTGGAGACGGACTTCCGGCACGGGCTCGGGGAGATCCTCACCGCGGCGGGGGCGCAACTGCCGGGCGGCAACCAGGCCTTCGCCCAGACGCTGTTCTCCACCACGGTCCACTCGCCGTACGACTTCGGGCTGACGAGCCAGACGCTCGCCGAGGTCCCGCTGCGGATGCCGACCGCGTCCTGGCGCTCGGTGTATTCGGCGAACACGCGCGGCGCGGAGGAGGTCGTCGTCGACGAGCTGGCGGCGGAACTGGGGCAGGACCCGGTGGCGTTCAGGCGCAGGTTCCTCAAGACCGACGAAGACCGGGCGGTGCTGGACCGGGCCGCCTCGGCCGGGGACTGGGGGCGTGCGATGGCGGACGGGTTCGCCCAGGGCATCGGCTTCCACGCCGAGTACAAGTCGCGTACCGCCTGTCTGGTCGAGATCGACGCCCGGGACCCGAAATCCCCGCGCGTGACGAGAGCGGTGATCGCCGTGGACGTCGGGCGGCCGATCAATCCGCGCGGCCTTGAGGCACAGATGCTCGGCGGGCTGACGGACGCGATCTCCACGACGCTGACCGCCGGACTGCACATCGACAAAGGGCTGCCCCTGGAGGGGAGTTACTCGCAGTTCCACTATGCGCGGCAGCGGAATTCGCCGACCGATGTGCAGGTCATCGTCATGCCCGCGCACGGCGAACCGGGCGGGGCGGGTGAGCTGGGCGTCCCGGCCGCGGTCGGCGCCATCGCGAACGCGTACGCCCGGGCCACCGGCACCCGCCCCCGCAGCTTCCCCGTCCATTTCCCGGTCGACTTCGAACCCTTCCCGCGCTGAGGCCCCCACCACCGGCCCGGCCCCACACCGCGCAGGAGCGCCCCGCATGCCCCAGCACACCTTCACCGTGAACGGCACCTCCGTGACCGTCGAAGCCCACGCCGACCTGCCTCTGCTGTGGGTCCTGCGTGACCTGCTCGGCATCCGCGGGCCCAAGTACGGCTGCGGTATCGACGTCTGCAAGGCCTGCACCAGCCATCTGGACGGCGAGGCCGTCAACCCGTGTGTGGTCCCCGTCTCCGAGGCCGCCGGACGAGATGTCACCACCATCGAGGGCCTCGCCGACGGAGAGCGCCTTCATCCCGTCCAGGAGGCCTGGCTGGAGCAGGACGTCCCCCAGTGCGGTTTCTGCCAGCCCGGCCAGATCATGGCCGCCGTCGCCCTGTTGAAGAGGACCAGTAACCCCACCGACGCCGATATCGACGCGATCGACAACGTCTGCCGCTGCGGGACGTACTTCCGCGTCCGTGAGGCCATCAAGCTGGCGGCGGCGAAGATGGCGGCGGCAGAGACCGGCCGGTGATCAGCTGACGTGGGCGGCGATGGTTCGCGCGCACAGCAGGGCCTCGGTATGCGTCGTGTCCACCTCCACGTCGTAGGACACCCCTTCGTGCACCACGTCGGCCTGCAGCGCGGCCATCCCCCGGACGCGGTCTCCGCGTGCGACCTCCCGGCCCGCGGCGACCGCACTCTCACACCTGACGCCGACCCACAGCACGGCGAGTCCGTCCACGGTCTTCTGCCACCGCTGCTGGGACCCCGCTCCGCCGAGGAACACGTCATCGATGATGATCCTGGCGCCCGCTCGGGCCATCGCCGCGACGCCGTCCATCCAGGCCGTCTGCAGCGCCATGAACTCCGCCCCGACGCTCACCCCGCCGTCCGCGGCGAACACGATGCCCTCGTCCGACGCCTGCATCCTCGCGGGCAGCGCGTCGACGAACGAGTCGCACCCGAACGCCAGCCACGGGTCGGGCAGTTCGGCTTGGAGACACCGTACGATCCCGGACTTTCCCGAGCTCGAACCGCCGTTGAGAATGATCATCTGAGTCGTCACCACGCCACGGTAGGGCGCTCCCCGATCCGCACGAAACGAATTTCGGCGTGGTTCGGAGTGGGTCACCGGTCTCGCGGGCGGGGGGCGTCGATGTCCGGCGGTGGCCGGGTGCGGGGAGCGTCGCCGGCCGTGAGGTGTTCCAGCACCTCGACGAGGTCCTGGCAGGCCCGCTCGACCGAGCGTCTGGTGTGGTGCTGCTCGGTGATGACGGCGGACAGAAGCAGGGCCGTGAGGGCCATGGAGCCGTTGAAGGCCTGCAGTTTGATCATCACCTCGATATGGGTGAGGTGTTCGAAGGAGCCGGTCTGGTCCGTCGCCGCGATGGTGGTCGTGGTGGAGGCGAGGAGGGCGCACAGGATGCTGCCCGCCAGCTGGAAGCGCAGGGCGGCCCAGATCAGGAGTGGATAGACGAGGAAGAGCATGCTGATGGTGCTGTACGCGGCCAGTGGTACGAGACCGCAGGCGATGAGTGCCAGCCCGGTCGCCTCCTTCCAGCGGGCGGGGCCAGGCGGCCTGCGCACCGTGTGGAGCAGCAGCAGAACGGGGGTGACGAGCAGGACTCCCATCGCGTCGCCCACCCACCATGCGAGCCACACCGGCCAGACACCGGGCGCGTCGAGTTTGTCCGTGAGAACGAGCAGACCGACGCCGGCGCTCGCGCTGATCAGCATGCTGGCCAGGGCTCCCAGGAACACCAGCGCGACGCAGTCCCGCAAACGGCTGAGGTCCGTCCGGAACCCCACCCTGCGCAGAAGCAGGTACGCGCAGAGCGGAGCCGCGGTGTTGCCGGCCAGAGTCCCGATCACCGCGGGCTGCAGCGAGGTGATCGACATGACCACGAAGAGCACCCCCAGGGCGATGCCCGGCAGGGCACGGATCCCGAAGATCAGCAGGCAGGCCAGCGCGACGCCCGTGGGCGGCCAAATGGGTGTCACCACGGCGCCCTGGACGACGAGCTGACGCATGAGCCCCAGCCGCCCCGCGGCGAAGTAGCAGGCGGTGACTGCCAGCGTCTCGAGAGCGTAGAGGGCTGGTCGCCGTAGATCATGGATACCCACCACAGCAGCCATCAGACAACGACGCCGCCCTCTCGGCGAGCCGAGGAGGAAGCCGGGCTCTCCCCTACCGGCGTACGCCTGCTTCGTCGTGGCCTACGACCAGTACGGCCGCGTCGTCCTCGTGTCCCACCCGCTCGGCCCCCTTGATCACGGCGGCGGCGAGCGAGCCGGCGTCCATGCCCGCGACGGCGGCCACTCCCGCGAGCCTCACCACCTGGTCCAGTCCGTCGTCCAGGCTCAGCGAGGGCCCCTCCACCACGCCGTCCGTCATCAGGACGAACACCCCGCCGGTGCTGAGCCGGTACCGGGTCACCGGGTAGTCCTGCCCCGCTTCGATGCCCAGAGGTGGTCCCCCTTCGTCCTCGGCGATGCCGGACTTCCCGTCCGCGGTGGCCCACACGCACGGGATGTGCCCGGCCCTGGCGCTCTCCAGCACCCCGGTGCACGGGTCGAGCCGCATGAAGGTGCAGGTCGCGAAGAGATCGGCGCCGAGCGTCAGGAGCAGGTCGTTCGTCCTGGAGAGAAGCTCCCCCGGCTCGCTCGTGACCGAGGCGAGCGCGCGCAGCCCCACCCGGACCTGCCCCATGAAGGCGGCGGCCTCGATGTTGTGGCCCTGTACGTCGCCGATGGACAGGCCGATGCGTCCATCGGGCATCCGGAAGGCGTCGTACCAGTCGCCTCCTACGTTCAGGCCGTGAAAGGCGGGTGAGTACTGGACGGCCAGGTCGAACCCGGGTGCGACCGGCATGTCTCCGGGAAGCATCCCGCGCTGCAGGGCGACGGCCAGCTCCACCAGGGAACGCTGGAGCTCGGCTCGCTCCCGTGCCTGAGCGGTCAGCGTCCTGAGCCTGGCCAGCAGCTCGTCGGCGTCGTCGGTTGAGTGATTGCGGGACATCGACCGCTCCGGAAAGTTGGCCTCCCTTCGGGCATTAAAACCTATGTGCCCCATTGGTGTGATGTCAGCTCGGCGACGTGGTCGCACCGCCGGGTGGCTGATCGTCGCGGCGGGCGCCATGGCCCGAAGACGGCCTACCCCCGCCGGGCCCCGCCCGGCACACTGGGCGCTGCCCCGCCTCCGGTACGCGCAGCGCGGCGGCCCCATCGCACCAGCACCACGGGCACGGCACAGCCCACCTGGCGACCGGTGGGGCATGCCCGAGCCTGACCGACCGTCTTCGGGGAGATGTGGGTATGAGAGCACGGCGTACGACCGTCAGACGCTCACGGCTGCTCGCCTCCGTGCTGAGCCTGCTCGGTGTGGCAGTACTCGCGGTGTCCGGCACCAGCGCGGCGGCAGCGCCCACTGCCGGCGCCGGGGCGTCGACCGCGTCGGTGTCCGGCGCGGCTTCGGCCGTCGAGTCCCTGGGAATCGACGGGACGGCCTGGTCCGTCGACGAGCGCACCGGGACGCTGCGGGTCGTCGCCGATTCCACGGTCACGGACACCGAGCTGGCCCAACTCCGCCAGGCCACCGGGCGTTTCGCCGGTGCCGTGATCCTCGATCGGCTCGACGGCCGGCTGCGCACCCTCCTGTCGGGCGGCGACGCCATCTACGCGGGCGGCGGACGCTGCTCGGCGGGTGTCAACGTACGGAGCGGGTCCACGTACTACTTCGTCACGGCCGGTCACTGCACCGACGGCACCACCACCTGGTACACGGGTCCCGCCATGGACACCGTCGTCGGCCCCACCACCGCGACCAGCTTCCCGGGCAACGACTTCGGCGTCGTCCAGTACTCCAACCCGGCCGTACCGCACCCTGGGACCATCGGGAGCGTCGACGTGACCGGGACAGCGACCGCCTACGTCGGCCAGCGCGTCTGCACCCGGGGCGCCACCACGGGTGTCCGATGCGGCCTCGTCACCGGGCTGAACGCGACCGTCAACTACGGTGGCGGCACCATCGTGTACGGGCTGATCCAGACCAGCATCTGCGCCGAGCCCGGCGACAGCGGAGGCCCGCTCTACGCCGGCGACAAGGTCATCGGCATCCTCTCCGGCGGCTCCGGGAACTGCGCGACCGGCGGCACCACGTACTACCAGCCGATCCAGGAAGTACTGGGCGCCTACGGCCTCAATGTCTACTGACGGGGCATGAGGCGTCGCGGCGGAGCTGTCATTCGTGCCGCGAACAGAATGCGGCGTTCAGCTTCTTGCCATGACGTGGTCACGAGTGGTCAGCAGTGTGCCTTCCTACCCCAACGGTCGTCATCTGGAGGGCACATGAGCACGGACGGGCACCAACACCGGCTGGACAGACGCGGACTGCTGCAGGCCGCGGTCGTGATCCCCGCGGCCGGTGCCGTGGTCACCGCGGCCGAGGCGCGCCCGGCGCACGCGGACTCGGCTGCCCGCGGCAGCGGACGGTCCCACTTCGACACCGAGAGCCCGCGGTTCGCGCTCGCGGTGCTTCCCGACACGCAGTATCTCTTCGACGCCGACAGCTCCGACCCGGCGCCGCTGCGTGCCACGTTCCACTATCTCGCCGCCGAGCGCGAGGACGCGAACATCGCCTTCATGACCCACCTCGGTGATGTCACGGAGCACGGCACCGAGCAGGAAATAGCGCTCGCCGCCGACACGTTCAGGGCGATCCACGGCAAGGTGCCCTACAGCGTCCTGGCGGGGAACCATGACATCCGCTCCTCCACCGACGACCAGCGCGGCGACTCCGCGTACCTCGCGGCGTTCGGCCCGCGGCGCTACGCGTCGATGCCGACCTTCCGTGGCGCGTCGCCGGACGGCTACAACAGCTACCACGTGCTGCGCGCTGCGGGCCGCCAGTGGCTGATCCTCGCCCTGGACTGGCGGGTCTCGGACAAGGGCCTGCGCTGGGCCCAGGGTGTTCTCGACGCGCATCCGACGCTCCCCGTCATCCTGACCACGCATGACCTCGTCTGGTCGGACGACGACGGCGAGGCCCAGCTGTCGGACAACGGCCGGCGCCTGTGGGACGGTCTCATCCGCGGCAACGACCAGATCTTCCTCGCGTTGGGCGGCCACTACTGGCCGCCCGGGCGCACGGTTCTGACCAACGACTCTGACAACGATGTCCACCTCCATATCACCAACTACCAGGACCGCTACTACGGCGGCGCCGGCATGATCCGCACCTATGCCTTCGACCTCGCCCGCGGTGTCATCGACGTCGAGACCTTCTCGCCGTGGTTCCTCGCCCGCGACCCGGAGAAGCGGTCACCGCTGGAGGCGGAGACGATCGAACTGACCGGCCCCACCGACCGGTTCAGCCTGGACATCGACTTCGACGAGCGCTTCAAGGGCTTCGCCCCGATTCCCGCGCCGAAGCCACGTCCGGCCTCCGCGGTCATGCCCCGCGGCACGGTCGCGTACTGGCGCTTCGACACGTCCGGGACGTCCGCCGCCGGAACACCGGGTGCCCCCGTGGCCGACGGAGCGGTGGTACGCGATCTCACGGGCAACGGCAACGATCTGACCGTCAGCCGCCTGCACTCCAGTGGACCCGACGCGCTCACCTGGTCCGCCGACCACCACCCCGGCCAGCCGGCGCACGCCAGCCTCCGCTTCGACGGCGGCAAGAGCCCGGACCGCGGTGCCATCCTGACGACCGCCACGCGCGCCGCCCTGAACAGCGCGAAGTTCACCCGCGGCTACACCATCGAGACGCACGTCATGCTGCCCGAGCCCTTCGAGGGCGACCACAGCTGGATGGGCATCCTGAGCTGGGAGGGCCGCAACGGCGACGCGGGCAAGACCACGGGCTGGTCCCCGCTGGAGCCCACCTGCAGTCTCAACCTGTCTCCGGAGCGGTTTCTCCAGTTCGTCGTCTACCCCTACAAGCAGGACGCCGACCCGACGTCGTGGAGCCACGCCGTGCCGGTCGGCCGCTGGATGCACATCGCCCTCGTCAATGACGGCCGGCGGACGGTGATGTACGTGGACGGCTCGAAGATCGCCCGCAATCCCACGCAGCCGTCGACGGGCATCACCACGCTCGGCAAGCCCTTCGTCATCGGCGCGACGCAGTTCGACGAGCGGTTCGGACAGGGCTTCTACGGGTGGATCGGCGATACCCGCATCGTCAACAGGCCGCTGTCCACAGGGGACTTCCTGACGCCGTTCGACTGAGCGGCGTACGACCGCCACGTCCCGGTCCCGGCCGGGACGCGGCGGTCCGTGCTGTTCACGGGATCTCCTGCTCCGCCCAGATGATCTTCCCGTCGGCCGTGTACCGAGCGCCCCAGCGATGGGTGAGCTGGGCCACCAGGAACAGGCCACGGCCGCCTTCGTCCATGCTCCGGGCGTGTCTCAGTCGTGGGGCCGTGCTGCTGGCGTCGGCGACCTCGCAGGTGAGGCGGGTGTCACGGAGCAGTCGTAGCCGGATGGGCGGCGCGGCGTGGCGGATCGCGTTGGTGACCAGTTCACTCACGATGAGCTCGGTCGTCATGGCCAGGTCCGCCAGCCCCCACTCCTCCACCCGGCGGGTCGCCCGCGCTCGGATGTCGGCGACGGCGGCCGGGTCCGCCGGCACGTCCCACGAGGCGACATGGTCGGCGCCCAGGCCGTGCGTGCGCGCCAGGAGAAGGGCGATGTCGTCGGGTTGGGGCACGGGCACGAGTTCCCGCACCGCGGAGGCGCAGAGCGTGGTGAGGTCGGAGGCCGAACGGGCCAGCGCGTCGCCGAGCCGGGACATGCCCCGCTCCATGTCGCGGTCGGCACCCTCGACGAGCCCGTCCGTGTAGAGGCCGAGCAGGCTGTTCTCGGCGAGTTCGATCTCGGTGGCCTCGAACGCCAATCCGCCCAGACCGAGCGGAGGCCCGGCGGGCAGCTCGGGGAAGGAGACCTGGCCGTCGGGGGTGATGACGACCGGTGGTGGATGGCCGGCCCGGGCCATCGTGCAGCGCCTTCGCACCGGGTCGTAGACGGCGTACAGGCAGGTTGCCCCGAGGAAGGCGGTCGCGCTCTCTACGGCCGCCTCGTCGTCGGTCTTCGGCTCGCTCAGCCGGAGCACCAGGTCGTCGAGGTGCGCCAGCAGTTCGTCGGGAGGCATCTCCATGTCGGCGAGGGTCTGCACCGCGGTGCGCAGCCGGCCCATGGTCGCCGCCGCGGTGATGCCGTGCCCGACCACATCGCCGACGACGAGGGCGACGCGGCCCCCGGACAGCGGGATCACGTCGAACCAGTCGCCACCGACCCCGCCCGTCGGGTCGGCCGGCTGATAGAAGGAGGCCACCTCCAGCGCTGTTCCGCCCGTCAGGGCCTGGGGCAGCAGACTGCGCTGCAGCGCGACCGCCGCCGTGTGCTCGCGGGTGTAGCGGCGGGCGTTGTCGACGCAGAGCGCGGCCCGTGCCACCAGCTCCCGGGCCAGCAGGACGTCGTCGGGCTGGAACGAGACGGGATTGAGCGACCGTATGAACGTGGTCAGGCCCAGGGCGGTGTTCCGCGCGTGCATCGGCACGGAGATGAGGGAATGCAGTCCGAATTCGCGGATGCTCGCCGCTCTCGCGGGCTGCTCGGCGGCCCAGAGGTCGTCGGACGGGTCGAGGACCGGGATGAGGATCGGCTCGCCGTCGAGGAAGAGGCGCGCGTCGTGCGACGGGGGAAGGAAGTCCACCCTCTCCCCGACCCGCGCCACGGCCTCGGGGCAGCCCTCTCGCACCGAGCTCAGTCCGGCGCGTCGCATCGTCGGCGTGGCGGGTGCCGGTCCCGCGTCGGTCAGCCATGCCCCGTGCCCCTCGGTGCTGAGGACGGGCTCCAGAAGGTCGACGACGACGAAGTCCGCGAAGCGGGGAACGGCGAAGTCGGCCAGTTCCTGTGCCGTCCGCAGCACGTCGAGGGTGGTGCCGACGCGCGTTCCGGCCTCGTTGACCATCGACAGGAGCTGGCGGGCGTTCCATCGCTCGGTGACGTCCAGGACCATGTAGCAGACTCCGGTCACGGAGTTCTCGGCGTCCACCAAGGGGAAGAAGGACGTGGAGTAGGCGTGCTGGCGGTGGGGATCGGCCCAGCTCCATCCCACGTACTCGTAGTCGGTCACCGGCACGCCGGTCGTCAGCACCTTGCGCATCAGCCCCTCGATGGTCTCCGCCTGCAGGCCGGGCAGCAGCTCGCTCAGCCGGCGCCCCAGCCGCTGCTCCCGGGGCACGCCGCCGAAGCGTTCCAGCGTGTCGTTGAGCCAGACGTAGCGCAGCTCGGTGTCCATGACCGCCATACCGACCGGGGAGCGGGTCAGGAATCCGTCGAGGACGGACTGGCCGACCGTCCATTGCGGCCGCTGCTCCCGCGCCGAGAGCAGGAAACACTCGCCCTCGCCGATGCGAAAGCACGCGGAGACCCGCAGGTCGACGTCGAGGGACCGGCCGTCGCGGTGCCGTACGGGGATGAGGCCGCTCCACCCCATTCCGGCGCGGCAGCGGTCCGCGACGCCGGCGACACGTGTCGGATCCCCGGGCATCGCCAGCAGCCGCGCGGCGGAGCCGCCGACCACCTCCTGTGCCGGGTAGCCGAGGAGTTCTTCGGCACCCCGGGTCCAGCCGATCACCACGCCGTCGGCCGCCACGACCGCCGCGGCGTCGGTGGACGCGTCGAGCAGGTCGCGCGGCCCCGCCGGTGTCGGCTGCTCATCGGAACCATGTCGCGCAGAATCCATGGACTCACCCTCTACACGACTATGTTCCTGCGCGCCCGCCCGATGCGCACGGCCCCGGCCCAAGCCAGTGTTCGCCAACGCGGAGAGCCGGGGGCAGCATGGAAGTGCCGGTCGCTGGTACCCGGTATGGCCGGCACAGGTCGGTACGTCCTGCCGGCCGCTGGAGGAGGGCCGAGGGATGACAGCCGAACCCTTCCCGTCCGACGGTGACGAGTACCGCCCCGAGCCGCCCCGGCCGACCGGCCTGCTGGATGTCCTGAGCGTGGCGGCGGTGGTCGTCGACGCCGACGGGCGCATCGTGTTCTGGACCCCGCAGGCGGAGGAGCTCTTCGGCTACACCTCCGACGAGGCTCTCGGCACGTACGCGGCACGACTGTTCATCCACCCCGAACACCTCGAGGTCGTGGCGAAGCTGTTCTCGGACGTACTGGAGACCGGCCGGAGCTGGGCGGGCACCTTCCCCATCCGGCTCAAGGACGGCAGCACCCGTCTGACGGAGTTCCGCAACATGCGGCTGCTGGACGACCTCGGAGACGTCTACGCGCTGGGCATCGCGGCCGACCACAGCCTCCTCCAGCGCGTCGAGACCGATCTGGCCCTGTGCGAGCGGCTGATCAACCAGTCCCCGATCGGGCTGGCGCTCATGGACCCGGACCTGCGGTATCTCCTGGTCAACCCGGCGCTGGAGCGCATCGACGGCATTCCCGCCGAGGACCACATCGGCCGTACGCTGCGGGAGACCCTGCCGCTGCCCGACATCGACACGATCGAGTCCGCGCTGCGCCAGGTGCTCACCACGGGCACACCGCTGCTCGACCAGTACCACGTGGGCCGTCCCCCGGCCGATCCGGAGCACGAGCACGCCTGGTCCCTCTCGTTCTACCGGCTGGAGGACCCCGGCGGCCGGGTCCTGGGGGCAGCCACCTCGGTCGTCGACGTCACCGAACGGCACCGCGCGGCATCCGAGGCCGACCGGGCCCGGCGGCGCCTGGCCCTCATCGCCGACGCCTCGACGCGCGTCGGCACGAGTCTGGAGGTGGAGCAGACCGCCCGGGAACTGGCGGAGGTCGCCACGGGGGCGCTCGCGGACGTGGTCGCCGTGGACGTCCTCGACTCGGCCCTGGCCTGCCGGCGTATCCGCAGAACCGACAACAGCCCGGAGTACTTCCGCGCCCTCGCCCTGAAAGCGGCCCACCCGACGGTGGCCCTGCGCGCCGCCGACCCTCCCGGTGACCTCGCCGCCTACGACGGTGACCGGCTGGTCACCCTGTGCGTCCACACCGGGCGGCCGATTCTCGTCTCCCATGTCGGCGACCACGATCTGCCGCGCATCGCCCGCGACGCCGAAGCCGCCACGCTCCTGGCGCAGGCCGGCGTCCACTCCTATCTCGCGGTGCCGTTGACCGCCCACGGCGAGGTGCTCGGCGCGCTCGACCTCAAGCGCACCGGCAATCCGCTGCCCTTCGACGCCGACGATGTCGTCCTGGCCTGTGAGCTGGCCGGCCGTGCCGCCGTGGCGATCGACAACGCCCGCTGGTTCCAGAGCGTGCGCAACACAGCCCTCAACCTCCAGCGCAGCCTGCTGCCCGACCATCCGCCGCACCACACCGGTCTGGAACTCGCCTCCCGCTACCAGCCCGCCCAGGCCACCAGCGAGGTCGGCGGCGACTGGTACGACGTCATTCCCCTCAGCGACGACAAGACCGCCCTGGTCGTGGGCGATGTCATGGGCAACGGCATCGACGCCGCCGCCACCATGGGGCGACTGCGCACCGCCACCTGCGCCTACGCGGATCTCGACCTCGCTCCCGGCGCCGTGCTCCAGCACCTGGACAAGATCACCTGCGACCTGGAGCACTACATCGTGACCTGCCTCTACGCCGTGTACGACCCGCGGACCAGGCAGTGCCTCATCGCCAACGCGGGCCACATGCCACCGGCGCTGGCCGGCCCCGAACACGCCCCCACACTTCTCGATCTGCCCTCGGGAGCCCCGCTCGGGGTCGGCGGCATCCCCTTCGAGACCACCACGGTCGACCTGAGCCCCGGCGATCTGCTGGTCCTCTACACCGACGGCCTCGTCGAGACCCGCCACCACCCGATCGACGAACGCCTGAACGTCCTCCTCAGCTTCCTGGACGAACCACACCGCCCGCTCGAGGAGACGTGCGACCTCCTGCTCTACGGCCTGCGCACCTCCGACGACCACGACGACGTCGCCCTTCTGGTGGCTCGGGCCCTGTGATCGGACCCTCTTGACGTACTGAACCCCTTCGGTCACTACGATTGAGAGCCTCAGACAACCATTCGACCGGCTCGGTCGGTGCGGGGCCGGTCGAGGTCGCCGATGCCAGGGTCCGCTCCCCGGGCTGCGGTGATCTTCCTTCCAGGAGGAGGACCCTCCCGCATGTTCCGACGTATTGGCAGCGCAGTCGTCCGACATCCCGTCTGGACGATCGTGGCATGGCTGATCGCGGCAGTGGCCATCGTGGCCACCGCCCCGAGCCTGCCGTCCACCAGCGACGAGAGCAGTTTCCTGCCCAAGAGTTACGAGTCCATCAAAGCCGCAGACCTCCAGGAGAAGGCGTTCCCCAGCGCCTTCACCCCCTCCGCGATCGCGCTCTACCAGCGCACCGACGGCGGCAAGTTGACCGCCGCCGACCAGCAGGACGTCGCCCGGATCACCACCGAGCTGGGCAGGAAGAACATCGACCAGGTGCAGAAGGTCGTCCCCGGCCAGCCGTCCGAGGACGGCAGGTACGCCCTGACCCTGGTTCAGATGGACAGCAAGAACGCCGGCACGCCCAAACAGGCCGACGCGGCCGAGGTGTTGCGCGAGGACGTGAAACAACTCGCCCAGGGCACCGATCTGGACGTCAAGCTCGGCGGCTCCGCAGCACAGGCCCTGGACCAGCAGGACTCGTCCCAACGCGGCGAGGCGCTGATCGGCATCGGCACCTTCGTCATCATTCTGGTGACCCTGCTGATCATCTTCCGGGCGCCGATCCTCGCCGTACTCCCCCTGGTCCTGATCGGCGTGGTGGCCGCGATCGCCAACGGGCTGATCGCGTACGCCACCAAGCTGTTCGACCTGCAGGCCAACAGCTCGATCTCGTCGATCCTGATCGTCGTGCTCTTCGGCGTGGGCACGGACTACTTCCTCTTCCTGATGTTCCGTTACCGCGAACGCCTGCGCGCCGGTGACGAGTCCAAGCAGGCCATGGTCAACGCGGTGGCCCGGGTCGGCGAGGCCATCGCCTCGGCCGCCGGGGCGGTCATCATCGCCTTCCTGGCGCTGGTGCTGTCCACGCTGGGCTTCCTCAAACAGATGGGACCGGCGCTGGCCATCGCGGTGGCCGCCACCCTGGTCGCGGGCCTGACCCTGATCCCGGCCGTGGTCTCACTCATCGGGCCGAAGGTCTTCTGGCCCTCCAAGTCCTGGCAACGGGAGCCCGAGAACGCCCGTTTCGCCGCCCTCGGCCGGAGCGTGCAGCGCCGCCCCGCGCTGACCGCCGTGGTGTCCGGTCTCGTCCTGCTCGTGCTGTCGCTGGGCACGTTCGGCTACAAGGCGACGTTCGACCTGGCCTCGGGCTCCATGCCCAAGACCAAGGAGTCCATGGTCGTCCAGGACGAGATGCAGAAGGCGTACTCGGCCGGTGCCGCCGCGCCGACCGACGTCTACCTGTCCAGCACCGACGGCGAGCCACTCGACAAGGCCGCCTTCGACGCGTACGCCGAGAAGCTCGGTGCCGTGGACGGTGTCGCGAGTGCCCGTATGACGCAGGTGAACAAGGAGGGCACCACTGCGGACTTCACCGTCACGCTCCAGTACGAGGCGTCGACGGACAAGGCGATCGACGCGGTGGACCGCGTACGGGATGTCGCGCACTCCGACGCGCCCGAGGGCACCGAGGCTCTGGTCGGCGGAATGTCCTCGATCTACAAGGACATCGACACCGCGGTCAAGCACGACTACCGGACGGTCTTCCCCGTCGCCGCCGTGCTGATCATGGTCATCCTGGGGCTGCTGCTGCGCAGCGTGGTCGCTCCCTGGTATCTGATCGCGTCGGTGGGTCTCGGATTCGGCGCCACCCTGGGTGCGACGGTGTGGATCTTCCAGGACGGGGCGGGGCATTCGGGCCTGATGTTCATGCTCCCGGTGATCATGTATCTCTTCGTGGTCGCCATCGGCACCGACTACAACATCCTCATGATCGCCCGGCTCCGCGAGGAGGCACGCGAGGGCCGCGAACCGCGCGAGGCGGCCAGCATGGCGCTCAAGCATGCCGGTCCGACCGTGGCCGCCGCAGGCGTCATCCTCGCGGCGACCTTCGCCACGATGATGCTGGCGGGCAACTCCCTGCTCACGGAGATGGGTTTCGCCGTGTCCTTCGGCATCGCGATCGCCGCGTTCGTGATGGCGATGTTCTTCACCCCGAGCCTCACCGCGCTGATCGGCCACGCGGCGTGGTGGCCGGGACACGGGGACCGGGCGGAACCGGCAGCCGACGCGGGCACGGTCACCTCCGGTGCGGAACGGGAGGCGGCGGTGGACGATCCGGCGGGGCGCCGGCGCTAGGCACTCCGCGAGCATGGCCGTCGCTCGTCTGCGGGCCCGTCGTGGCTGGTCGCGCAGTTCCCCGCGCCCCTATGGGGCGCGGGGGTACCGCCGTCAGCGGAGCACCACCGTGCGCTACGTACTCGACCGGTGCCTCGTCAGGGCACCTCCGGGCTGTCGTACTCGCTCATCGCGTCGACGAGCCAGCGTGCCAGGTAGTCGGCGAACGAGGAGCGTGGGAACAGGCGGTACGTCGGTGTGTCGTCGACCTGCCAGAGCAGCACGGCGACGGGGCCCACCGTGGTCGACAGCGCCCGGCCGGGTCCGAAGGCCCGGGGATGCAGGTCCAGCGGGCAGCCCTTCTCCAGCACTTGGCGAGCGGCCGGGCCGGTCAGCTCCAGCGTGGTGCGGTTCGCCGAGACGTCCACGACCGAGCCCGGGGCCCCGTCGAGCGCCTCCGTCAACTCGGTGGCCAGGGCGGTCGCGTCGGCCTGGGACAGCACGAGCCACTCGTCGGGGCCGAGCCATACGGCCGTGTGGGGGCCGGCTGCGGTGGTGTCGCCGCACTGCCGCGGGAGCGGCACCCCCAGGGCCTTTTCGATGCGGTCGGCCGCTTCGGAAGCGGGGTCGACGCGCAGGTTCACCATGGTGAGGAAGGGCCACTCGGTCAGCGCGACAGCGCGGGTGCCGGTGACCGTGGCGGCGCGCATCCGCTCTTCCAGGTGGGCCAGGGGGCTGCGGCGCGGGCGCACCGGGCCGGACTCGGTCAGCTCAGCCATCTCGCTTGGTCCCTTCGGGGTCGTAGAGGACGAAGTCGGCCACCTCGACGGGCACCAGGTCCTCGCCCACCGGGGCGAGCAGGGTCTCGCCGATCCTCGCCCGCCCGTCGGCGACGAGGGCGAGGGCGAAGGGGCGGCCGAGGGCCGGGCTGTGGTAGCTGGAGGTGACGTGGCCGAGCATCGGCACGGGCACCGTCTCCAAGGGGACGTCCGGCGCGACGAGTTGGGTGCCTTCCGGCAGCCGGGTCGTGCGGTCGCTCGGCAGCAGGCCGACCAGTTGCTTGCGGTCGGTGCGGGAGGTGTCGGCGCGGGAGTAGGACCGCTTGCCGATGAAGTCCTTCTGCTTCGAGACGACCCAGGACATGCCCGCGTCCTGCGGGGTGACCGTGCCGTCGGTGTCCTGGCCGACGATGATGTAGCCCTTCTCGGCCCGCAGGACGTGCATGGTCTCGGTGCCGTACGGGGTGATGCCGTACGGCCGGCCGATCGCGTACACCTCCTCCCAGACCTCCAGGCCGTACCACGCGGAGACGTTGATCTCGTAGGCGAGTTCGCCGGAGAAGGAGATCCGGCAGATGCGGGCCGGGATGCCGGAGGCCAGGGTGGTCTCGCGGAAGGCCATGAACGGGAAGGCCTCGGCGGACAGGTCGACGTCGGGCGCGAGCCCCGCGACGACCTCGCGCGACTGCGGGCCGACGACGGCGATCGTCGCCCACTGCTCGGTCACCGAGGTGCAATAGACGTCGAGTTCGGGCCACTCGGTCTGCAGCCACTCCTCCAGCCAGTCCAGGACCCCGGCGGCACCGCCGGTCGTGGTGGTCATGAAGTAGCGGTTGTCGTCGAGGCGCAGGGTCACGCCGTCGTCGAAGATCATGCCGTCGGGCTTGCACATCACGCCGTAGCGGGCATGACCGGGCTTGAGCTTCTTGAAGGCGTTGGTGTAGACGCGGTTGAGGAACTCGCCCGCGTCCGCGCCCCAGATCTCGATCTTGCCGAGGGTGGAGGCGTCCATGAATGCCACGCCCTCACGGGCCGCACGGCATTCGCGGGCCACGGCCGTGTCCATGTCCTCGCCCGGCTGGGAGTAGTACCAGGGGCGCTTCCACTGACCGACGTCCTCGAACATCGCGCCTTGCGCCACGTGCCAGCCGTGGATGGAGGTGGTCCGCTCCGGATCGAACAACTCGCCGCGCTCACGCCCCGCCAGAGCGGCGAAGGCCACCGGCGCGTACGGCGCCCGGTAGGCCGTGGTGCCGATTTCGCCCAGTGAACCGCCCAGCACCTCGGCGATCACACCGATCGCGTTGACGCCGGACGTCTTGCCCTGGTCGTTGGCGGTGCCGAGCGAGGTGTAGCGCTTGACGTGCTCGACGCCGCGCATGCCGGCGCCGGTGGAGCGCCAGACGTCGGCGACGGTGACATCGCGCTGGAGGTCGACGAAGTGGGTGTCCCAGCTGTCGTCCGTGCCCGGCACGAGCCACAGGGCGCGCACCTCAGGACGCGCCTCCTCGTACGACGCCGTCGGCACCGGCACCGCGAATCCGGCTTCCGTCGCCGCCAGCGCACCGGCTCGCGCCCCCTCGGCCACGCATCCGTCGAGCGAGTACGTCCCGCGCGCCGCACCGACGACTTGCTGGTCCCGCACGTTCCCGTCGGGCACGAAGGCGACCAACTCGGAGTCCCAGCGCAGCCGCCCCTGGCGCTGGCTGTGCAGGTGCACCACCGGGCTCCAGCCGCCCGAGACGGCGAGCAGGTCACAGGCGAACGACTCGGCCACACCGGTGAGTTGGCCGTCCGCGTCAAGCTCCTGGACCGCGACCGAGGTGATCCGTCCCTCGCCCGCCGTGTCGACGACGGCGCTGCCCGTCAGGACCCGTACGCCGGTAGCCGCGGCGACCTCACTTGCCCGCTCGGACAGTTCGGGGCGTGCGTCCACCACAACGGTCACCGCGACACCTGCGGCGTGCAGGTCGGCGACCGTGTCGTAGGCACTGTCGTTGGTCGTGCTCACCACGACCCGGGAACCCGCCACCACGCCATACCGGTTGAGGTAGGTACGGACGGCACCGGCGAGCATCACCCCGGGCCGGTCGTTGCCCGCGAAGACCAGCGGACGCTCATGCGCGCCGGTCGCCAGAACGACCTGACGGGCGCGTATGTGCCACAGCCGCTGCCGTGAGACGCCGGCGGGGGCATCGGCTCCGAGATGGTCGGTGCGCCGTTGCAGCGCCAGCACGTAGTTGTCGTCGTACGACCCGAAAGCCGTGGTCCGATGCAGTACGACGGCCTCGGGTGCCGCGTCGAGGGCCGCGCGCATCGCAGTGGCCCCCTCCCAGTCACCGGACTCCGGCTGCTCGTCGACGAGGATCACGCGGGCACCGGAGCCGGAGGCAGCGGCGGCGGCAGCGAGCCCCGCCGGTCCGGCGCCGACGACCAGGACGTCCGTGTGGACGTACTTCTTGTCGTAGGCGGCGGGGTCAGGGGTCGGGTCCAGTCGGCCCATGCCGGACAGCGTGGTGGCGGACAGTCCGTCGTACAGCTCCACGGTCGTCGCCGTCAGCATGCCCTCGGAGCACGAACCGTCGATCTGCAACAGCGCGTTGGGCTCCTCGACACCCGCGGCGACGATGCCGCGCGGGCGGCTGCGGTAGAGCGAGGGGGCGACCTCGACGAGGCCGTTCGCCAGCATCGCGGAGGCGACGGTGTCGCCGGGGTGCCCGGTCAGCTCCCGTCCGTCGATGGTGAACCGCAGCACGGTGCCACGGTCGATGCGGCCTCCTTGCCGGAGCCGGAAGTGCTGGTCGGTCATCGGTTCCCTCCGGCCTGGGGCAGTGCGGGGCGCGGCTCGTCGAGCCGGTAGGAGGCGAGCACTTCGTAACTGGCGGTGTCCCGCAGGACGTTGAACCAGCGGCGGCAGCCGGTGCTGTGCATCCACCGCTCGGCGAAGGGACCCTTGGGGTTGTCGCGGTAGAAGACGTACTCGGCCCACTGTTCGTCGGTGAGCTCGGCGGGGGTCTCGGGGTAGGGGACGTGGGCCTGTCCCCCGTAGTGGTACTCGGTCTCGTCACGCGGACCGCACCATGGGCAGCTGATCAGCAGCACGGTGTTCTCCTCAGTGGGCCACGGCTGCGGCGCCGTGCTCGTCGATCAACGCGCCCGTGGTGAAGCGTTCGAGGGCGAAGGGGGCGTTCAGCGGATGGGATTCGCCGGTGGCGAGGGTGTGGGCGAAGGTCCAGCCGGCGGCCGGGGTGGCCTTGAAACCGCCGGTGCCCCAGCCGCAGTTGACGTAGAGGTTCTCCACGGGGGTGCTGCCGACGATCGGGGAGGCGTCCGGGCTGACGTCGACGATGCCGCCCCAGGTCCGCAGCACGTGGGCGCGGGCGAAGACGGGGAACAGCTCGACGGCGGCGGCCATCTGCTGCTCGATCACGTGGAAGGAGCCGCGCTGCCCGTAGCCGTTGTACGAGTCGACGCCCGCGCCCATCACCAGCTCGCCCTTGTGGGCCTGGGAGACGTACACGTGCACGTGGTTCGACATGACGACGGTGGGATGCACCGGCTCGTGCAGCTCGGAGACCAGCGCCTGCAGGGGGTGCGACTGCACCGGCAGCCGTACGCCCGCCCGCTCGGCCAGCACGCTGCTGTGCCCGGCGGCCGCGAGACCGACCCGCCCGGCGAGGATGCGGCCGCGGTTCGTCTCGACGCCCACGACCCGGTCGCCGTCCTTGAGGAAGCCGGTGACCTCACAGCCCTGGATCAGGTCCACGCCCAGCTCATCGGCACGGCGGGCCAGCGCCCAGGCGACGTGGTCGTGCTTGGCGATGCCGGCCCGCGGCTGGAAAGTGCCACCGAGGACCGGATACCGAGTGCGGGAGGAGACGTTGAGGATGGGGCAGACCTTGGCGATCTCATCCGGCTCCAGCCATTCGGCATCCACGCCGTTGAGGCGGTTGGCGCCCACGCGGCGCATGCCCTCGCGGACGTCCTGGAGGGTGTGCGCGAGGTTGAGGACGCCGCGCTGGCTGAACAGGAAGTCGTAGTCCAGCTCCTCGGGGAGCTGCTCCCACAGCTTGAGCGCGTGTTCGTAGATCGCCGCGCTCTCGTCCCACAGGTAGTTGGAACGGATGATCGTGGTGTTGCGGGCCATGTTGCCGCCCGCCAGCCAGCCCTTCTCCAGGACGGCGACGTTGGTGATGCCGTGGTTCTTGGCGAGGTAGTAGGCGGTGGCCAGACCGTGGCCGCCCCCGCCGACGATGACGACGTCGTACGAGGAGCGCGGCTCGGGGTTGCGCCAGAGGAAGTCCGGGTGCTCCGGCAGCGGCTCGGCGGTCATGCCGCGGCTCCGTTCAGGTGGGGGTAGAGGGGGAAGGCGGCGGCGAGCTTCTCGACGCGGGCGCGCAGTTCGTCGACGCGCTGTTCGCCCTTCAGGGCCTCGGCGATGATGTCGGCGACCTCCCGGAACTCCACCGCGCCGAAGCCGCGAGTGGCCAGGGCCGGGGTGCCGATCCGCAGGCCCGAGGAGACCATCGGCGGCCGCGGGTCGAAGGGCACCGCGTTGCGGTTGACGGTGATGCCGATGCGGTGCAGCCGGTCCTCGGCCTGCTGCCCGTCCAGCTCGGAGTTCCGCAGGTCGACGAGGACCAGATGGACCTCGGTACCGCCGGTCAGCACCGTGATTCCGGCCTCGGCGACATCGTCGGACAGCAGCCGTCCGGCGAGAATCTTTGCGCCCTTGAGCGTGCGCTGCTGGCGCTCGCGGAACTCCTCACCGGCGGCCACCTTGAAGGCCACCGCCTTCGCCGCGATGACGTGCTCCAGCGGGCCGCCCTGCTGGCCCGGGAAGACCGCGGAGTTGATCTTCTTGGCGAGGCCGGCGCGGCTGAGGATCACCCCGCCGCGCGGGCCGCCGAGGGTCTTGTGCGTGGTGGTCGTGACGACGTCGGCGTGCGGCACCGGGCTCGGGTGCAGGCCCGCGGCCACCAGACCGGCGAAGTGCGCCATGTCCACCAGCAGATACGCGCCCACCGCGTCGGCGATACGCCGGAACTCGGCGAAGTCCAGTTGGCGGGGGTAGGCCGACCAGCCGGCGACGATCATCTTCGGCCGGTGCGCGAGGGCGAGCTGCTCGACCTCGTCCATGTCGACGCGCATGTCCGACGTACGCACGTGGTACGGCACGACGTTGTAGAGCTTGCCGGAGTAGTTGAGGCGCATGCCGTGGGTCAGGTGCCCGCCGTGCGCGAGGTCGAGGCCGAGGATCGTGTCGCCGGGGTCCAGCAGCGCGAACATGGCCGCCGCGTTGGCCTGGGCGCCCGAGTGCGGCTGGACGTTGGCGGCCTCGGCGCCGAAGAGTTCCTTGACGCGGGCGATGGCCAACTGCTCGATGACGTCGACGTGTTCACAGCCGCCGTAGTAGCGCCGGCCGGGGTAGCCCTCGGCGTACTTGTTGGTCAGGACCGAGCCCTGGGCCTCCATGACGGCGGCCGGGGCGAAGTTCTCCGAGGCGATCATCTCGAGGGTCGACTGCTGGCGGTGCAGCTCGGCGTCCACCGCGGCGGCGACATCCGGGTCGAGTGCGCTGAGCGGGAGGGAGAGGGGGGAGGTGACCGTGGTGATCGACGGGTTCGTTGCCATCTGCGCACCGTCCTGGGAGTCAACTAAAGAGCAACTGATATATCAGCCTGTGCGGTAAGGTATGGGAGTTCGCCGGACAGGTCAAGGGGGCATTCATGCAGCAGCTGGCGGCCGAGCCCAGCGGCGAGGAGCTGTCCCTCGCCGAACGCGCCTACCGCGCCATCCGCGACCGGCTCGTGATGCTGGAGATCCGCCCGGGCGCGCCGATCAACGAGGACCAGCTGGGTCAGTCCCTCGGCGTCGGACGGACGCCGGTGCGCGAGGCGCTCAAGCGGCTGCAGTACGAGCGCCTGATCACGACCTACCCCCGGCGCGGCACCTTCGCCACCGACGTCAACATCACCGACCTCGCGCATATCTCCGAGGTCCGCCAGGAGCTGGAGCCCCTGGCCGCCGCGCAGGCCGCGCGGCGGGCCACGGCCGCGGACCGGGCGACCCTGACGGCCGTACTGCGGGAACTGGAGAGCGTGGATCCCGGGCGGCAGGACGCCGCCGAGCTGATGCGCCTGGACCTTCAGGTGCACCGCGCCATCTACGCCGCCACGCACAACCCGTACCTGGAGGACACCCTCGTCCGCCACGACAACCTGGCCACCCGCATCTGGTGCCTGTTCATCGACCGTCTGCCCGACATGGCCGGCCATGTCGAGGAGCACGGACCACTGATCGAGTCGATCGTCGCCGGCGACCCCGACAAGGCGTCAGAGCTGGCCCGCAGTCACGTAGTGGGCTTCGAACGGGCCATTCGCGACGCCATCTGACTTTTGGCGCCGCCAACTCGACACCCGCCGTGGCGCGGGCGTCCGGCGACCCGCCTTCGGGACAGGACATGCCGCGCCACCCCTTCCGCCGCATAGAAATATCTACGAGCATGCATATGCCCGGCTGGTGTGCCGCCGAAGGCTGCCGGCCGGTACGGCCCTCCGCGCAGCGCGGGGCCGAGCGGACAGCACCCGGAGCGCGACATGAACGACACGATGTGGACGCATGGTGTGGAGTGGCTCGCCGCCGCCTCCCCCGACCCCCGGGCCTGCAAGCGAGCATGGGACCGGGGTGAAGGCATCGCGCTCCTCGAAGCGGGCCGTTTCTGGGACTTGCTCAGCGTGCCCGACCGGCTGGGCCTGCTCACTCTGGACCTGCTGTGGCAGCCGTCGCTGCCCACGCCGGGCCCGACACTCGTGGACACCGCGGCCCACCGGATCGGTTTCCTCGTCCCGCCGGACCCCGGCAGCCGGTGGATCGGCGACGGGCTGCGCTATGCGAGCAAGGGCTCCTGGGTGGCCACGCCACCGCCCTACCGCGCCGCCCGCTTCCTCGAGTGGCTCATCCCACCCGACGGAACCGGCGCACTGCACCGCCCTGTGACGCTCGAAGTGGCGCTGCGCCAGGCCAACGGGACGCTCGCCATGCTCGAACCGTTGCGCGGCGACAGGACGGCGTAGTCCGACCGCCGGATGAGATACGAACAGAAAACGGTCCCTTTCGGATCGATGTTTCCATCGACCGTGCGAGACCGGTCGATGACGGTGTGTACTGTCCAACGAGTGCCTCGGCCACGGGCCTCGGACCCTCCCCTGCCCGACTTCGCATGGAAACCGATTCGATGATCGAACTACCGGACCTGGTGGCCGGCGGTCTCGCCGTCGGCACACTGTCCGCGCTCGCCCTCCTCGGCGGGCTGCTGCGATCCCGGCGTCAACAGGCCACGCAGCGTGAGGAGATCGCCCGCTTACGTGCCCAACTCGACGGCGCTCCGCTGGCGTTCACCACCGAGGTCGAGCATCTCGCGGCTCGCCGCGTGCCGGCCGCCGCACGGCAACTGGCGCATCCGCACGTCGTGGTGCCGGGGCCGCTGAATCCGCGGAACGCCGGTACGCCGCTCGGTGTCGCGATGGAGCACGTCCTGAAGGGGCTGCGCACCGAGCTGGCGGCGCAGCGCACCCGGATCGACGCGGCGGCGCAGGCCGGGATGCGCGGCGCCACGCGGGAGATCCAGGCGGGCCTGTACCGGCTCCAGGACGCCCTGCGGGGGCTGCAACAGCGGTATGACGACCCGGAGTTGGCGCAGACGCTGTTCCAACTGGACCACGAGAACGAGCAGTCGCTGCGGCGGGCTCAGGTGGCCGCGGTCGTGTGCGGGGCCTGGGTCGGGCTGGCCCGCGAGGAGTCGCACCTGGTGGAGGCGGTGACGGGCGGTCAGGCCCGGCTGGCGGGCTATCACCGGGTCCGGGTCCACAACCACCTGGAGGCGGGCACCGCCCTGGTGTCCCACGCGGTCGAGCCGGTCGCCATCATCGTCGCCGAACTCCTCGACAACGCCCTGCGCCACTCCGCGCCCGACACCGACGTCACGGTCAACCTGGAGCACGTCCATCACGGCGTCTGCGTCACCATCGACGACGCCGGTCTCGGCATGACGCAGGACGAACGGGCCCGCGCCCAGCGGATGGTGGCCGGTACCGAGCCGATCCTGCTCACCGACCTCGGTGACCCGCCGCGCATGGGACTCGCCGCGATCGGCCGGCTGACCCGGCAGTTCGATCTGAGCGTGGACCTCTCCTCGCCCTCCCCGTACGGCGGGGTACGCGCGGTGCTGCTCGTCGACAGCCACCTGCTCACCCGTATCGACCCCGCCGAACAGCCGCCGGCGGCCAGCGCCCCGCGCTCGACGCGCAAGAGCGTGCCCGCCGCCGTCCACAGTTACGGGAGTGAGCAGGACGAGGAAGCCGCCGGGTCCGGGCACCACAGCCCGCGGGACGGCGGAGGCCTGCCGCAGCGCAGACGCCGTACCCGGGCCGCCGCCGCACCGGCCGAACCCGAGCCGCGGCCTCCCGCACGGCGCCCGGAGGACGCCGCCGCGGCGCTCGGCGCGCTGCAGTCCGGCACCGCCGCCGCACGTGCGCGGGACGACGACGCCGTACCCACCATGAAGCACGAGACCGAACAGACCGACCACGAGGGGGGAGCGGCGCGATGACCAGCCGCGATGCAGGCGAGACGGCGTGGGTGCTGGAGCCGATCCTCCAGGTACCGCATGTCGTGGCCGCCGTCCTGCTGACGCGGGACGGGCTGGTGAAGGGGTACACGGACGCGCTGGCGCAGCCGTCGGCCGAGCGGGTGGCCGCCATCACCAGCACCGTGCAGGGGGCGTGCCGGACGGCCGCGGCGGCGTTCGCCGACCGGGACCAGGCGGAGGTACGGCAGGTCGTCATCGAGTCGGACCACGGCTATGTCCTCATCGTCCCGACGGATCACGGCACGTGCGTCGCCGCGTACGGGGACGGCGAGGTACGCCTCGATCTGCTCGCGCACCGTGTCCACTCGCAGGTGGCGCGGCTGGGCGAGAAGGCGATGGCGGCCGCGCCCCGAGGAACCGACGGCGACACGCCCGTATGACCCGCCGGCGTGGCGGCCGTCCCCTCGTACCCGCGTATCTGTCGACCGGCGGCGTGGCCCGGCCGAGCCGCCCCCAGTTGGAGCGGCTGACGGTGCTCACCGGCACCGGAGCACCCGCGCCCGCGGACCTGCCCGCCGCTCAACTGGCCCTGCTGGACGCCCTGGACGGCGGATCGCTGACCGTGGTGGAGGCCGCGGCCCTGCTGGAGCTGCCGGTGTCCGCGGTGCGGGTGCTGGCCGCCGATCTCGTCGACCGGGGCCTGGCGCTGGCCCGCCCGCCGATCCCGCCCGCCGAACGGTTCGCCCCCGACCTGCTGAAGAGAGTGGCCGATGGCCTCCGCGCCCTCAAGCACGACTAGCCACGCCCATTTGCCCGAGACCGCCCGCGACTTGGTGAAGATCCTCGTCGCCGGGCCCTTCGGGGTGGGCAAGACGACCCTGATCGACTCCGTCTCCGAGATCCGGCCGCTGCACACCGAGGAGCCGCTCAGCGAGGCATCCGCGCAGACGGACGATCTCGCCGGGGTGCGGGAGAAGTCGACGACGACCGTCGCCATCGACTTCGGGCGGATCAGCCTGCCGGACGGCATCGTGCTCTATCTCTTCGGCACGCCGGGGCAGGAGCGGTTCCGCTCGCTGTGGGACGACATCGCCTACGGGGCGCTCGGCGCGCTCGTCCTGGTGGACAGCCGTCGGATCGACGCGTCGTTCGACGTGCTCGGCCTGGTGGAGGAGACCGGGCTGCCGTACGCGGTCGCCTTCAACGCCTTCCCCGACGCGCCCCGCCATTACACCGACGAACAGCTGCGCGCCGCCCTCGACTTGGAGCCGACGACCCCGATGGTCGTGTGCGACGCGCGGGACGCGGACTCCTCGATCGACGCGCTGCTCGCGCTGGTCCAGCACCTGATCGACCGCCACCCCCCGGAGCCCCGGTGACCACTTATCCCCCCGCACAGCAGGCCTTCTCCCTCTCCACGCCGGTACGGCTGTGGGAGGACGGATTCGCGCTGGATCCGTACGGCTACTACGACGCCCTGCGCGCCCAGGGCCCGGTCGGCTGGGCCGAACTCGCCCCGGGTGTACCGGCGTACGTCGTCACCGACCGGCGGGCCGCGCTGGAGTTGCTGCACGACACGGACACGTTCTCGCACGATCCGCGGCCGTGGGAGGCCACGGTCGCCGACGACTCACCGGTGCTCGGCATGATGCGTTGGCGGCCCAACTCCCTGTTCGCGGACGGGGCCGCCCACCTCCGCTACCGCACCGCACTGATCGACACTTTCGACGGCATCGAGCCGCACGACCTGCGCGCCCGTGTCCACCGGGCGGTGCATGTGCTGGTGAGTCGGTTCGGGCCGCAGGGTGAGGCGGACCTGGTCGGCGAGTTCGCGCGGCCGTTGATGGCTCTGGTGTTCAACAGTCTCTTCGGACTCCCGGACAGTCAGAGTGACCGGCTCGACGCGGCGCTTGGCCGGATGATGGAGGGCGGCGCGGAAGCGGCGCAGGGCGAGGCGGAGTTCGGCGGCTACGTCATGGAGCTGATCGCCGCCAAGACCGAGCAGCGCGGCGACGATCTGCCGAGCCGGCTCCTCGACCATCCGGCCGGGCTCACTCCGGAGGAGGTCACCTGGCAGGTGTTCCTCACCCTCGGTGCCGGGCACGAGCCGACGGCGAACCTGGTGTCCAACGCGCTGTCCCGGATCCTCGGCAACCCGCTCTACTACTCGACGCTGACCAGCGGTTCCCGTCCCGTGACGGACGCGGTGGTGGAGGTGCTGCACCACGAGACGCCCCTGGCCAACTACGGCATCCACTACGCCCGCAGGGCCGTGACCTTCCACGGGGCGTGGATCAGGGCCGCGGTGCCGGTCGTGATCTCGTACGGGGCGCTCGCGCACTTCGCCGAGCAGGAGTTCACCGACGGCCGCCACCCCCAGGACGCCTCGCATCTGTCCTGGTCGGCGGGCCCGCACGCCTGCCCCGTCAAGCAGCACACGCTTCTCATCGCCACCGAGGCGATCGAACGGCTCACCCAGTGGCTGCCCGATCTGCGGCCGGTCCTGCCGCGCGAGCGACTGAGCTGGCGGCCCGGACCCTTCCACCGCTCGCTGACCTCGCTGCCCGTCCGGTTCAGCCCCCGCTCCCCCGACCAGCCAGGAGATCCGTCGTGACCGTCACCGACCGCATCGCTCTCGACCCGTTCGGCGCCGACATCCCCGCCGAGAGCGCCCGGCTGCGCGCCCTCGGCCCGATCGTGCCCGTGGAGCTGCCGGGCGGTATCCCGGCCTGGGCGCCCACCGGCTACGACACGCTCAAGGAACTGATCCTCGACCCGCAGGTCAGCCGGGATCCCCGGCTGCACTGGAAGTTGTGGCCGGAGATCGGCGAACACCCCTCCTGGGGCTGGGTCCTGGGCTGGGTGGGCGTGGTCAACATGCTCTCGACGTACGGTGCCGACCACGCGCGCCTGCGCAAGCTGGTCTCGCCGAGCTTCACGCACCGGCGCACCGAGGCGATGCGCCCGCGGGTGGAGGCGATCACGGCGGAGCTGCTCGACGGCCTTGCGCAAGCGGGCGCGGACGGCTCCGTGGTCGACCTGAAGGCGGGGCTGGCGCACCCGCTGCCCATGCGCATGATCTGCGAACTGTTCGGAGTTCCCGACGAGTTGAGGGACGCGACCGGCACGCTGATCGCGGCCATCATGGACACGTCCGACCCGAGCCCGGAACACGCCGCGTTCGTTCAGCAGCAGATCGGCACCGTGCTGCCCGCGCTGATCGCCCACCGCACCGCACACCCCGGGGACGACCTCACCACCGAACTGATCCGGGTGCGGGACGAGGACGGCGACCGGCTCAGCGACGAAGAGCTGCTCTACACGCTGCTGCTGGTCATCGGCGCCGGCTTCGAGACGACCGTCAACCTCATCGGCAACGCGGTCGTCGCCCTGCTGACGCACCCCGAGCAGCTGGCCGCCGTACGGTCCGGGAAGCTCGGCTGGGAGGCGGTCGTCGAGGAGACGCTGCGGGTCCACCCCTCCATCGCCTCGCTGCCGTTGCGGTTCGCCGTCACGGACCTGACCGTCGGCGATGTCACCATCCCCGCCGGCGACGCCATCATCACGACGTACGCCGCGGCCGGGCTCGATCCCGCGCACTACGGTCCCGACGCCGGCACCTTCGACGCCGGGCGTGGAGCCGACGATCATCTGGCCTTCGGGATCGGTGTGCACCGGTGCATCGGCGCCCCCCTCGCCCGCATGGAGGCCCTCACCGCCCTGCCCGCGGTCTTCGCCCGCTTCCCCGGGCTGGAGCTGACCGTGGACGAGGACGCGTTGCGGCAGGTGCCGTCCTTCATCGCGTTCGGCTGGCAGGAGATTCCGGTACGGCTGGGCGGGTGAGCCGGCTGCTCCGGGACCCTGCCGACTCCGCCACCCACTTCTCCAGCCACCCTACGAACTCGCCCGCGCGCGCGGGACAGTTGAGGTCGGTGAGGGCCGCGTCGCGCCCCCGCAGCGCGGCGCGCAGCCGCAGTTCGGCATCGCCGCTCAGGCGCCGTATCGCGGCCGCGGCCGCTGCCGGGTCCTCGTAGGGGACGACGAGGCCGCAGTCGTGGCCCCGGACGAGTTCGGCGGCGAGCGGGGTCGGCGTGGTGACGACGGGGACGCCGTGAGCCATGTACTCGACGACCTTGGTGGGGCGTGAGTGGCGGTAGTTGGGCTGGTCGTGCAGGAGGGAGAGGCCGGCCGTGGCGCCGGACAGCAGGGCGAGGGCGCGGTCGTTGGGCAGGAAGTCGTGCCAGCGCAGGACACCGTCGCGGTCGGCCTCGGCGAGCGCGTCGCGTACGTCGGGATCCGCCGCGCCGATCACATCGATACGGAACGACGGGCCGAGCAGCCGGGCCGTCTCGATCAGGTCCAGCGCGCCGCGGGCCTGTGACAGATGCCCCACGTAGACGACCCGGTCGTCGCCGGGCGGAGCCGGCACAGCCGTCGGAACGACGGCGAGGTTCGGCACGACCGGATGGAAGCGGCGAAAGCGCGCCTGGTAGGCGTCCTCGGCGAGCAGCAGGCGCAGCCGGCGCTCCGCCAGGCCTTCCGCCGCGCGCACCGCGAGGCGCAGGGGCGGGCGCAACGGCCCCGGCACCCAGCCCTTCATGGCAAGTGCCGCCGCCGTGTCCTCGTGCACGTCCCACACCGTCACCGGGGAGCGGCCGGTGCGCTGCCACCGGCGCAGGGTGCCGGGGAGGGCCAGCAGCAGTTCGGGGTCGTGCAGCAGCACCAGATCCACTTCGGGCCCGCGTTCGGCGAGCAGGGCGCGGGCCGCACGCACTGCCGCGCGGCGGCTGCGGCCCGCCGCCCGCGGCAGGTCCACACCCTCGACGTACGGCCGCGGCGCCACTGAGCGGGCAGTGAAGGGGGCCGCGTAGACGATCTCGTGGCCGCGATCCCTCAGGGCCGCTATCTCCCGGTGCAGGATGCGGGCGTCCTCGGGGTGGTGCACGACGGTGACGACGAGTATCCGCATAGGGGCGCCTTTCAACTCCGTGGGACGCAGCCGTGAGGAGGAGCCGCCTAGAGCTCCTCGATCCCCGGCCGGAAGATCCGCCCCCGGGTGTCGAACAGCAGTCGGGCCTCGTCGGCGAGGGCGGGCAGGTCGTAGGCCGAGTGGTCCTGCAGCAGGATCGTCAGGTCGTGGTCCCGCGCGGCCTCGATGGCGTCACCGACACGAGGGACGGCCACGCCGTCGACGGACCACTCGGGCACATGCGGGTCGTGGAAGGAGATCTCCGCCTCCCGTTCCCGCAGCAGCCGCGCCACCGGCACTGCGGGCGACTCGCGTTGGTCGGCCACGTCAGGTTTGTAGGTGACACCCATGAGCAGCACCCGAGAGCCGTGCAGCGGCTTGCCGACGCTGTTGAGCAGGTCCTGGGCGCGGCGCACGACGTACTCCGGCATCCGGCGGTTGATCTCCTGGGCGAGCTCGACGAAGCGGAACTCGTAGCCGAGCGAGGAACGCACCTTGTACGACAGGTAGTTGGGGTCGATGGGAATGCAGTGGCCGCCCACTCCGGCGCCGGGTCTGAAGGCCTGGAAGCCGAACGGCTTGGTGGCGGCGCAGCGGATGGCGTCCCAGACGTCGACGTGCAACTCGTGGCTGATGATGGTCAGTTCGTTGACCAGGGCGATGTTGACGTGCCGGTACGTGTTCTCGATGAGCTTGGCCAGTTCGGCCTCGCGGGTGCCCTTCGCCTGGACGACGGTGTCGACGAGCTTGCCGTAGAAGGCGACGGCGCGTGCCGCGCAGGACGGGGTGCAGCCGCCGACGACCTTCGGGGTGTCGCGCAGTTGGTGCGCGGAGTTGCCGGGATCGATGCGCTCCGGTGAGAACGCCAGGGCGAAGTCCTCACCGACGCGCAGCCCGGACTCCTCCAGCAGCGGGCGGACGATCTCCTCGGTGGTGCCGGGGTAGGTGGTCGACTCCAGGACGACGAGCTGCCCGCGCCGCAGCCGGCCGGCGATCGTCCGGGTGGCGTCGGTCACCGCGCTCAGATCGGGACCCCCGTCCTGACCCAGCGGGGTCGGCACACAGATGACCACGTTCTGTGCTCGGGCGAGACAGCGGTCGTCCGTGTACGCCGTGAATCCTGCCTCGCGCATGCGGCGGACGTCGTCGTCGGACACGTCGTCGACGTGCGAGCGCCCGGCGTTGAGCGCGTTGACGACGTCGGCGTTCCGGTCGAGCCCCACGACTCTCAGGCCGACCGAGGCGGCTTCCCGAGCGAGGGGCAGCCCGACGTAGCCGAGCCCGAGCACCGCGAGTTCGACGTCGTCGGTCCCTTCTTCGTCCCCGAGCGGTTGGTTCACCTCTGCGAGCGGTTCGGTCTCGTCGACCTGCATACGGGTTCACCCGGCTTTCAGGGCGGGAGTCGGCATCCAAGCGCGCGATAGGCATCGCGGGTCATGGCGGCGACCCGGCTCCAGGTACGGGCCCGCGCGACGATCGAGCGGGCGTTCATCCCCATGTCACTTCGCCGGGTTTGAGAATAAAACAGCCCTTCGATAACTTCCGCCCAGACTTGTGGTGATCCGGGAGGAATGAGCTCTCCGCTTGCACCGGGCTCGACCAGCTCCCTCATCGCGGCGAGATCGCTGGCGACCACCGGCAGACCGCTCGCCATCGCCTCGACCGGCTTGAGCGGCGTCACCAGACGGCAGACGCGCTCGTCGGTGCGCGGCACCGCGAACACGTCCAACACCGCGTGATACGACCGCACTTGATCGTGCGGCACCCGTCCGGTGAACAGGGCGACTCCATCTCCGAGACCGAGCCGGACGGCCAGTGCCCGCAGCGCCGCCCGCTCCGGACCGTCACCCACGATCAGCAGCCGCACGGGGACGCCGCGACGGCGCAGTTCGGCACCCGCATGGAGCAATGTGCCGATTCCCTCGTATGGAGTAAGACTGCTGACGGTGCCGACGACGAGGTCGTCCGGCGGGATGCCGAGGCGGGCGCGCAGCGGCGCCCCGTCCGGCAGCGGGGCCAGGAAGTCGTCGTCCACCGCGTTAGGCGCGATCAGGACCCGTTCCTCGGGCACTCCACGGGCCACGATCTCGGCGCGCATCGCCGCCCCCAGCGTCAGCACCAGATCGGCCGCGCGCATGCAGTACGTCTCGAGCGCGCGCCGCGTCCGGTAGGTCGGGTCGTCCGGGCTGCGCCCCGGGGCCTGCGTCAGCCAGGTCTCCTCCAGAAAGCCCCGCACCTCGTAGACCACGGGCAGCCCGTAGGCCTCGCGCAGAGCGAGGGCGACCCGTCCGTTGCCGTGGTCGGTGGCCGCATGCAGGACGGCGGGCCGCAGCCGCTCCACCAGCCGCCCGGCCAGCTCCGCGTTGCGGGCCAGCACGGCGTCCTGGCCGTACGGCAGCCGCGACGGCAGCAGTCGGTGCTGCGGTACGCCTCCCACGATCTGCAGCGGGCTCGCGTCCAGCACGCCCTGCGCCACCGGGAAACCGACGCGCGTGACCACGTGCGGATCGAGTCCGTCCGCCCGCTGGGCCTCGGCGAGTTTCTGGGTGCGCACGGTGTAGCCGGCGTGCTTGAACGGCAGCCCGTTGGTGACCAGATGGAGCACCCGGCCCGGCACCGGAATGACGGTCCGCCCGGTGGGGGCGGGCACCCGCGCCGTACCGGACGGAGTGGCGGTGGGCCCGGCCGTGCGGGCGCGGGCGGCGAGCCGCCGTTCGACGCCCGCCAAGGAGCCCTGGACAGGTGTCGGCAGCAGCCGCAGACCGAGCAGCGCCGCCCGGACGGGGTCCTGGCGCAACTCGCCCCACGCCACGGAGGCAGCCAGACTGAGAGCACGGGGGACATGACGGGACATACCGGCACATTAGGTCGACAGAGCGGAGAACCGACACCATGACCGGCCGCGTACTCCATGTCGTCGGCGCCCGGCCCAATTTCGTCAAGGCGGCGCCGGTGGTCGCCGCCCTGCGCTCGGCCGGATGCGAGCAGGTGCTCGTGCACACCGGGCAGCACTACGACGAACGCCTGTCGGACGTCTTCTTCCGGCAGCTCGGCCTGCCCGCGCCGGACACCGACCTCGGCGTCGGCTCCGGCAGCCACGCCCGGCAGACCGCCGAACTCCTGATGGCGCTGGAGAGCGAACTGACCGCCCGCGCACCCGCCCTCGTCCTGGTCTACGGCGACGTGAACTCCTCCCTGGCCGGTGCCCTCGCCGCCGCCAAACTGGGCATACCGGTCGCCCATGTGGAGGCGGGCCTGCGCAGCTTCGACATGACGATGCCGGAGGAGATCAACCGCCGCCTGGTGGACCAGCTGGCCGAGCTGCTGTTCGCGACCAGCCCGGAGGCGATCGGTCATCTCGCCCGCGAGGGAATGGACGTGGACCGTGTCCATCTCGTCGGCAACCCGATGATCGACACCCTGCTCACCCATCTGGACCTCTTCGACCCGGCCGCCGCGCGGGCCGCTCACGACCTCCCCGAGCGCTATGGCGTGGTCACGCTGCACCGCCCCTCGAACGTCGACGACCCGGAAGCGGCCCGGGCCGCCGCCCTCGTCCTGACCGAGGCGGCCCGCCACGTCGACCTCGCCGTGCCACTGCATCCGCGCGGCCGGCGAGCGCTGGAGGCAGCGGGCCTCTGCGGCGCTCCGGGCGTGCACGTGCTCGAACCGCTGGGATACGTCGAGTTCATGAGCCTGGTCCGGGGAGCCGCCGCGGTGATCACCGACTCCGGCGGCGTTCAGGAGGAGACCACCATCCTGGGGGTGCCGTGCCTGACCCTGCGCACCACCACCGAGCGCCCGGTCACCGTCACCGACGGCACCAACCGCCTTGTCCGGCACGCCGAGTTGATTCCCGCACTGCGCAAGGCGCTGGACGGCGAGCAGACGGCGCGCGGAGAGGGCCCACCGCTGTGGGACGGCAAGGCTGGCGCCCGGATAGCCCGGATCGTCACCAGGTGGCTGGATCACCATGACTGACCCCGCAGTCACCCGGACGGCGGAACGCACCCGCGTGTACTGGGACTCCCGCCACCGCGAGCACGACGACCTCTCCTCCGGCGGTCACATCGGCCTCGATCACGCAGGCAACGAGATCTTCTACGCACAGCGGCTCGGCACCCTCCTCACCCTGATCGGCGACCTGTCCAGCCCGCAGGCACCGCTGTTCGTCCTCGACGCGGGGTGCGGCAAAGGGCACTTCGCCCGCGCGCTGGCCCGCTGCGGCCACCGCGTCGACGCCTTCGACGTGAGCGAGGAAGCCGTGACCCACGCCCGCGCCGACAGCGGCGGCCCACGGTACGCGGTGGCTTCGCTCGCCGACTGGCGCAGTCCCTGGCCGTACGATGCCGTGCTCTGCGTCGACGTGCTCTTCCACGTCCTCGACGACACGGAGTGGTCCGCCGGACTGCGCAACCTCGCCTCCCTGGTCCGCCTCACCGGCCGGCTGATCGTCACCGACGAGGACATCGGGGAGCGCAGACCGCGCGGTGACTACATCGTGCACCGCCCGGCGGCCGCGTACCGCGCGGAACTCGAACCCCTCGGCCTGCGGCACACCCTGTTCGAGCCGTACGACTTCCGCGAGAACGAGGTCGGCTTCCACGTCTTCACAAGGACCCGATGATGCGCCTGACCGATCTGCTCCACCCGCACCTGGACGGCATCACGACCGTCGTCGACGCGACCACCGGCGGTGGACTGAACCTGGCGCCCTATCTGCACCTCCCGCACGGCGTCGCCCTGCGCCCGGCTGACGAAAACCCCGTGGACGCGGGCGAGTTGGCGCTGCTCTCGTACGGCCCGGACCCCGCTCTGCACGGCACCGAGGCCGACTGTCTCGCCGTACTGGAGCGGATGCGGCCCGGTGGGCGCGGCCTCATCGTGTTCGGGCACCCGGGGCCCGAACTCCCCTACCACCGACTCCTGGACGCCCTGGTCACCCGGCGCTGTCAGGTGCTGCGCGCCGTCCCGCTCGACTATGTCCACCTGCGTGCGGGCGCCGTGTTCGCCCGCACGGACGAACTCCTGCCGCCGCATGACTGGTTCGGGCGACCGGTGCCGTCCGAGGGCCTGCCCACGGCGCTGCGGACGGCGAGCGAGTACGTCCTCGCCGACCTGGTCTCCCGGTCCCTGCGGGCCCGCGTCCTGGACCTGGAGAAGGAGGTCGAGGAAGCGGAACACGGCGGTGCCGGAGCCCGGCAGGACGGGCTCGCCGACCGGCTGGCCGTCGTCGTGCGGGAGCGGGAGCAGCTCACGTCAGCGCTGCGCGGGGCCCGCGAGCGGGTCGATGTGCTGCAGGCGCGGGTGGCCATGCTGGAAGGCTCGACCTCGCTCAGGGTCGGGCGGGCGTTGGTGGCGGCGGCCCGTTCGCCCGGGCGGGGGACGGCGCGGCTGCCCCGGGAGCTGTACGGGATGTGGCGGGGGCGGGCGAAGTCGCGGCCGCATCCGGCCGGGCGGAGTGCGCCGGTGACCGCGTCGCCTCAGGTGCTCGACGGCCGGTTCCACCTCGCCCACCGTGCCCTGTCCTCCGCTCCGCGTGACCGCCTGGTCGTCGCCGGCGTGCTCACCGACCGCGCAGCCGAGGACTTCGCCGCGGACGCCGTGGTCAACCGTCTGCTGCCGCACGACGGGCGTCTGCTCGTGCGGCGCACCGATCCGGACGCCGTCGTCGTACAGCTGAGCGCCTGCACCGGCGACGGCCCCTGGTCGCCGGCGGGCACCGGCCTGGCGCCGGACCTGGACCGGCAGCTGGCCGAACTCCTCACCGAGGCACGGGCGTTGGGCCGGGCGGCGGTCCTGTGGCGGGACGTGCCCGCGGCCGATGCCCCCGGCCTGACGCAGTTCGCCTGGGATGCCGTGCTGGATGCGGACACCGGCGTACGGCTCGCCCGCCTCGACCCGGAGAGGTGCGGGCGGGACGGGCTCCGGGAGGCCTTCCTGCGGGACAGCACCCGGGTACGGCTGGCGGAACTGGCGCGGCGGGTCGGCGGCCCCGACCCGCTGGCCGCGCGGCGCGTCGCCGTGCTGGCCGCACCCGGCGACCGGGATGAGGTGGCGCGGCTGGTCGGCCAGGTGCTGGGGCAGATCCATCGGCCCGCCGAGGTCGTCGTTCCCGGTCCGGCGGGCGGCGTCCTCGACGAGCTGACCGGCGCCGGTGTGACCGTCCGGGAAGGGCGGCCCACGGCGCCCTGGGTCGCGGACTGGACCGAGCTGTCCGTGGACCGTCCGGACACGCTGCTGCTGGACCTGATGTGCGCCCAGGAGTACTCCGGCGCCGACGTCGTCGGGCACACCGTGGCCGACGACGACTACATCTTCGTACCGGCCCTGGCCCCGCTCCTCGTCCGCCGGTCGCTGCATCTCGCCGGTGCACCGCCCGAGGACTGGCTCGGCCTGGGGTACCGCCTGTTCGCCGTGCACGGGAAGGAGTCGTCATGAGCCGTACGCCACGTGCCCTCGTCTACGGCGATGTGGATCTCAACCTCATCGACGGCTCCGCGGTGTGGGCCCAGTCGACGGTGGAGGCGCTGTCGGCAGCGGGCTGTGCGACCCGGCTGGTCCTCAAGGCACCTGTGCGCACGGGCCGGTTGATCGACCCGATCGCCGGGCTGCCCGGGGTCGCGGTGGTCCGCCCGCACGAGGACCGGTTGCTGCCCTCCCTGGACGACCGCCCCCTGTCGCCGGTGCAGGCTTCGCAGGTGCTCGCCCTGCTCGACCAGGACGACCCCTGCGATCTGCTGGTGCTGCGCGGCCGTCGGCTGGTCACGCGCGTGGTCGCCGACGGGCGCTTCGACGGCCGGATCTGGGCCTACCTCACCGACATCCCGCAGTCTCCCGCCGAGATGACGGAGCAGGCCCGGGAAGACCTCACCCGTATCGCCGAAGCGTCCGCGCGACTCCTGTGCCAGACCGAGGAGTTGCGCTGCTTCCTGGAGACCTGGGTGCCCGAGGCCTGCGGACGCTCGCTGCTCAGCCCGCCGGCCGTGCCCGACCCCGGCTTCACCGTGCCGGAACACGACCGCCCGCACGACCCCTTCCGCCTCGTCTACACGGGCAAGTTCGCGCCCCACTGGAACACCCTTCCCATGACCCTGCTGCCGGCGCTGCTCGCGGAGCGGGGCATCCGAGCCGAACTGCACACCGTCGGCGACAAGATCCACCACGACCCCGCCCATCCGGACTTCCGGGCGGCCATGGCACGGGCCCTCGACGGCGCCACCCCCGGCGTCACGCACCACGGCGGGCAGCCGCGTGGGGAGGCCATGCGCATCGCGGCCGACTGCGACCTGGGCCTGGGCTGGCGCGACACCGCCCTGGACGCCAGTCTCGAACTGTCCACCAAGGTCCTGGAGTTCGGCGCCCTCGCGCTGCCCGTCGTCCTCAACCGCACGCCCGCCCACGAGGCACTGCTCGGCGAGGACTACCCGCTCTTCGTACCCGGACGCGCCGAACTCCCGGACGCGGTCGAAGCCGTCGCCCGTGCCGTGCGCGAGCCTGCGTCCCGGCTGCTGGCGGCCGACCGCTGCCGTCAGGCCGCCCGCCGATACACGCTGCAGGGCGCGGCGGAGCGCTGGCGTGACCACCTCGCCCGGGCCTTCCCGTCCATGCCGGCCGCCGTCGCCCGCCGGACGCGACCGCTGCGGGTCGGGGTCGCGGGCCACGACCTGAAGTTCCTCACCCGGCTCCTCGACCACTTCCGCGCCCTGCCCGGCCTGGAGGTACGGCTGGACAGCTGGCCCGCACTGGCCCGCCACGACCCGGCGGCCAGCCGGGAACTCGCCGACTGGGCGGACGTGATGGTCGTCGAATGGTGTGGTCCGGCCGCAGTCTGGTTCAGCCGCCACAAACGGCGCGGCAGCCGGCTCATCGTCCGGCTGCACCGCTTCGAGCTGGACGCCGGCTGGCCGCGGCAGGTCGACATCGACGCGGTCGACCGGGTGGTGTGCGTCAGCCCGTACTACGCCCGCCGCACCCGGCAGGTCACCGGCTGGCCCGAGTCCAAGATCACCGTCATCCCGAACTGGGTCGACACCGACCAGCTCGACCGGCCGAAGACGCCCGGCGCGCGCTTCCGGCTCGGCATGATCGGCATCGCGCCCAGTCGCAAACGCCTCGATCTCGGCATCGACGTCCTGGAGAAGCTGCGGGCCCATGACCGGCGCTGGCATCTGTCGGTCAAGTCCAAGCCGCCGTGGGAGTACTGGTGGATCTGGAACAAGCCCGAGGAACGCGAGCACTACGACGCCGTACTGCGCCGGATCCAGACCGCGCCGCTGCTCGAAGGGGCGGTCGTCTTCGACACGTTCGGGCCGGACGTGGCGAACTGGCTCCGGCGCGTCGGGCATGTGCTGTCCACCAGCGACGACGAGAGCTTCCACCTCTCCCCCGCCGAGGGCATGGCCTCCGGCGCCGTACCCGCGCTGCTGCCGTGGCCGGGGGCGGACGAGATCTACGACCGGCACTGGATCCATGACAGCCCGGAGGCGATGGCGGAGGCGATCGCCGAGCTCGGGGAACCGGAGCCCTGGCGGTCCGCCGGGGAGCTGGCCCGCACCCAGGTGCGGCAGGCGTTCTCGCTGGAGCGGGTGGCTCGGTCCTGGACCGACCTGCTGGTGAGCGGGTGACGCGCATGGCCACCCTGTGGGAGCTGATGCGGGACTGCATTCCTGGCGACCATGCCCGCCAGGTGACGTCGCGCCACTACCTCGACGAGGCCATGCGCTCTGCCGGCGCCCCCGACAGAGTCATCGATCTCGGGTGCGGGCGCGGCACCTCGGCCCGGCTGTTCCGCCGTCACGATCCGAAGGTGCGGTGGGTGGGGGTCGACATCCGCGACTCGCCCGAAGCGGCCCAGCGGTCGCCCGGAGACGACCCGGTGGTGTATTACGACGGCGTCCGGCTGCCCTTCCGTTCGGACGGCGTTCCGTTGGTCTACTCGCACCAGGTCTTCGAGCACGTCGCGCGCCCGCGCGAGTTGCTCGCCGAGATCGGCCGGGTACTGCGGCCGGGCGGACTGTTCATCGGCAGCACCTCGCAGCTGGAGCCGTACCACTCCTACAGCCTGTGGAACTACACGCCGTACGGATTCCGGGTCCTGGTCGAGGATGCCGGGCTGACGCTGGAGGAGGTGCGGCCCTCGCTCGACGGGGTGGCGCTGATCATGCGGACCTACCACGGCCGGCCGTCGGAGTACGGGCGGTACTGGGAGGAGGAGTCCCCGCTCAACGCGGAGATCGACACCTGGGCACGCCAAAGCCGCCGCCGGACGGCCCTGGTGAACCTGCGCAAGCTCACCTTCTGCGGCCAGTTCGCGTTCCGCGCCCGCAAGCCCGGGTGAGCGGCAGCCGACGGCCGCCGATCAGCTCGTCGCAGCAGCTGCGTGGCTGCGCATCCAAGTGAGCACGGCACACCGCCGAGTTCCGAGCCTGCGCGGACACCGCGAGCTGACGGCATAAGCTCGGCGGATGGCGAAGTACTTCGACGTGCACCCAGACAACCCCCAGCCGCGCACCATCGCTCAGGTCGCCGACAGCGTCCGCTCGGGTGCGCTGATCGCTTACCCGACGGATTCCTGCTACGCGCTCGGCTGCCGGCTGGGCAGCCGGGACGGTATCGAGCGGATCCGTACGATCCGCCACCTGGACGACCGGCACCACTTCACCCTCGTGTGCCAGGACTTCGCGCAGCTGGGCCAGTTCGTGCGCGTCGACAAGGACGTGTTCCGCGCGATCAAGGCGTCGACGCCCGGCAGCTACACCTTCATCCTCCCCGCGACGAAGGAGGTGCCGCGCATGCTCCAGCACCCGAAGAAGAAGACGGTCGGCGTACGGATCCCCGATCACGTGGTCACCCAGGCCCTGCTCGCCGAGCTGGGTGAGCCGCTGCTGTCCAGCACGCTGCTGCTGCCCGACGAGGACGAACCGATGACGCAGGGCTGGGAGATCAAGGACCGGCTCGACCACATGGTGGACGCGGTCGTGGACTCCGGGGACTGCGGGACCGAGCCGACGACGGTCATCGACTTCTCGGGCGGTGAGGCCGAGATCGTACGGCGAGGGGCGGGGGACCTGGCGCGGTTCGAGTAAGAAGGCGGTGAGGATCTCCCACGGGTCGCCTTAACTCTGCGTGCGACCATGGCCCAGGCCGGTCCCCTCGCGCGGACCGGCCCCGCCGACTCCCCCACGCAGAGAGGCAGCCCCGTCATGACCGCCGTACAGGGAACCACCGTCGACATCCCCACCGAGGACGGCACCGCTGACGCCTATCTCAGCCACCCCGTTGACGGGGGCCCTCATCCGGCGGTCCTGCTGTACATGGACGCCTTCGGTCCGCGTCCGCGGCTGAACGCCATGGCCGACCGGCTGGCCGAGGCCGGTCACACGGTGCTCGTGCCGAACGTGTTCTACCGTCATGGGCGTGCGCCGGTCGTCGAGTTGCCGGAGTTCATCGACGTCTCGTCGCGTCCGGCACTCTTCGAGCGCCTCGGACCGATCATGCAGTCCCTGACGCCCGACCAGGCGATGGCTGACGCCGGCGCCTATCTGCGCTGGCTCGCCGACTGCCCGGCGGCGGCCGACGGGCCGGTCGCGCTCACCGGGTACTGCATGGGTGCCGGTCTGGCTCTGCGCACCGCCGGCACATATCCGGAGCGGGTCGCGGCGGCGGCCGGCTTCCACGGCGGGCGGCTGGCGAGCGACAGCCCGGACAGTCCGCACCTGGTGGCCGAACACATCACCGCCGAGCTGTACTTCGGCCACGCCGACGAGGACCCGTCGCTGCCTCCCGAGCAGATCCAGCGCCTCGAGGACGCGCTGACCGCGGCCGGCGTCCGCCACCGGTGCGAGGTCTACTCCGGCGCTCACCACGGGTTCACGCAGGCCGACACGTCCACGTACCACCGCGAGGGAGACGAGCGGCACTGGGCGGCGCTGCTCGACCTGCTCAAGCGCACCTTCTGAGGGTCTCGCCCCGAGTCACCTTTGCAAGAGACGGCGGCACGCGCGCGTGCCGCCGTTTTCTGTACCAGTTGTTGACATGCCCGCGTCGCGGCGCAACGCTGAGAGCGCTCTCAGAACAGGTACAGACCAGACCGGCAGTCCCCTCAAGTGACCCCACACACGGAGGTGGAGAGTGCTACGACGTCCAGCCCCCCGGTTCCCGGCCCTGGCCGCGACGGCCGCCCTGCTCGGCGCGCTGTTCGTGTTCGGCGCACCGTCGCCCGCACGAGCGGTGCCCGACACGATCCCCCTGAACATCACCAACAACTCCGGCCGCGGCGAGCCGGTCTACGTCTACAACCTCGGCACCCTGCTGACGACGGGTCAGCAGGGCTGGGCGGACGCGAACGGCACGTTCCATCCATGGCCCGCCGGCGGCAACCCGCCCACGCCCGCCCCGGACGCGTCCATCGCCGGACCGGCCGCGGGGCAGTCGAAGACGATCCGGATCCCCAAGTTCTCGGGGCGGATCTACTTCTCGTACGGACAGAAACTCGTGTTCAAGCTGACGACCGGCGGCCTGGTGCAGCCGGCCGTGCAGAACCCGAGCGACCCGAACCGCGACATCCTCTTCAACTGGTCCGAGTACACACTCAACGACTCAGGGCTGTGGCTCAACAGCACCCAGGTCGACATGTTCTCCGCGCCGTACGCGGTGGGCGTCCAGCGCGCAGACGGCAGCACGAGCACGACCGGGCACCTCAAGTCGGGCGGCTACAACGCGGTGTTCAACGGACTGCGCGGACAGTCGGGCGGCTGGGCCGGTCTGGTGCAGACGCGTTCCGACGGCACCGTGCTGCGGGCGCTCTCTCCCGGTCACGGGGTGGGGACCGGGGCCCTTCCGGCGAACGTGATGGACGACTACATCAATCGCGTCTGGCAGCGGTACGCCACGTCGACCCTCACCGTGACGCCGTTCGCCGACCAGCCGAACACCAAGTACCTCGGCCGGGTCTCGGGCGGGGTCATGAACTTCACCAACGGCTCCGGGGCCGTCGTCACCAGCTTCCAGAAGCCGGACGCGGACAGCGTCTTCGGCTGCCACAAGCTGCTCGACGCCCCCAACGACCAGGTGCGCGGGCCGATTTCGCGCACCCTGTGCGCGGGCTTCAACCGTTCCACGCTGCTCGCCAACCCGAACCAGCCGGACACCTCGTCGGCGAACTTCTACCAGGACGGGGTGACCAACCACTACGCCCGGCTCATCCATGGGCAGATGGCCGACGGGAAGGCGTACGCGTTCGCCTTCGACGATGTCGGCCAGCACGAGTCACTCGTCCACGACGGCAATCCGCAGCAGGCGTATCTCACGCTGGATCCGTTGAGCTGAGACCCGCCAGCACTGCGTGGGCGCGGAAGGTGCGGGGCGCACGCCCGGTGATGCGCTGAACGGTGTCGGTGGTGCGGTCCTCGGCCCCCTCGGCGATGGCTCTGTCGAGGCCGGCCAGGAACGTCGCGTACTCGACGGGCATGATCGTCGCCAGTCGGTCACGCAACTGCTCGTATGCGAGTTGCCGGTGGGTGACCGGGCGCCCGGTCACCGCCGTGAGCGTGGCCGCGATGTCGCTGTGGCTCAGCGCCTCGGGGCCGGTGATCAGAAGGTCGGTGTTGGGCGCGGGGTCGTCGGTCAGCGCGTGGGCGGCGACCGCTGCGATGTCGTCGGCGTCGACGAAGGCGACGCGTCCCTCGCCGGTCGCCGTCCAGAGGGTGCCGTCCGCGCGGATGCGGTGCGCGTGCAGGTGGTCGCCGGTGAAGTTCTGCATGAACCAGGAGGGTCGCAGGACCGCCCACTCGTCGAACAGGCCAGGCAGGGCCTGGTGTATCTCTCCGGTGGCCGGGCCGCCCGCGGGAACCGCCGATGAGCTGAGCAGTACGGCGCGGCGCACGCCGGCGGTGCGCGCCTGTTTCAGAAAGGGCAGCACGGTGGCGGCGGGTGCCGTCGAGCCCGGCGGCGGGACGAGGTAGACGCGATCGGCCCCGCTGAGGGCATCGCCGAAGGTCGTGGGGTCGTACCAGTCGAAGCGGACGGCTCGGGCGCCGTCGACTGCGGTGGCGCGGCGGCTCGCCGCCACAACTCGGCGGTTCTGTGCGGCGAGTTGGGAGACCAGGCGGCTGCCGGTGGTGCCGGTGGCTCCGATGACCAGCGTGTGGGCGGGGTCGGTCATCAGGCGGCACTCCGGGCGAAGTCGGCCGCGCCGTCCTGCGGCAGGGCGAGCGGGTTCCAGTAGTCCCGGTACTGGGTGAGGAGGCCGTCCTCGACGGTCACGACGGCGATGTAGGTCATGTCGAAGGGGGCTCCGCTCTTCACCAGCCGCCCGGTGCCGCGCATCTCGACGACGACGGTCGTGGGCTCGGTGGTCTCGTGGATCTTCAGCGAGGGGAAGTCGTGGAGGTCGATGTGCTCGGGGTAGTCGCGCATGTAGTCGGCGACGGCGGCCTTGCCTTCCAGCCGCCGCGGCCAGCCCTCGGGGGCGAAGGGGAACTCCATGACGCCGTCGTCGGACCACAGGTCGACCCAGGCGGGGATGTTCTTGTCGAGCAGCAGGGAGAGGCCGTGGCGGAAGAGGTCCGCCGGGAGCGCAGGGGTGGGCATGAGGACTCCGTCCAGTAGAATACGGACCCCGGGTCCGTTTCTTCGAATATACGGACTCTGGGTCCGCTTTTGCAAGAGAGGACTCCCGTGCCCGAGCGCAAACCCCGGGTGGACGCCGCCCGCAACCGCGAGGCCGTACTGGCGGCGGCCGACGCGCTGTTCGCCGAGTGCGACAGCCCGGACGCCGTGACCATGGCCGACATCGCGGCCGCGGCCGGAGTCGGCAAGGCAACCCTTTTCCGCGGGTACGGCGACCGCACCGGCCTGATCCACGCGCTCTACTCGGCCCGCCTCGAACCGCTCCGGCAGGCCGTGACCGACGGCCCCCCTCCCCTGGGCCCCGACACCCCGCCGGCGGAACGGCTCCCCGCCCTGCTGGACGCCCTCCTCTGCTTCAAGCTCGACCACCGGCACCTCTCGCTGGCCCTGGAGGGAACGGGTTCCGACAGCCCGTACCAGGCCGCGCACTACGAGTGGTGGCACGGCACCCTCCGGGACGTCCTGGACCGGCTCCCCGGCTTCACCGGCGGCGACTTCGCCGCGCACGCACTGCTGGCGGTGGTACGGGCGGACCTGGTCGCCCATCTGGCCGACCGGCGGAAGATGACACGTGAGGCATTGCGGGCGGAGCTGGCCGCCTTCACCACGAAAGTACTGACAGGCCGGGCGAGTTGAGCGTCCTCACCGTGGTTCCGGTCAGCGTGTCGTAGCGCCCGCGGCGTCGGCGTACCGGCGGGCCAACCGGGCGAAGGCGTCCTTGAGTTCGGCCGGGCCGACGACCTCGATGTCGGCGTCGAATCTGCCGATGGTGGCGGCGAGGGCGGTCCATGACCACGAGCCCAGGACGAGCCGGCAGCGGTTCGGGGTGAGTTCCTCGACCACTCCGTCGATGGTGTGGCGGGACACCTCGGCGGCGGGCAGGCCGAGGATCACCTCGCCACGGCACGGCCAGTCGCCGGAGCCGTCGGAACCGCGGAACCTGTCGGCGACGAAGGCGGCCACATCGCCACCGGGCACTTCGCGCGGGGTGAAGCGGGGCCCCGTGGGGGTACGCGGCGTGATCCGGTCGGCGCGGAAGGTGCGCCAGTCCTCGCGGTCGAGGTCCCAGGCGACGAGGTACCAGCGCCCACCCCAGGTGACGAGGTGGTGGGGCTGTACGCGGCGCGGAGGAACCGCGCCGGTTCCGGGTGCGGAGATGTAGTCGAACCGCAGCACTTCGCGGGCGTGGACGGCCGCGCTGATGGCCATGAGTACCGTGCTGTCGACCTGTGGCGCCGGGCGGGACGTGGGCCGCTCGACAGCGGTGACCTGGAGCGTGTCGATACGCCGGCGCAGCCGCGCGGGCATGACCTGACGGACCGTGGTCAGCGCGCGTGCCGCGGCTTCCTCGATACCGGCACCCGTGGTGATCGCGATCTGGAGCGCGACGGCGAGGGCGACGGCCTGGTCGTCGTCGAACAGCAGCGGCGGCAGCTCGCTGCCTGCTTCGAGCCGGTACCCGCCGTCGGGCCCCTTGAACGCCACGATGGGATAGCCCAGCTCGCGCAGCCGGTCGACGTCGCGGCGCACCGTACGAGGGCTGACGTCCAGCCGCTCGGCCAGCAGCTCCCCCGGCCAGTCCCGGCGTGCCTGGAGCAGCGAGAGCAGCGACAGCAGTCGCGCTGAGGTCTTCTGCATGCTCCCCATGGTGCCCCGAGAAGCGGCCACATCCTGTCCGCTTCTGCTGCGACGGTGGTCACCGAGCGGGGCCGAAAGAGCCGATGCTCACCACCGATCGAGAGGCAAGGAGCCAGTCATGTCCGTCAACGCTGTGACCCACCTGAACTTCCGGGGTGACGCCCGCGCGGCGCTCACGTTCTACCAGTCCGTGTTCACCGGGCACATGGTCATGGTCACGTACAAGGACGCCGGGAACGTCACGGACCCGTCCGAGGCGGACCAGGTGATGTGGGGGCAGGTGGCCGCCGACAGCGGTTTCCGCGTGATGGCGTACGACGTTCCTTCCCACCTGCCGTGGGACCAGGGCGAGAACGCGTTCTTCGTCTCGCTGCGCGGCGAGACGGCCGAGGAGATCACGTCGTACTGGGAGAAGCTCTGCGACGGCGCGAAGATCGTGCAGCCGCTGGAGCCCGCGCAGTGGGCGCCCCTCTACGGGATGCTGACGGACCGGTTCGGCGTCACCTGGGTCGTGGATGTCGCGACGGAATACAGCGCGTCCTGATCGCTTGAGTCCGGGCGGCGGATTTCCGCCGCCCGGGCAGACGTAAAGCGGGGCCCGTGGCCGGTTTTCGACCCCGCATCACGTCAATCGACTGGCCTATTTCAGAGTTAACCCCCGAACCACCGGTAAGGGCTTGCTATTGCGTACCTTTCACACGTAGACCTGCCTTCACAACAACCGTGGCTCTGGGGGGAGTTCGGACATGGAAGGCACGGTAGATGGTTTCCGCTATGGTGCGGTGACCCCGGTGGCGGCCTATGTCATGGCCTGCCTGGGCGGGGCGCTGGGGCTGCGCTGCATCGTCCGGACCCTGCTCAACGGGGATGCGTGGAAGCCCGGTTGGCTGGCGCTGGGCGCCGCGTCGATCGGCTGCGGCATCTGGACGATGCACTTCATCGCCATGATCGGCTTTCAGGTCGAGGAGACCCGGATCGGCTACGACGTGGGCCTGACCGTGCTCAGTCTCGCCGTCGCCATTGTCGTGGTCGGCATCGGCGTGTTCATCGTGGGCTACCGCGGCGCCAGCAAGGTCACGCTGTCCGTCGCGGGCGTCATCACCGGTCTCGGGGTCGCCGCGATGCACTACTTGGGCATGGCGGCGATGCGACTCAACGGCAACATCCACTACGACGACTTCACCGTCGTCCTCTCGGTACTGATCGCGATCTTCGCCGCGACCGCGGCACTGTGGGCGGCGGTCACCATCCGGGGCTTCCTCGCCAGCCTCGGCGCGAGCCTCGTGATGGGCGTGGCCGTGTCCGGGATGCACTACACGGGCATGGCCGCCGTGGGTGTCCATCTCCACGGCAACCCCGACGCCTCCTGGGCCGGCGACTCGCCCCACTCCCTGCTGCTTCCCATGCTCGTGGGGCCGTTCATCTTCCTCGTACTGGCCGGTGTGGTGGTGATGTTCGACCCGCTGCTGGTACTGGGCGACGGCGAGTGGAGCCATGGGCCCCGCAAGAAGGCCGCCGCCATGCCGAAGCCCGCGGCAGCGCGCCCCGACCCCTTCTCAGAGGCCCAGGACGGCCGCGTATGGCGCCGCCCGGAACCCGAGGCGACACCGCCCAGCCGCCACCAGTGGTGAACGGTCCCCGGAGGAGGGCGAGTTCCCCGACCTGAACCTCTCCTAGATCATTGCTACGGTTCACCGGTGTCTGACTCTTCACGCGATACCGCCGAAGGCGCCGGCTGGGGCAGCGCCGAACCCGGCCTGTACCGGCGGCTGATGCCGTCCAAGGTCGAGAAGATCTCGTGGCTCGACCCGAGAATGCTGTGGGCCGCCCGCAACGGCGTGCTGGCCTCCTGGTTCGGTGACCCGACGGGCGGGACCCGCAGCCGGTGGGTGGCGCAGCGGGCAGCGGCCGGAGTGCCCGCCGACAAGGTGATCCGGCGCGACGATCCGGACCGGTTCTCGTTCCTGGTGATCGGCGACACGGGCGAGGGCGACGACCCCCAATACGCTGTCGTGCCGGGCCTGTTGAAGGTGGGTCAGGACACGCGGTTCGCCGTCGTCGCCAGCGACGTGATCTATCCGGTGGGCAGCGCCGACGACTACGGCACCAAGTTCTTCCGCCCGTACCAGGACTACCAGGCGCCGATATACGCGATACCCGGCAACCACGACTGGTACGAGGACCTCGCCGCCTTCATGCGCGTCTTCTGCGACGACGCCCCGCCCCTCACGCCCGAGCCACGGCCCCGCCCGTTCAGCCGTGCCCGGCTGCGGTCGCTGCTGTGGCACCGGCCGCGTCCCAAGGACGGCCAACGCCTCGCCGAGGCCAGGAAGTTGCGCTCCTCCCCCGCCCAGCAGGCCGTCCAGCCGGGCCCGTACTGGGCGATCGACACCGGACCGGTGCGGATCATAGGAATCGACACCGGCCTGCTCGGAACCGTCGACGCCGAACAGGGCGCCTGGCTGCGGGAAGTGTCCCAGGGCGCCCGCCCGAAGATCCTCATCACGGGCTCGCCCCTGTACGTGGACGGCAAGCACGAGCCTTGCGCGATCGACGGCGGCGGCACGGTCGACGACATGGTCCGCGATCCGGCGCATCACTACGTCGCGGCGATCGGCGGCGACATCCACAACTACCAGCGCTACCCGGTGCCGGTGGACGGACGCACCATCCAGTACATCGTCGCGGGCGGCGGCGGTGCCTTCATGCACGCGACGCACACCATCCCGCGCGTCGACATCGCGAACGTCACCGAGAAGGAATTCCGCTGCTACCCGCTGCGCGGCGACTCCCTGGCCTTCTACAGCAAGCTGTACGGGCGCCGACTGCGCCTGCGCCGCTTCTTCACCCTCACCGAGGCGGAGGCGACGGCCGTCGTCGCCGAGCGGCTGGAGTTCCGGCCGGGGCGCTCACCGGCGCAGGACGCCCGTATCACCTGGCGCACCCGCCTGGTCGCCGGACTGCTGGGCACCGGGCGTCGACCCGACCGAGCGAAGCGGTTCCGCCTCCCCGTGCGGAAGATCTACACGCAGTTGTTCTCACCGAGCTCGGCGACGTACAGCCCGCCGTTCTTCAAGTGCTTCCTGCGCCTGGACGTCACCCCGGAGTCGGTAAGGCTGCGCTGCTACGCCGCGACCGGCAACCGGGCCCAGGAGACCGACCCACCGGTCGAGGACGAGGTCATGATTCCGCTGGTCTGAGGCCCGCAGGCGGGAACACCGAAGGGCGCGATCCGGTTGTCATCGCGGTACGACCTGATCGACGAACGCTGGAGGAGCCCGTGCCGCCGACCCCACGTCCCCTGCGCAAGCTCGGGTTCCTGACCATCGGGCTCTTCGACGAAGCCGACCCGCGCCGGGGCCACGAGTCGACCTTGGAAATCATCGAGCTGGGCGAGCGGCTCGGCCTCGACAGCGCGTGGGTACGCCACCGCCATCTCCAGTACGGCATCTCCTCCCCCGTCGCCGTCCTGGCCGCCGCCTCGCAGCGCACCCGCCGTATCGAACTCGGCACCGCGGTCATCCCGCTCGGCTGGGAGAACCCGCTGCGGCTGGCCGAGGATCTGGCGACGGTCGACCTGCTGTCCGGTGGCCGTCTCAACCCGGGTGTCAGCGTGGGACCACCGATGCACTACGACCAGGTCAAGGAAGCCCTGTACCCGGACACGGCCGACACGGAGGACTTCAGCTACGAGCGGGTGCGGCGGCTGCTGGACTTCGTGCGCGGCAAAGCGGCCACCGACTTCAGCGGGGTCGAGGGCTTCGAGGTGTTCTCCGACCGCGTCCAGCCGCACTCCCCCGGCCTGGGCCGCCGACTGTGGTACGGCGGCGGCAGCCTCGGCTCGGCGCGGTGGGCTGGCGAACACGGCATGAACTTCCTCACCAGCAGCGTCGTCAAGGCAGAAGGGCCGGATGAGCAAGCGGACTTCGCCGAGATCCAGCTCTCTCACGTGCGCGCGTTCCGCGCCCACCACCCCGACGGCGACGACGCCCGTGTCTCCCAGGGCCTCGTCGTCATCCCCACCGACTCGGCCACGCCCGAACAGCGCGCCAGGTACGAGGAGTACGCGGCCCGGCGCACCCCTCGTACGACATCACCGCAGGGTCCGGCCCGTCTGATGTTCGCGCCCGACATCGTCGGCACCAGCGCGGAGATCGCCGAACGGCTGCACGCACACGCCGCGTTCCGCGAGATCGACGAGGTCGCGTTCGCGCTGCCGTTCGCCTTCGAGCACGAGGACTACGTGCAGATCCTCACGGACATGGCGACGAAGCTGGGCCCGGCACTGGGGTGGCAGCCGAACGCCGGCTGACCTCACCAACGCCCGGGCTGGGTACCGACGATGGGCTCGGACGGCTTGCCGTCCACGCCGACCGGCACATCACCGGCCAGCATCACCCGGTGCATGATCCGCGGGGAATCGAGGTGGACGTTGTCGCTGGGCGCCAGGTGGATGGTGGCCCGGTTGTCCCAGAAGGCGACGCTGCCCGGCTCCCAGCGGAAGCGGACCGTGTACTCGGGCCGGACCGCCTGCTCAAGCAGCATCTCCAGGATCGCCCGGCTCTCGGCGCGGGAGACGTCCGTGATCTGCTCCAGGTAGTAGCCGTTCACGAACAGCACCCGCTCCCCCGTCTCCGGGTGTACACGCACCAGCGGGTGCACCGAGGCGACCTGGTGGTCCAGCAGATGCCGGACATACGCGTCGTCACCCGGCCGGGGCTGATATCCCACGCCCAGGCGGTGCTCGGCCCTGAGCCCGTCCACGAACTCCCGGACCGGGGCGGACAGTCCGGCGTACGCGGCCGCCAGGTTGGACCACGTCGTGTCGCCTCCATAGGGCGGAACCGTCTCGGCGCGCAGGATCGTCGCGGCGGGCGGGTCGACACGGGCGCCGTGGTCGCAGTGCCAGCCGCGCAGCAGGGTGTGCCGCCGGCGCCGCAGCCATTCATCGTGCTCCATGCCGAAGCGTCCGCCCAGTTCCAGGCGGTCGGCGGTCGTCTCGATCTCCGGGACGTCGGGCGGCGAGGCCTTCCCCCGCCGCCCGAGCACGACGAGCTCGCCGAACCGCCGCGCGAACGCCACATGCCCGGTGTGATCCAGTTCCTGTCCGCGGAAGAACACCACCTTCCAGCGCAGTACGGCCGCCCTGATCGCGGCCACTTGGGCGTCGTCCAAGTACCCGGCCAGGTCGACACCTGTGATCTCGGCTCCGATATGACCCGCGACCGGGTTCACCTCGATACCCGCCGTGGTCCTGTCCGTCGTCATACGCGCTCCGGTGATCGCCGCCATCCGCTACGCATCAGAGGGTGACAGCCGATCCCCGGAGTGGCCACCACAGCGCCTGACGCGCCTCCGGCGAAGCTCGCCTCGTATGCCTTCGGGAGGGCTCGTATGCTTTTGGGATGGCGGAGCCGTATGAGGAGTGGGTGGCCGTCGCACCGGTGCCGCCGCTGCGGCCGTTCATCGAGCGCTACTGCGGCTACCGGCTGACGGGGTTCGAGCCGGCATTGCACCGGGGGTTGCCGTCGAGGCACATGACGTTCGTGGTCAGCATCGGCGACGACATCGACGTGGTGGCTCAGACGGATCCGGCGCAGTCTCCGCGGCGCTACGGCTGCGTGCTGAGCGGCCTCCAGGCTTCGGCGGCGCTGATCTCTCATGGCGGCAACCAGGAAGGAGTGGCGGTCGAGCTCACTCCCCTGGGAAGCCGGGCACTGTTCGGCATGCCTGCGGGCGAGCTGTGGAACGTCTCGGTCGAGCTCGCCGATGTGGTCGGGGCCGTCGGCCGTGAGCTGTGGGAACGACTCCAGGACACCGCCGGATGGGAGGACCGGTTCTCCGTCTGCGACGCTGTCCTCGGCCGCTTGGCCGGTGACGGCGGGCCGGTGCCGGAGCTGCGCTTCGCGTGGGAAGCGGTGGTCGCCTCCGGCGGCGAGGTGTCGGTCCGTGACCTGGCCGACGAGACCGGGTGGAGCCGCCAGCACCTCGCCCGCCGGTTCCGCGGCGAGTTCGGTCTGACGCCGAAACTCGCCGCTCGGGTGGTGCGGTTCGAGCGAGCCCGGCAGATGCTGGGGCTTTCGCCGCCCTTCATGTCGATCGCCCAGGTGGCGGCGGTGTGCGGGTACTACGACCAGGCACATCTGAACCGGGACTTCGCCGCGCTTGCCGGGTGCACGCCGACCGAACTGCTCGCAGGAGATGTTCCATCCGTCCAAGACCGCCGCGGTGGCCCCGGGTCATCGTTGCCGCATGACCACAACCACAGCCACCACCACAACCGCCGTCTGGCCGTGCCTCACCTACCGTGACGCTCGCGGCGCGATCGCCTTCCTGACCGGCGCCTTCGGCTTCCGCGAGACCGCGGTCCATGCCCGAGAGGACGACCCGTCCATCGTGGAGCACGCCGAGCTGCGCCGACCGCACGGCGGTGGCGTGATGCTGGGCACCACCGCCAAGGACGAGTCGGCCTGGGGGCGACGCACGCCGGGCAACGACGCGGTGTACGTCGTGTGCGACGACCCCGAAACGCTCTTTGAGCGCGCCGTCGCCGCCGGCGCCGAGATCGTTCGTGGCCTCCGCGACGAGGACTACGGCTCACGCGGCTTCACGGTCCGCGACACCGAGGGCAACCTGTGGAGCTTCGGCACCTACCGGGGCGAGGGCGCGGAGCCGAAGGCCGATCGCGAGACCTTCGCTGCCCTGCTCGACGAGTGGGCCGCCGCCATCGTCGCCAACGACGCCGAGGCGATCGGGCGCTTCGCCACCCCGGACTGGGTGCTCGTCGCCAACAACGGCATCACTCCGGGCTCGACGTTCCTCGAACTGGTCGCCGCCGGCGACCTGACCCACGACACCATGAACCTCAAGGTCGAGCGCGTGGTGCCGGTGTCCGACACGACGGCGCTGGTGACGACCCGTGGCACCAACAGCGGCGCTTTCCGGGGCGAGCCGTTCACCGCGGACGAGTGGGCCACCAACGTGTTCGTGTGGGACGGCGAACGGTGGCGGTGCTCGCTGACCCAGCTGACGTCGGTCGGGTGACCCGCCCCGGCATCACCTTCGCGACCACCGGCCCACTATTACCCCTAATCGGGATATCGCGGCCCGCGTGTAACGCAGCCGCACCGGCATGGCGCAGACATACGGGAGAGCGTTTCTCCTGTCGAACGCAATGCGCCAGATTGGATTTCTTGTGAGCAGCACGGACCCGGTACCCGGATACCAGACGTATGACCAACACCGAAGCGGCTCGCCCCGCTCCGCCCACAGCCAAGCGGCCGCCCGGCGGGGAGCCCTGGCTGTCTGCACGATCGTCGACCTCGCCGCCGGTTTCCTGGTCCTTTGGGTTCTGCTGTATCTGCTCGACGCCAACCAGGCCAATGTCTTCGTCGAATTCGTGCGCGGAACTGCCGACTTGCTGGCCTGGTGGTCACAGGACATTTTCACCATGGACACAGAAGGTCTGCGAACTGTCCTCAATTATGGACTGCCGGCCGTGATGTATTTGCTGATCGGTCACGGAATCGCCGCTCGGCTGAACCGCATATGAGCCAGTCCGACCCGGCCACGGAAAGGACCGGCACGGTGACACGTGACCGACGGCAAGACGATCAGCTCCCCATCTACGAGGGCCTGGTACGCGAATGCGGCGACGTGCTGGCGGAGGCCCGCCAGGCGTCCCAGCAGGTGGTGCACCAGGCGGCGGCGCTGCTCGGGTCGAGAGGGTCGGGAGCGGCCCGGCCCGAGCAGCGGAGACAGCGACAGGACTTCACCGCCTGACCGCGAACTCCCGTACCACCGTGTTCCGGAACACCGCGCTGCCGTCGATCGTGAACAGCGCCAGCCCGGTGTCGACCAGGTACGGGAACGCCTCGCTGGAGTGCACGTACCGGCCGTCGTCGATGAACATCTCCACGGATGTGCGGTCGACGAGGACGCGCAGCCGGACCGTGCGCGCGGACGGATCGAAGGGGCTCTTGCTCTCCTGCCAGTTGCCGGAGGCGTCGGGGTTCACCGTGTTCCGGCGGTTGACGAAGGCGTAGTCGCGGTAGATCCCGGCGTCGATGTGGCGTCCGCCGTCCGAGGAGCGGCGCAACTGGAGCCCTGCGCCGGTGAGTTGATCCCAGGTGATCTCGGTGGTCAGCTCGTACGCCGTGCCGGTGTAGTCGAGCAGACGGGTGCCGGCGACTTCGAGGTCACCGAGGTTCACCGTGCGCGCGACGTGGTCGTCCAGGGCGGCGACCGGTCGGGAGGCGAGATAGTACGTGCCGGGGGCGTCACGCTTCAGCGTCACCTCGCGGACGATCGAGTCCGTGCCGTTGAAGCCGTCGCAGTCGATCGTGGGCGTGGTGCCCGCGTAGTCCCAGTGGTTCAGCCAGCCGATGGCGTACCGGGCGGCCGGGTCGAGGCTGCCGGTCGCGTTCCGCTTCTCGAAGGTGACGGCGCCGTACCAGTCCCAGCCGTGGTCGAGCCACTGCGGGTCGGCGCCGTCGGGGGTGAACACGCTCCCGTCGAAGGTGCCCGTCCAGTAGGCGTACGTGCTCGGCAGCCCGGAGCCCTTACCGTTGGCGCTCACGCCCAGCACCCACTTCCAGGTGCCGTCCGCCGCCCGGATGCGGAACAGGTCGGGGCACTCCAGGACCCCGATGCCGTCCTTGATGAAGCCGCTGACGTACGTCCATGACTTCAGGTCGGCGGAGTGGTAGAAGCCCACCTTGTTGCCCTCGGCGAGCGTCATCACCCACCGGCCGCGCTCCTCGTCGCGGATCACCTTGGGGTCGCGGAAGTCCCGTACACCGGGGTTGGGCAGGACGGGGTCGGTGCCGTGGTTTGTGAACGTACGGCCGCCGTCCGTCGAGTAGTGCAGGTACTGCGCCTGAGTGACATCGTCGGGCGCCATGGTGGCGATGACGATCACCGCCCCGGCGCCGAAGCCCGCCGTGTTGTCCGAGTCCACCACCGCCGAGCCCGACCAGACGTCGCCGTTGGGCGTGGCGTCCTTCGGCACGGCGATCCCGCGGTCGGTGAAGGCGACCAGGTCGCTGCTGGTGGCCAGGCGCCAGGCGGTGCCCGCCGCGGTGCCGCCCGTCAGGTAGTCCGGGTTGTACAGGTAGTAGTAGTGGTACTCCCCGTCGATCCAGATCGGCCGCTGCGGATCGTTCTTCCACTGGTCGGGGACCGTGAAGTGGTACTCGGCGCGGTAACTGGCACAGGTGGCCGCGGCTTTGGGCTTCGCGGCGGCCGTGTGCGCGGCCGGCAGCAGCACGGCCGAGGCGCCCGCGGCCGAACCCGCGAGCAGCGCTCTCCTGGACATCATGCGCATCACACATCGTTCCCTTCGTCGGGACGGCGGCTCATGTGATGCAGGACTGTGCGACCTAACTCGTTAAAGGTCAAGTGGTTCACGGGTATTGACAAGCCTGTAACGCGCTTCACATCATCTGGGGCATCAACCCTGATCTAACACGAGTTAGGCCCGTTGGATGACCGACTCGCACGTCACTCGCCGCACACTGCTGCGGTACGGCGCCTATGGCGCGGGGGCCGCCGCGCTCGCCGGTACCGCCGCGAGCTGGGACCGGCTCACCGGAGCCGACATTCCCGGCCGGGACGACGGTTCCCTCGTCGTCGCCACCCTCGGCCCCGCCTACGGCCCGGAGGCCATACGCACGCTCACCGAGGGCTTCAAGAAGGTCCACCCCGACATCAAGCTGCGCATCAACGCGGTGCAGGCCGTCGACTGGTCGGACTTCTTCGCGAAGATCCTCACCCAGATCGCCGCGGGCACCGCCCCGGACCTCGTGTATGTCGCCACCGAGGGCGTCCAGTTGTTCGCGCAGCGCCTCGGGGTCGCACTGGACCGCTGGGTGAAGCGGGACGCGGCTGAGCTGCGCGAGTACTTCGCCGACGTCCACCCCTCGCTGGTGGAGTCGATGATGTACGAGGGGAGCCTCTACCAGCTGCCGGTCGAGTTCAACGCGGCCGACATGTACTTCAACACGCAGGTGCTGAAGCGGGCGGGCGCTCAGCTGCCGCCCGCCGACTGGACCCGCGACGACTTCACCACGCTGCTGCGGGACATGAAGAAGTCGAGCGGCTCCCAGTTCACGCCGTACTTCTGGACCAACCGGCTGTGGGGCGGTGTCGTGCCCTGGCTGTTCGCGAACGACACGAACCTGCTCGCCGAGTCCAAGGCACCCGGCGGCGCCTGGCTGTGGGACTCCTTCTACCCGGCCGCCCAGCGGCAGGGGCGCGGGGGCGGTTTCCGCTGGACGACGCCGCAGGCCACCCATGACCGGGTGGAGGAGGCCTACGACTATCTCGCCTCCCTCATCCAGGAAGACCTGTGCAGCCGGCCCGAGGGCGGCAACGGCCAGAACCTCATCGGCGTGTTCTCCACCGGCCGGGTCGGCGTCACCCCCGCGGGCGGCTTCTGGGCGGGCGGCCTGCATCTGGCGGGCATGCGGCGCGACGGCTTCGACGTGCAGTACTTCCCGCGCTGGCGCACCCAGCGCATGCAGTACGGCGCCGCCGGCTACGCGCTGCTGCGCACCTCGAAGAAGCAGGACGAGGCGTGGGAGTTCATCAAGTTCGCCGCCCGCAGGGACACCCTGATGCGGCTGTTCGAGACGAACCAGACGACCCCGGCCCGCCGTTCGATGCTGACGGCCGACCGCTACCGGGAGTCCGGCCCGAGCCAGTGGCAGGTCTTCTACGACACCCTCGACCAGTTCCCCGACACCGGGCCGATCCCCGCGCCGCCGCAGGTCGCCGAGGTCGAGCAGGTGCTGCTCAAGCACACCGGAACCGCCCTCGCCTCGCCGCGCTCGGTGCGTGGCGCGCTGCGCCGGATGCAGGGCGACCTGGAGAAGGCCATGGAGCGTGACGTATGACGAACACCCAGGTTCCGCCGGTACGTTCGCGTCCCGCGGCCGCGCCGCCCGTCGCACCGCGTCCCTCCGCCCGCGAGCGCGGCACCCGGCTGCTCGCGGCGCTGTTCCTGGCGCCCACGATCGTCGGCATCGTGGTCTTCACGGTCGTCCCGATCGTCGGCTCGGTGGTGCTGAGCCTCTTCCACTGGAACGTGATCGACTCACCCAGCTTCGCCGGAGCCGCCAACTACCGTGAGGTGTTCGGCGATTCGACCGTGCTGGTGTCCTTCCGCAACACACTCGTGTTCATGGTGTTCGCCGTCGCGCTGCAGCTGCTGATCGCCCTGGTGCTGGCGCTGGCGGTGAACGGGCGGATGCCGGTGTGGCTGCGATCGGTGTTCCGCTCGGCGTTCTTCTTCCCGCTGGTGCTGTCCGCCGCGTCGATCTCAGTGGTGATGAAGTACCTGTTCAACCAGGACTTCGGCCTCGTCAACTGGCTGCTCGGCGAGGTCGGGATCGCCCCGGTGCCCTGGCTGACGTCGGAGAACGCGGCGATGGCGACCGTCGTCCTGGTCTACGTCTGGCAGCAGTTCGGCTTCTCCTTCCTGCTCTTCGTCGGCGGACTCAACAACATCCCCAAGGAGATCCACGAGGCCGCCGCCCTCGACGGCGCGACCGGGCTCCGCAAGCACCTGCACGTCACGCTGCCGCTGCTGTCGCCCACGCTGCTGGTGGCCTCGGTGGTCGGCATCATCAACGCGCTCCAGGTCTTCGAGCAGCCGTACGTCCTCACCAACGGCGGGCCCGGCGACTCCACCCGCACCGTCGTGATGGTGATCTACGAGAGCGCCTTCGAGCAGCTCCGCTTCGGCGAGGCGTCCGCGGTGGGCGTGCTGCTGTTCGTGCTGATCATGGCGGTGACCGCCGTCCAGTTCCGGCTCAGCCGGCGTTTCGTCCACTACGAGTGAGCCGGGTGAGTCCCTTGAGCCAAGCAACCCTGTCCCTGAGCCGTGCGCGGTACTCGCTCGCGCCCTGGGCGCGGATCGCCGGCCTGACGGTGTGCGCCCTGCTGACCCTCGGCCCGGTCATCTGGACCGTCTCCACCTCGCTGCGCACCCCGGCGGAGTCCTTCGACCTGCCGCCGCAGATCATCCCGACCAGCCCCAGCACCGAGGCCTACAGCGGAGTCTTCGACCAGATCGACGTCTGGCTGCTCGCCCTCAACTCGACGCTGGTCACCGCGCTGATCGCCGTCGGCCAGATGATCACGGCGGGGCTGGCCGGATACGCCTTCGCCCGCCTCGAATTCCGGTTCAAGAAGCCGCTGTTCGGCCTGGTCCTGGCGACCATGATGGTGCCGTTGCAGGTCACCATCGTGCCGGTGTTCCTGGTACTCAAGCAGCTGAGCCTCACCGACACCCTGCTCGGCCTGATCATCCCGGCCTTCCCGACCGCCTTCGGCACCTTCCTGATGCGCCAGTACTTCCTCGGCATGCCGAAGGACCTCGGCGAGGCGGCGATGCTGGACGGCGCCGGTCCCTGGCGGATCTTCCGGTCCGTCTACGCCCCGCTGGCCGCGCCCGGACTCGCGATCGTCGGTGTGCTCGCCTTCAACTACCACTGGAACGAATTCTTCCGACCGCTGATCCTCGAGACGTCCGGCCAGAACTACACGCTCCCGCTGGGCCTGGTCTCCCTCCAGGGCAATCTCGGCACCGGCTCCATCTCGGTCGTACTCGCCGGAGTCGTCCTCTCCATGCTCCCCGCCGTCGCCGTGTTCATCATCGGCCAGCGCCCTCTCCGCGAGGGCATCACCTCCGCAGGAGTCAACCGTTGAGCCTCGCCGCTCCACCCCAGGACCCCAACGCCCCCCGCTTCCGGGTCCGTCCGCCCGCCAACTGGATCAACGACCCCAATGGGCCCTTCCGTTGGCGCGGCCGTTACCACCTGTTCTACCAGCACAACCCCGAGGCTCCGGTCCACGCGAACGTCCACTGGGGCCATGTCTCCAGCCCCGACCTGGCGCACTGGGAGCACCACCCCCTGGCGCTCACCCCGACCCCCGGCGGCCCGGACGAGGCGGGCTGCTGGTCCGGGTGCGTGGTGGACGACGACGGCGTACCAACAGCCGTGTACACGGGCGTTGGCCGCCACCACACCGGCCTCGGCACGATCTGCCTGGCACGGGCGCTGGTCCCGGAGGACGAGACGCTCACCGACTGGAAGCCGCTGCCCACCCCCGTCGTGAGCGGCCCGCCCGCCGGTCTGGACGTGGTGATGTTCCGCGACCCGTTCGTCTTCCGGCACCAAGGCCGCCGCTGGGCCCTGGTCGGCGCGGGTCACGGGGACGGCACCCCGTCGGTGCTGCTGTACGACTGCGACGACCTGACCGACTGGCGGTTCGCCGGAGTGCTCCTGGACGGCAACGACCCGGTGGCGGCCGACGCGTTCGGCGACCGGGCGACGGGCTGGGAGTGCCCGCAGCTGTTCGCGACCGAGGCCGGGGAGTGGGTGCTGGTGGTGTCGCTGTGGGACGGGAACCCGCGCACCACCGGCTACCTGACGGGGCGTCTGGAGACCGGCGGCGAACGGGGATTGAGCTTCCGGCCGTACACCGGAGGCCCCCTCGACCACGGTCGCGCCTTCTATGCTCCCGCCGTGCTCCAGGAATCGGACCGGGCGTTGATGTGGGGCTGGTCCTGGGAGTCCCGTGCGCAGGTCGAGGTGGACCGCGCCGGCTGGGCCGGTGTCCTGACCGCGCCCCGCGTCGTCGACGTACACCCCGACGGATCGCTGCGTGTCGTGCCGGCCCCGGAACTCGAACTGCTGCGTGCGGCGGAGCCGTTCGTCACCGCGCCGGGCCGGGTACCGCTGCCACAGTCGTACGACGTGACGGTCACCGCCGTCGGCCGGACGACCCTGAGTCTGCCGCGCTCGACCGTGCGCCTGGACCCGGACGAGGGCACCGTGGTGTTCGACTCCGGGGAGGAGGGTTCCGCGCCGATCGTGGTGCGGGTGCCGGGCGGGGAGCGGCTGGAGGTGCGCATCCTTGTGGACGGTTCGCTGCTGGAGCTGTTCGCCGGTGACCGGGCCATGGTCACCGAGCGGGTCTACCGGCGCCCGGACCAGGTGCCCGAGCTGGTCGTGACGGGGTGGGGGGCCTCCGTCACCGGGTGGGAGCTGGTCCCACCGACGCACGACTGATCACCGGGCAGGCCAGCCGCCGCACGGTCGCGGGCGGGGTGCGGCCCGTGTCGATGGCGTCGAGCAGCAGCCGCGTGGCGGCCTCGCCCATCGCCCGGTGCGGCAGCGCGACCGAGGTGAGGGGCGGGGTCAGGAAGGCGGCCATGTGCTCCTGGTCGTCGTAGCCCACGATCGACAGCTCGTCGGGGACGGTGATCCCGAGCCGGGTCGCGGCGTGCAGGACGCCCGCCGCGACGCGGTCGTTGTAGCAGAAGACCCCGGTGGGCCGCCGTGCGGCGGGGGCGTCGGCGAGCAGCTGCTCGGCGCCGCGGTAGCCGCCGGAGATCTCGCCTCCGGTCCGTACGACCCACTCCTTGGGGACGGTGATCCCCTCCGCCCGCAGCGCGTCCCGGAAGCCGCGCAGCCGCTCCACCGACGCGATGTCGTCCTGCCCTCCCACCAGGGCGACCCTGCGGTGGCCCTGCTCAAGGAGCAGCCTCGCCGCCGTACGGCCGCCGGCCCGCTCGGCGGGGATGACGGAGGGCAGCGAGTCGTCCTCGGGCAGACAGTTGGCGAGCACCGAGTGGGTGCGGTGCAGGCCCTCGGGGACACGGACACGGCGCAGGGACATGGCCGCGTAGATGATGCCGTCCACCCGCCGGTCGAGGAGTTCGGCGACGGCCGCGTCCTCCTTGGCCGGGTCGCCGCCGGAGTCGACGGTCAGCACCAGGTGCTCACTGCTCCAGGCCGTGTCCATGGCGCCCCGCAGCAGCCGGCCCGCGAACGGCGACGAGGCGATCTCGTCGGTGACCAGCCCGATCACGGCCGTACGACTGCGGCGCAGTCCGCGTGCGACAGGGTCGGGCCGGTAGCCGAGCTGGGCGGCGGCCTGCCGGATGCGTTCCTGGGTGGCGGGCGAGAGGTTGCCCTGGGCGCGGCCGTTGAACACGAAGGAGACAGCGGTGTGCGAGACGCCCGCCAGCCGGGCCACGTCCCGTGACGTGGGACGCGCGGTGCCGTTCGTCTGCCTGTCCTCGGCGCTGCCCATGCCGTCCGCCGCCCTCATCCCCCACCCGTCCGGTTGATCACTCCTCAGCCTATCCGGCACCCGGAGGCCTCGGCCCTGCCCGCCCCGGCGCGAAATCGCATACTGGCTGGACGACGACACAGTCAACGGGAAGGTCCGACCGTGCTCAGCATCCCGGCACACACGCTCAACGACGGTACGCAGATCCCCGCCATCGGCCTGGGCACCTGGCCGATGAATGACACACAGGCCGAGCAGGCGGTCGGCGCCGCGCTGGAGATGGGCTACCGGCTCGTCGACACGGCGACGAACTACCGCAACGAGACCGGAGTCGGCCGGGGCGTCGCGAGCAGCGGCGTACCCCGTGAGGACGTCGTGGTGACCACGAAGCTCCCGGGACGGCACCACGGCTACGAGGAGACCCTCGCCTCCTTCGAGGAATCCCGCGGCCGGCTCGGCCTGGACTACGTCGACCTGTATCTCATCCACTGGCCGCTCCCCCGCGTCGACAAGTACGTCGACTCCTGGAAGGCCATGATCAAGCTCCGCGAGGACGGCCTCGTACGGTCGATCGGGGTCTCCAACTTCACGGCCGAGCACATCGAACGGCTGGAGAAGGAGACCGGGGTCCTGCCGTCCGTGAACCAGATCGAGCTGCACCCGCTGTTCCCGCAGGAGGACCTCAGGGCCTTCCACGCCGGCAAGGGCATCGTCACCGAGAGCTGGAGCCCGCTGGGCCGTGGCTCCGACCTGCTGGACGATCCCGTCGTCACCGGCATCGCCGAGGCGCACGGGGTGAAGCCGGGCCAGGTCGTGCTGCGCTGGCACACGCAGCTGGGCGCGCTGCCCATCCCGAAATCGGCCAGCCCCGAGCGGCAGCGCGAGAACCTCGACGTCTTCGGCTTCGAACTCGATGACGCACAGCTGGAGGCGCTCGCCGACCGCGCGCACCGGCGCCTGGGCGGGGACCCCGAGGTGCACGAGGAGTTCTGAGTCAGCACCTCGAGGAGGGGTACCCGGGGCTCATGGGACAGCACGAGCGGCTGCGGGACTACCGCGGCAAGCGCCGTTTCGACCGGACCCGTGAGCCCGAGGGCCGCCAGGCGCCCTCCGGTGAGGAGTCCCGGTTCGTCGTACAGATCCATGATGCGAGCACCCTGCATTTCGACTTCCGGTTGCAGGTCGACGACGTACTGAAGTCGTGGGCGGTGCCGAAGGGGCCGTCGGCGGATCCCCAGGACAAGCGGCTGGCCATGCCCACGGAGGACCACCCCCTGGAGTACGAGGAGTTCGAGGGCGTCATCCAGGAGGGCGAGTACGGCGGCGGGACCGTGATCGTGTGGGACCACGGCACCTATGAGCCCCTCAGCCACGACCGCAAGGGCCGGCCCGTCGACTTCGAGGAGTCGCTGGCGCACGGCCACGCCACGTTCCGCCTCAACGGCTCGAAGCTGCACGGCGAGTACGCGCTCACCCGGTTCCGCGGCGGCAAGGGCGACGGCGAGGGCGAAGCCTGGCTCCTGGTGAAGGCGTCCGGCGGGCGGGCCCGCGGGCACGGCACCCCGGATCCCCGGCGGGCCCGCTCGGCACGCACCGGCCGTACCCTCGCCCAGGTCGCCGCGGACGACCGTGAGGAGTGAACGGAGTGTCCGGCCTGCCGACCACGCTGCCCGCCGAGCAGCGCCGGCTGCTGCGGAAGGCGCGCCCCGGGGCGGAGTTGGCCGCGCAGCCGATGCTCGCCACGCTCAGTGACCGGCGGGACTTCTCCAGCGAGTGGATCTTCGAGCGGAAGCTGGACGGCATCCGCGTGCTCGCGGTCCGCGAGCAGGGCCGGACGCTGCTGCTGTCCCGTGCGGGGCACCGCCTCAACGACACCTATCCGGAGATCGTCGACGCGCTCGCGGCCCAGGACTGCACGGACTTCACGATCGACGGGGAGATCGTGGCGTTCTCGCACGGCCGCACCGACTTCTCCCGGCTCCAGCAGCGCATGGGGCTGACCCGGCCGCGGGACATCGCGGCGAGCGGTGTCGCCGTGACGTACTACGTCTTCGACCTGCTCAGGCTGGACGGGTCGGACACCACCCGGCTGCCGCTGCGGACCCGCAAGTCCCTGCTGCGCCGCGCGTTGACCTATCGCGCCCCGCTGCGGGTGACGTCCCACCGCAACGGGGGCAGCGGCGAACTGCTCGCCGACGCCTGCGCCCGCGGCTGGGAAGGGCTGATCGCCAAGCGCGCCGACGGCCCCTACCGTCCGCGCCGGTCCACGGACTGGCTGAAGCTCAAGTGCTCCCAGGGACAGGAGTTCGTCGTCGGCGGCTTCACCGAACCGGCCGGCTCCCGCGTGGGCCTCGGCGCCCTGCTGCTCGGCTACCACGAGGAGGCCAGGTTCCGGTACGCGGGCAAGGTCGGCACAGGCTTCGACCGCGGTACGCTGCTCGCACTCCGCGAACGCCTCGACGAACTGCGCACCTCGTCATCGCCCTTCGACGACCCGGTGCGCGAGTCCGGAGCCCGCTGGGTGGAGCCGACGCTGGTCGCGCAGATCGCCTTCACCGAATGGACCCGTGACGGGATGCTGCGTCATCCGCGGTATCTCGGGTTGCGCGACGACAAGCGTCCACAGGATGTCGTACGGGAACGTGTGTCGGACCGTGTGGCGGGTTGACCGGCGTTCCCCCGTGCATGTGACCGGATTCTGCCCCAACTGGCCTTCCCCTCCTCTATGTTCACAGCGGCACGTCGTCGATCGTCCGCTCACGCCGGAAGGCCGTTTCCCATGCGCATGTTCCTCCGCACCGCCATAACCGGGGCAGTCGCAGCCGCCACTTTCGCGACCTGTGGCACCGCTCTGGCGACCCCGCCCGGTCCGGGGGTCACCGGAAAGGTGATCGCCCAGACCACGGTCGGCGGCACCGACTACATCCTGCGGGAGATCACCGTCCCGCCCGGGCAGGCGACCGGCTGGCACTACCACGACGGTCCGCTGTACGCCGTCGTGCAGCAGGGCACGCTCAGCCACTTCGACTCCACCTGCGCGTCCGACGGCGTGTATCCGAAGGGCAGCGCCATTCAGGAACCGGCCGGGGCGGACCATGTCCACATCGGCCGCAATCTGGGCGACACGGCGGTCGTCCTCGATGTGCTGTACGTCCTGCCGCACGGGGCGCCGTTGTCGCAGGACGCGGCGAATCCGGGCTGCCCGTTCGAGTGATCAGGGCGGTGGCAGCGGCTGTTCGGCCCAGATGGTCTTGCCGCGGCCCGTCTGCCGGCTGCCCCACCGCTGGGTGAGCTGGGCGACCAGGAGGAGACCACGGCCGCCCTCGTCGTAGGCGTGTGCCCGGCGCAGATGCGGTGAGGTGGAACTGCCGTCGGAGACCTCGCAGATGAGGGTGCGGTCGCGGATCAGCCGTAGCTGGATGGGCGGTTCGCCGTAGCGGATGGCGTTCGTGACGAGTTCACTGACGACGAGTTCGGTGACGAAGGCGGCCTCGTCCAGCCCCCACGCGGCCAGTTGCTCGATGGCCTCCTGCCGGGTGACGGCCACGTGCGCGGGGTCCGGGGGCACGTCCCAGGTGGCGACCCGGTCGGCGCCCAGCGCCCGGGTACGGGCGAGCAGGAGGGCCACGTCGTCGCTGGGCTCCTCCGGCAGTACGGCCTTCAGCACCGTGTCGCACAGGGCGTCCAGGGTGTCGGTGCGGGCCGCCAGCGCGCGGCACAGCTCGGACGTGGCGTGGTCGACGTCGCGATCCCGGTCCTCGATGAGGCCGTCGGTGTACAGGGCTACGACGGCTCCCTCGGGGAGCTCCAGGTCCACCGACTCGAAGGGCAGCCCGCCGACGCCGAGCGGGGGCCCGGCATTGATCTCGACCAGCCGCGTGGTGCCGTCGGGGAGGACCACGACGGGCGGGGGGTGTCCGGCGGCGGCCATGGTGAGGTGCCGGGTGACGGGGTCGTAGACGGAGTACAGGCAGGTGGCGCCGAGTTCGGCGGCCTCTTCGTCGCGGTCGTCGGACGCCAGGTGGGTGACCAGGTCGTCGAGGTGGGTGAGGAGTTCGTCCGGCGGCAGGTCCACGTCGGCGAGGGTGCGGACGGCCGTGCACAGGCGGCCCATGGTCGCCGACGACGGGATGCCGTGCCCGACGACGTCGCCGACGACCAGGGCGACCCGGCTGCCGGACAGCGGGATCACGTCGAACCAGTCGCCGCCGATGCCGGCGAGGGAGCCGGAGGGCAGATAGCGGTGGGCCACCTCGACCACCGCCTGTCCGGGCAGTCCGCGCGGCAGCAGGCTGTGCTGGAGAGCCAGCGCGGTCGTGCGTTCGCGGGCGAAGCGGCGGGCGTTGTCGACGCAGACGGCGGCCCGGCTGGCGAGTTCCTCGGCGACGGCGGCATCGTCCGGGCCGTAGTCGTCGGGGTTGGCGATGCGGACGGCCACCGCGACGCCGAGCGTGGTACCGCGGGCCCGCAGCGGTACCGCGAGCATCGAGTGGACGCCCTTGCGGTGCGGCCGGCCGGCCGGGGCCCGCGCGTTGCGTTCGGCGACCCAGCGCGTGAAGTCCGGCTCGCCCGCCTGGCCGAGGACGGCTCGCCCCTCCCGCAGGGCCCGGGCTGGCGGCGAGTACCCGGGGTAGATCTCCGTGCCGCCCAGGTGCACGGCCGCCTCCGGAGTGCCTTCGGTACGGGAGCCGTGGGCGACGCGGCGCAGGACGATCTCTTCGTCCAGTGCCGTCGGCGCTTCGTCCGCCACGAGGACCCAGTCGAGCAGGTCCACGCTGGCGAAGTCGGCGTAGCGCGGGACCAGGAGTTCCACGAGTTCTTCCGCGGTGCGCACCACGTCCAGGGTGGTGCCGATGGCGGCCGCCGCTTCGTTGAGCAGGGCCAGCCGCTGCCGGGCCCAGTACTGCTCGGTGCTGTCGAGGGCGGCCAGGGCGACACCGGTGACGTCACCTGAGTCGTCCCGCACGGGCCACATCTCGATGTTCCAGGCGTGTTCCCGGTTGAGGGCGGGCGCACCGGTGAAGCTCTCGTAGTGGACCGGGCGGCCCGTCTCGGCGACGCGGCGCAGATTGTTGTGGAAGCCGCGGCTGTGCTCGCCGTCCTCCACCGTATCCAGGAAGGGCCTGCCCAGCAGTATCTCCTCCGGCACCCCCATGACCCGGCAGGCCGTCTCGTTGAGGCGCAGATAGCGCTGCCGGGTGTCGAAGACCGACATGGACATCGATGCCTGCTGGAAGGCCTGGCCCGCCAGGGTGGGTTCGGGGCCGCCGGGCCGGGCGGTGATCACATATCCGCCCGGTGCGCCGTCCGGGCCCAGCACGGCCGTCGCCTGCACGGGGAGCGCCACGGTGGAGCCGTCACGGTGCCGCAGGACGACGGGGCCGGACAGCGCGGTCCGGGCCTCCGGCGACGGCTCCTCGGCGAGCAGATCGCGTACCGCCCGTCCCACGACCTCCTCGGCCGGGTATCCGGTCAGCTGCCGGGCACCCTCGCTCCACCCCGTTACGACACCCGAGGGATCGATGATCACCGTGGCGGAGGCGTGCTCCATGTGGTCCAGAATGGCCCTCTTGTGGGGCCGTATCAACCGGCGCCGCCGGCCCCCTACGGGCCGGAGGTCACTTTTGGTGGGCGCGCAGCGCGGCGAGGGCGCGGTCGGCGTGCGTGTTCATGCGCAGTTCGCTGTGCACGGCCTCGAGGACGGTGCGGTCCTCGGCGATGACGTAGGTGACGCGCTTGGTGGGCGCCATGGAGAAGCCGCGCTTGACACCGAACTGTTCCCGGACCGTCCCGTCGACATCGGACAGCAGCGGCATGCCCAGGGTGTGCCGCTCGGCGAACTCCTGCTGGCGCTCGACGGAGTCACCGCTGATCCCGACCGGGCGGGCGCCGACGGCAGCGAACTCGGCAGCCAGATCCCGGAAGTGGCAGGCCTCGGCAGTACAGCCCGGCGTGAGGGCGGCGGGGTAGAAGAAGAGCACCACCGGTCCCTCGGTGAGCAGTTCGGACAGGCGACGGCGGGTGCCGGTCTCGTCCGCCAGCTCGAAGTCCTCGGCCTTGTCCCCGACCCCTATGCGTCCGCTCACTGTGTGCCCCTCGTGTGATTCCTGCGCGCGATCACTGGAGCGTAGCGCGGTCGCCCGCCCCTTCCCGAGGGGGCAGGCCTCAAAAGGGGCTTTTCAGGAACGGCGGTTGTGCGTTCCGGGCGTGTAGCCGAACGAGCGGCGGAAGACGTCGATGAACGCGCTGGTGGAGGACCAGCCGCAGCGGTGGGCGACCGTGGTGACGGGCATTCCGTCGGCCAGCATCCGCAGGGCGTGATAGAGGCGCGACTGGGTGCGCCACTGCGGGAAGGTCATACCGAACTCACGGCGGAAGAGCCGGCTGAGCGTGCGCTCGCTCGCGCCGGTCGCGGCGCCGAGTGCGGCGAGGGTACGTACGTCAGCCGGGTCGGTGTGGACGAGGTCGCAGACCGCGGCCAGGCGCGGATCGGTGGCGGTGGGCAGCCGGAGCGGCTGCTGCGGTGAGGCGCGCAACTGGTCGCGCAGGACGGCGAGCAGCCGGTGGCGTTCGGGGCTGTCGTCGTCGGGGTCGCGGGTGTAGGCGAGGATCAGTTCGCGCAGGAGGGGGCTCACGGCGAGGACGGTGGGGTTGTCCAGGCCGAGCGGGTTGTCGTCGGCGGGAAGGCCGACCAGGTGCAGGTCCAGGTGGCCGTGGGCGCGATGCGCGTGGACGGTGCCTGCCGGGACCCAGATGGCGCGGGTGCCGGGCGCGAACCAGGTGCCCGCGTCGGTGGTGACGGCCAGGACGCCGGAGCCCGCGTAGACGATCTGGTGCTCGTCGTGCCGGTGCGCGTCGATGCGCTGACCGGCGGCCAGGTTCTGGGCGCCGGTCGGCGCTTTGGGCGTATGGCGGATGTCCGGCACAAGTCGGCAGTTTATCGAAAGCAGGCCGTCGGCCGGCCCCGCGAAGATCGCAGGGTGACCACGAAACCGATCACGCTGATGTCTGTGGGGCATGCCTGCGTGGACGTGTACCAAGGGGCCGTGGCGGCCCTGGTGCCGTTCTTCGTCGCCGAGCGCGCCTACACGTATGCCGCAGCCTCGGGCATCGTCCTGGCCGCGTCACTGCTGTCGTCGGTCGTGCAGCCGCTGTTCGGGGCCCTCACCGACCGGTGGGCGATGCCGTGGCTGTTGCCGCTGAGCGCGCTGACCGGCGGTGCGGGAGTCGCGTTGAGCGGGGTCGGCGGCTCGTACGCCCTGACCCTGACGGCGGTCGCGGTGTCCGGGATCGGGGTCGCCGCCTACCATCCGGAGGCCGCCCGCGCCGCACGGGCCGCCGCGCGCGGCAGCCATGTGGCCATGGGGTGGTTCTCGCTCGGCGGGAACATCGGCTTCGCGCTCGCACCCTTGCTGGTGTCCGCCGTGATCGCCACGGGCGGACTGCGGGCCTCTCCCCTACTGATCGTGCCCGGCGTCGCGGGGGCCGTCCTGTGTGCGGCCGCTCTGCGCTCGGCCCGGACACCCTCGGCCGCCGCGGTGACCGAGGGCAGCGGCAGCGATGACTGGCCGTCGTTCCTCCGGCTGTCCGGGGCGATCGTCTGCCGGTCGGTCGTCTTCGTCGGGCTGAGCACGTTCGTTTCCCTGTACGTCCGTGAGCGCACGGCCGGTGGGGAGGTGGCGGGCACGGCCGCGCTGTGCGTGCTCTACGTCGGCGGCGCACTCGGGACCGTGGCGGGCGGGCGGCTCGCCGAGCGGTACGGCCGGGTCGCGGTGGTGAGGTGGTCGTATGCCCTGACGGTCCTCGCCGTCGCCGGGACCGTCCTCGTACCCGGCCCCGCGGTCTACCTGTTCATCGCGCTGACGTCAGCGGGCCTGTACGTGCCGTTCTCGCTGCACATCACGCTCGGCCAGGACTATCTCCCCCGGCGTGTGGGGACCGCGAGCGGCGTCACGCTGGGTCTGACGGTGAGTGTCGGCGGGCTCGCCGCCCCTGTCCTCGGCGCGGTCGCCGACGCCACGTCCCTGCGGACCGCGCTGCTCCCCCTCATTGCCCTGCCCGCACTGGGACATCTGCTGCTGCGGGGGCTGCACGAGCCCGGCCGCCCCGCTCAGGCCTAGCTCAGAGCTCAGGCAGTGCCCGCCGGTGCCACCGCGTCGGGTTCCGACTCGTCGTCGATGGCGTACGACAGGAAGTCGTCGACCATGCGGTGGAAGAGGGTGGCGAGCTGGCGCAGCTCCTCCGGAGACCAGTCGCCCAGGGCCAGTTGCATGCCGCGGGCGCCCGCGTCGCGGATTTTGTCGATGGCCTGGCGCCCCGCGTCGGTGAGCTGGATGCGCTGGGCGCGGCGGTCGTCGGGGTCGGGGACGCGGGTGACGTAACCGGCCTTCTGCAGCTGCTGCACGGTACGGGTGACGTGCGAGGCCTCCACCCCCAGCCGGGTGGCCAGCTCCCCGGGGCGCAGCGGCTCCGAGTCGGCGACCTGGCGCAGCAATGCCACGGCGGCCCGGTCCAGCGGCACGCCGGCCAGGGCCATCAGCCGGTCGTGCTGCCGGGCGCGCGTGCTCAGGTAGGTGATGCGAGTGAGCGCCCGCTCGATCTCGATCACTTCCGGGGACGCGGGGGCATCAGGCAGCTGTGGTGTGGGCATACGAGCCACTTTACCATCTTGTTGCGTAACTCAATTAATCTACGGCTCGTGCGAGGGCACGTCTCCATCGCGGGCGGTAGCGTCGTCAGTACGCCACGGAAAGCCGGAGAAGAACCGTGCCCGAACTACCGGATGTCGAAGGATTCCGCCAGGTCCTGCTCGATTGCGGGAGTCGCCGGTCCGTCACGGACATCGAGGTACGGGACGCCGGAGTTCTACGGGGTGTCACCGAGAAACGACTCCGGAAGGAATTGAAGGGGAAGCGTCTCGGGAAGGCGTGGCGGCACGGAAAATGGCTCTTCGTCCCGACGGACGGCGACCCGACGCTTGTCTTTCATTTCGGAATGACAGGATCACTGCGGTGCTGTGCCCAGGAAGAACCGATCGAGGCGCATGACCGCATCGTCCGGGCACTCGACGGTACTCGGAATCTCTGCTATCGCGATCAACGCAAGCTGCAGGGCGTGCAGTTGGCCGACGACGACGCCGTTGACCGAATTCTGGACGGCCTGGGCCCGGACGCCCGAGCCGTGAGCCGAGAAGAGTTTCTGGAACTGCTGTCGGGGCGACGGGGTGCCGTCAAGAGTGCCCTCATGGACCAGTCCGTCATCGCGGGCCTCGGCAACCTCCTGTGCGACGAGATCCTGTGGCGGGCTCGTGTCGCCCCTCGCAATCCGGCGCGGAACCTGGACGAGAAGACACTGCGGCGCATCCACGCGGCGATGGGCCGTGTCCTGACGACATCCGTGCGCGACGGGCGGGTGCCGCCACGCCGCTCCTGGCTCACCGGGCGCTGGGACGACAGTGAGCCCACATGTCCCCGCTGCGGCGATTCCCTGCGTTCAAGTCGCAGCGCGGGACGCCGTACGGTCTGGTGCCCGCAGTGTCAGGCATGAACGGCGCCATGGCGCCGTAGGGAAGGGTGAGGCCGTGGACGCGGGTCCCACCGCGTCCACGGCCTCTTTCCCACGGCCGCTCAGCCACGACACGAGTGCCCCAGGGCCACGCGAGCAAACACACTCCCCGCCGAGCTGAACCGTGTGGCGACCTTTCCATCGCGTGCGTCCCCGGGCACCGGGTACTCGGGGCTGAGCACGCTCATGACGCGTGGATCAGCCATGACGCGTGGATCAGCCCATCGCCCGAAAGGAGCCGGTCGTGAGGAGCGAATCCGGCGGCAAGGTCGTCGTCACGGGAGCCACCGGCAACGTGGGCACCAGCCTGGTGCGCCTGCTCGTGGAGGATTCGAAGGTCGGTTCCGTGCGGGGTCTCGCCCGTCGGATTCCGGACTGGTCGCTCGACAAGACCGAGTGGTCCGCGGTGGACCTGGCCGCCGAGGACGCCGACCTGGTTGAGGAGTTCGAAGGCGCCGACGCTGTGGTCCATCTGGCCTGGGCCTTCCAGCCCACGCACGATCCGGCCGCGACCTGGCGCACCAACGTGCTCGGCAGCATCCGGGTGTTCGAGGCAGTGGCTGCGGCTAAGGTGCCGGCGCTGGTCCATGCCTCCTCCGTGGGGGCGTACTCGCCGGGGCCCAAGGACCGCGCGGTGGACGAGTCATGGCCGACGCATGGATGGCCGGACGCTGCTTACTGCCGTGAGAAGGCCTACCTGGAGCGGGCCCTGGACTCCTTCGAGCACCAGCACCCGGGCATCCGGGTGGTGCGGATGCGGCCCGCCTTCCTCTTCAAGCGGGAATCGGCGAGCGAACAGCGCCGCATCTTCGGCGGCCGCTTCCTCCCGGGACCGCTGGCGCGTCCCGAAATGCTGCCCTTCCTCCCCGACATCCCGGGCCTGCGGGTGCAGGCCCTGCACACCGACGACGCGGCGCAGGCCTACCGGCTGGCGGTGCACAGCCACCTGGGCGGCGCGTTCAACCTGGCGGGCGAGCCGCCCGTCGACGCGCAGATGCTGGGCGAGATGCTCGGAGCCCGCCCGGTACGGCTGCCACGACCGGCCGCCCGCTCCGCCATCGCGGCCGCATGGGGCCTGCATCTGCTGCCCGCCTCGCCCCACCTCTTCGACGCCGTGCTCCGGCTCCCCCTCATGGACTGCTCACGGGCCCACACCGAACTCCACTGGCAGCCGGAGCGTACGGCCGCAGAGGTGCTGGAGGAGTTCCTGCACGGGCTGCAACGAGGAGCCGGCGCGGAGACAGAGCCCCTCCAGGGCCGCAAAGTGGGCTGAGCCGTCCCCTGCGCTCACGCCTGGCGCCGGGTCTGCGGGACGTGCTGCGCGCCGGCGACGGTGGTGAGGTCGTCCAACAGCCGATGCGTGTCCAGGGCCAGACCGCCCAGGGCGGGGGTGGTCTCATAACGGCCGTCGGCGAGTACGGCGGTCAGACGCCGGTGTGCGGCGGTCGCCTCGTTCAGCGCGCGGTCGCGCTCGGCGGCGGTGTCGGGGTCGAGCACGTCGCCGGCCGACTGCAAGAGGGGCGAGAGGATGCCTGGTACGCAGTCCGGAAGCGTGGTGGCGTCGTTCAGCGTACGGATCGTCGCGCGGATGTGTTCGGTGATCCGGTCCCAGGTCAGGTCCCAGTCGGCCGACGGCGGTGGCACAACGGTCCGGCGCAGCCTGTGGCCCGGGTTGAAGCGGAAGCTCTCGTCCGACCAGCGGCGCGCGTCCCGCAGCTCCGCGACCACGTCGGTCAATCGCACGGCCCTGTCGTACCAGCTCCGCACTCGGCCGTCGTCGGACGCGCCCTCGACGCCGTCGGCGACCTCGTGCAGCAACGTGGCGCAGTCCCGCGGGAGTTGGTTCCGCAGGTGACGGACTCGGTCGGTATGGACCGGCGGCAGTACCAAGGCGTTCACGCAGACCCCGATGGTCGCTCCGAGCAGCGTCTCCAGGAGGCGGTGCAGGATGTCGAAGCCGGCGTACGACTCGTACACGAGGACGAACAGTGCGGCGGTGGGTGCGTACAGGCCCTGAGAACCGAACCGGGTGTAGTTGCCGAGCAGGACCGTCAGGGGCAGGGCCACCGCCATCGCGGCCATGGTGTTGGGGGTGAGCACGCCGGCGCCGGCGGCGAGAAGCGTTCCCGCGACGACCACCACGAATTGCTGCAGCGCGGACAGCAGGGAGCGGTAGACGGTGCTCTGCACCAGGAACAGCGCGGTCCATGGCGCCAGGAGGGCCATCGGCGCGTTCCACCACCAGCCGGCCAGCGCCCAGGCCAGCAGCGCGGCGCCCGCCGTCTTGAGGGACTGGACCGTGGTGTAGCGCTCGGGGCCGGGAGCGGTGACGCACCTGCGGACCGAGCGGCAGACGGATGTGGCTTCCCAGGTGAGTGAGTGCCACACGATGACGCTCGACTCCTTCCTCGGGTGAACTCGCGTTCCTCGGGTTCCTCGGGCAGGGGCGTGCCGCCGGTGGCGTTGCAGATCGAGGCGGTTTCGGGGAGCAGGGCCGGTGGGCACCGGCGCCGAGGCTCAGCGGTGTACTGGCGGCCGGTCCCAGTGGCGGTGGGCGGCGATCGCGGCGGTCAGCTGCGACAGGAACCCCTCGCTGGCCGGCCCGGTGGACGTCTCGGAGACCACGCCGCGGTCGGCCACGGTGCCGTCGCCGTCTCCGGCCAGGCGCAGACCGTCCGGCTCCAGCATGGCGACCAGGTCGATGCCGCTGCCCAGGGCGCCGACCGGCTTGCCGTGCCGGTAGGCGTCCCGTACGAACCGCTGGACCGTCGCGTCGCCGGCGAGCTCGCGCGCGCCGCCCGGGACGACCACCGCGTCGTAGAGCACGGACGCGACCGTGGGCAGCGCCCGGTCGACCCGGTGCCGGCCCTCGTCGCTGTCGCGCACCGTGCCGTCGTGGAAGGCCAGTTCCTCGACGATCGCACCGCCGTCCTCCAGGACTTCCCGTACGGTGCCGACCTGGGCCGCGTCCACGCCGTCGGCGACCAGGACCGCTACCTGCCGGGTACGGATACTGCCGTCGCCGCGGAGTTTGTCGCTCGTCATGCTCAGCGCCGGGGAGGGTTCCGGCTGCGGGGTGTCCTCCTTCTCGGGCGGCTCGACACCGATGCCCTCGGCCACGGCGGCGGCCAATCCGTGGTGCACATGGCCCAGTTGCTCGACGGTCCGCTGCCGTACCTGCGTCGACCCGACCTTGCCGAGCTCGAAGCGGAAAGCGTCGATGATGTGCTGCCTCTCCCAGTCGGACATGCTCAGCAAGAACAGCGCCGCCTGGGTGTAGTGGTCCTTGAAGCTCTCGCTGCGCTTGCGGATCTTGTTCCCGTCGACCCGCTCCTGGAGATGGCTGTACGCGCTCGGGTCGGCAGCCCCGGCCAGCACCGGGCAGCCGCCGCTCAGGGAGTTGGGGCTGTAGCTGGTGCCGCTGTGTATCTGTCCCTGGTGGAAGCCGTCCCGCTGGTTCGTGCGGACGTCCACGACCGGCCGGTTGACCGGGATCTGGGCGAAGTTGGGGCCGCCCAGGCGGATCAGCTGGGTGTCCAGATAGGAGAAGTTGCGGGCCTGGAGCAGCGGGTCGTTGGTGAAGTCGATGCCCGGCACGACGTTGGCCGTGTGGAAGGCGACCTGTTCGGTCTCGGCGAAGAAGTTCTCCGGGTTGCGGTCGAGGACCATGCGCCCGATGGGCCGTACGGGGATCTCCTCCTCCGGGATGATCTTCGTGGCGTCCAGGAGGTCGAAGTCGAAGGAGTGCTCGTCCTCTTCCGGCACCAACTGGACACCCAGTTCATATTCGGGGTAGTTGCCGGCCGCGATGTTGTCCCACAGGTCACGGCGGTTGAAGTCCGGGTCGCGGCCCTGCGTCTCCTGCGCCTCGTCCCACACCAGCGAGTGAACGCCGAGCACGGGCGTCCAGTGGAACTTCACGAACGTGCCGTTGCCCGCGGCGTCCACGAACCGGAAGGTGTGCACGCCGAAGCCCTGCATCGTCCGGTAGCTGCGCGGAATGGCGCGGTCGGACATCAGCCACATCATCATGTGCAGGGTCTCGGGCTGGAGGGAGACGAAGTCCCAGAGGGTGCCGTGCGCGGACCCGCCCGTGGGGATCTCGTTGTGCGGTTCCGGCTTCACGGCGTGCACGAAGTCGGGGAACTTGATGCCGTCCTGGATGAAGAAGACCGGCATGTTGTTCCCGACGAGGTCGTAATTGCCCTCCGACGTATAGAACTTGGTCGCGAAGCCGCGGACGTCGCGCACCGTGTCCGCCGAGCCGCGCGGGCCCTGCACCGTGGAGAAGCGCACGAACACCGGCGTCCGCACGGACGGCTCCTGGAGGAAGGCGGCTTTGGTGAACTCCGCACAGGACTGGTACGGCTGGAAGTAGCCGTACGCACCGGCCCCTCGGGCATGCACCACGCGCTCCGGGATCCGCTCGTGGTCGAAGCGGGTGAGCTTCTCCCGGAAGTGGAAGTCCTCCATCAGCGTGGGGCCGCGCTCGCCCGCCCGCAGAGAGTCGTCGGTGTGATCGACCACCACTCCCTGATCCGTGGTGAGCGGACCACCGGCCGGGTCGGGGGCGCGGTGGGCGTCGCGCTGCCGCTGCTTCGCGTCGGCGGGACGGCGTTCGTGCGTGGTCATGACGGTTTCTCCCTCGACTCATCGACTGGGTCGGCTGGTTGGCTGGTCGGCCGTCGCGCGCTCCCCCGCACCGTTCAGTGCGCGTGTCCCTCCCGTAGCCGGATCTCGACCAGGCCGTCGCTGAGGCGTACGTCGAAGGAGGGCTGCGGTGCCGTGGACGGTCCGCCCACGCAGGCGCCGTCCGCGAGCCGGAACGTGCTGCCGTGCCAGGGACAGGTCACGCATCCGTCACTGATCTCGCCCTCCGACAGAGGGCCCGAGAGATGGGCGCACCGCTCCGCCAGCGCGTGTATCTCTCCGGGACTGTCGGAGTCCCGTACGAGCAGCACAGGCACCTCCCCGACCATCCGCCGGACGACGCTGCCGCGCGGGAACTCCTCCGGGTCACCGACCGCATGCCAGCCCGCGTCGATCAGATGCGGCACGGCCTCGCTGTGGTTCACCCCCGCGGCCTGCCGGTATGCCAAGTGGCCGCCGAGAAACCCGCCGACCGTGGCGGCCGTGAGTCCGGCGAAGCCGAGCAGCCGACCGCTCCGGCCCCTGCTGCGGGCCACGAGCGAGGCGGCGTAGCAGGCGATGGCCGCGGTGTTCGCCGCCGCGTGCACCACGCCCACGCGCTCCTGCTCGGGATGCTGGTCCGCGAAGTCGACGGCCCCCGCCAGCGCGGCCGGGGCGGCGCCGGCGAGCCCGACGGCGACCAGCAGCCGGGCCGCGCGCTCATTGCCGCGGGTCAGATCGAGCAGCGCGGCGGACGTCCAGGCGCCGATGGGGGTCTGCACCAGCACCGGGTGCAGGGGGTGGCCCTGCCAACGGCCGCGCAGCGCGTCCCGCAGGGGCCCGAGGGGCAGAGCGTGGACGCCTGTCCGTACGGGGGCCGCGACACGGTCGAGCAGGTCGGCGTCCTCCAGGACTTCGATCTTCGACAGGGGATTGCGCATGTGCGCCGGGTTACCCGATCACTGAGGCGAAAACCTGGCAACCGGCGTTCCTTCCAGCTCATCGGCACGGTGATCAACCGGCCTGAGCGCGGGTGATCGCCGGTTCGCGCCGCGAGGGTCGGCGCTCAGCCGGCCGAGGCGTACGTCCACCGCAGCAGGGCGCCCAGGCCACCCGCCGGGACGTCCCTGCCCTCGCTGTCCGCAGGAGGAATGATCAGCACGTCGGCGGCGGTCACCGCGGCCGTCCGCAGCAGTGCGTCGTCGGCGCGCACCGGGAAGGGATCGCCCCCGCCCAGGGTCTGCGCATCGGTGCGGCGCACCGCCACTTGGTCGGGATCGTCACCCGCCCATGTCTCACGGGCCAGATCCGCCCCGTCGGGACGAATCAGCAGCGTGTCGACGCGGTGCTCCCTGACCGCTTCCACCAGGGCCGGAACGCCCTCCACCGCGTCCGCCGGCCCGTCGGTGCCGCTCCGTCCGGCACGGAACCGGTCGAGTGCCTCCTCGATGCGACGCCGGGTGTACTCCTGGCGGGCCTGCTCGACGGCCTCTTCCAGCGCGGGAGAGAAGGAGCCGGCGGCATGGCCACCATGCTCCGTTTCCACCGTGACCTCCCGAACGGCCTCCGGCAGCTCGTCCCGCACGGCAGGCCGCTCGCGCGGGTCGCCGACCAGGACGACCAGCTCGGCCCCGGACTCCGCGTACGCCGAACTCAGCGCTTCGGCGATCTCACCGGCGTTCTGGTCCCAGGTGTTCTCGACCCTCAGCTGGAAATGCCGCTCCGACCAGTCCGACGAGGCCGTACGGTGCACCGGCCAGTGCCGGCCCTCGACCTGCCCGGCGTCCTGCGGGCCGGTCGCCCCGCGCAGTTCGAAGTCGGCGCCGGTCCGGTCGATGTAGGCCACCAGGCAGACCGGATCCTGAGCGGAGAGCTCCAGCAGCGGTGTGAGCCGGGGCAGGGCGGTCCAGCGGGCGATCTGCCGCTGCGGCGGCCGGGAGAGATTGAGGCTGAGCACCACCTCTCCCCCGGCGGCGAAGATCGCTCGGCCGGCCGGGGCGTCCGCGGGCCGGATGTTCGCCAGGGCCTCGCGCACCGCCTGCACGGTCGCCGCGTCGGCGCCTTCCTCCTCCAGGTCCCGGCAGGCTTCCCGTACGAACAGCTCACGCCGTTTGGCCCCCGACTCGTCATTCTGAGCGGGGTCGAAGTACACGGTGGCCCATGGGCCACGGCGCTCGAACAGTGGTGCCAGAAATGACAGCTGCACGGTTCCTCCTCGTTCATCCCTGTTCCCGGGCCGAGTTCCCGGAGGACGAGGAGAGACACCCGGCAGGCCACACCAGCCGACTGCCGGAGTCAGGCGGTCGCTTCCTGTCGCCGTGTCCGGTACCGGAGAGGGTGCCTTGTCGGCAGACCTGGTCGTCCGCTGCGTGGGCTGCCCGGCGACGCTCAGGAGGACGGTCGTGGTGTCTCGGCCGGAGGACTGTCCTGTGCGAGCTGAGCCCGCACACCGCGAGGCACACGCATGCCGTGACTGCGCAGGTCGCCGATGAACCGTGCGACGAGCGGATCCGGTTCCCCGGACGTCACCGCCACCAGTTGCCTGACCCAGCGCGGAGAGAACGATCGCACGGCTCCCGGAAAGCCATCACTGACCGCACTCACAGGGCACACGGCGATTCCCAGACCGGCAGCCGCCAGCTGTGGTGCCGCCGCAGTAACCGACGTCCTCATCACCGTCTCCGGGTGGACTCCGGCGCGGGCGAACGCCTGGTCGAGCCAGGCGCTGAGGCCGTTGTCCGGCGCGAAGTGAACGAGCGGCGCACCGTCAAGATCCTCAAGGCGTACAGCCGACTGCTCGGCCAGCACGTGGCCGGTGGGTGCCGCCAGCACGATCTCCTCCTCGGCGACGGCGGTGATCGTGAAGCTGCCGGTCGAGGGAGCGGTCAGCACTGCCACGTCGACTTCGTCGGAGTCGACGAGGCCGAGTGCCTCGTCCATCGCCGTGGACTCGCGCAGCGTGATCGCGACCTCCGGGTAGCGGCGAAACCACCGGCGAATGACCGCAGCGAGCAGCGGCACCGTGAGGCTCTGCGCACAGGCCAACCGCAAGACCCCTCCGGCCGCTTGACCCGCCGCACGTGCCGACCTCACCGCAGAGGCGGCCGCTTCGATCGCTCGTCTGGCATCCGCGACGGCGGCACGCCCCGCAGGAGTGAGCTTGACCCCTCGGGGCTCGCGGCGAAGCAGGACCGTTCGGGTCTCGCGTTCCAACGAAGCGAGCTGATGAGAGACAGCGGGTTGCGACGAATGCAGCAGTTGTGCGGCCTGTGTGATCGACCCGGAGTCCGCGACCGCGACGAGGCACTCGAGTGCCCGAAGAGAAGCCATCCAAAAACTTTATCGCAGAGCTCCAAAGTATGAATGAAGCTGAGGGAAGACCTTGGGACCCCTGATCGCTCCAACCCACGACACCTTCTCGCGCAAGGCAGGCGAGAGGGCCGGCACAGAGCGAAGGAGAGGTTCATGGCACAGGCGTTCGTCACGGGCGGTTCGGGGTTCATCGGCCAGGTGCTGGTACGACGACTGCTCAACGAGGGGCACTCGGTCCGTGTTCTGGTCCGAAGCGAGGCATCGGCCGCAAAGGTCTCGGCGCTGGGCGCCAAGCCCGTGCGGGGCGAGTTGACCGACCCGACCACGTGGCGCGACGAGGTGACGGGCAGTGATGTGGTGTTCCACCTCGCTGCCGAGACGGACATCACCGCTGACCGTGAGCGTCATGAGCTAGTGACGGTTCATGGCACCCAGGCAGCCGTCGATGCGGCCCGCTCCGCGCAGGTTCCACGGTTCGTCCACTGCGGGACCGAAGCCGCGCTCCTCGCCGGCGACCCGCTCGTGGACGTCGATGAGACCGCACCGCTGCGGCCCGACTCGGAAGCCGCTTACAGCGCGGTGAAGGCCGTGGCCGAGAAGATCGTGCTCGACGCGCATACGCCGGACTTCGCCACGGTATCGATTCGCCCGAGGTTCGTCTGGGGTCCCGACAGCTTCCTCATCGAAGGCCTGGTGGCGGCGGCGAAGGCGGGACAGTTCGCCTGGATCGGCGGCGGCCGGCACACAACTGACATCACGTTCGTCGAGAACGCCGTCGAGGGATTCATGCTCGGATGGCAGCGCGGCCGACCAGGTCAGGCCTACTTCGTCACAGACCGGCACCGCGTCACGCTGCGCGAGTTCATGGAGACCCAGTTCGCGATCTATGGCGTCGATCTCCCGATCCCCGACCTGGACGCCGAGACCGCCGCCCGCCAGGTCCCCGTTCCCGCTCGATGGTTCCTCGGGCAGCAGTGCACCCTGCGGACGGACAAGGCGGTAGCCGAGCTCGGATACGAGCCCCTTGTTTCGTACGCCGCCGGTCTGGACGCCGTCAGGAACTCGGTGGCCGTCAGCCGCGCATAAAGCGTCATCCACGTTCAACGGCATACGTCAATTTCAACTCAAGGAAGCCACAGAATGAAGATCGTCACGATCGGAAGAGGAATGATCGGCGGAGGACTGGCCGCTCTATGGCGAGACGCAGGCCACGAGGTCACAGTTCTCGGCCGTGACGGCGGGGATGCCTCGGACGCGGACGCCGTCCTGGTTGCAGTACCCGGCGCAAAGATCTCGGACGCCCTGAGCAAGGCGACAGGGCTCAAGGGGAAGATCGCGATCGACGCGACCAACATCATGCCCGCGCGTCATGGCAACTTTCCGTCATACGCCGAGGAGGTGAAGTCCTTCACTCACGCCCCGGTAGCCAAGAGCTTCAACATGAACTTCGGAGCCCTGTACGGCGAAGTGCGCAGGCAGCGAGTGCGGCCGAGCAATTGGTACGTCGCGGACGAGGGCGCCCTTGACGTCACCGAGCAGCTCATCCGCGACGCCGGCTACGACCCAGTACGCGTAGGAGACCTCTCACGAGCCCGCGACTTCGAAAACGCGGTCTGGCTGCTCATGGGAATCCAGCCGGTCGGCGGCGTATTTTATCGGTTCGCCGTTCCCGGCGAACTCTGACCGAACTGGTTGGGCATTACATTCGAGGATATCCCTACGAGGGAGCCGTCCAATGTCTGGAGATTTCCGTGTTCGAAGCAATAGATTGGCCGGAGGGCCTGGCCCCCAGTCGCTCCCCGATCCACTTCACCAACGAGCTCGAGGTCGAAGCCTCCCCGGAAACGATCTGGTCCCTGCTCGTAGACCCCCAGACCTGGCCCACCTACTACCCAGGCGTCGAACATGTCCAGCTGCTTGACGGCCACGACTCGCTGCGCCTCGGAACTCGGTTCGAAACCAACCTGGCCGGTCAGGACATATTCGCATCCATACAGGAATTCCAGCCTGTGACGCGTATCGCCTGGGGTGGTTACCCCAAGGCGTCGGAAGCATCCAGGGCTTACCACGCTTGGATCATCACACCCACATCGAAGGGGAGCCACCTCTGGACCGAAGAGACGATGCAGGGCCCGCTCTGGATCGAATTGGCGAAGCAGGATCCTGAAGTCTTTTGGCGCACACACGAGAACCTTCTCGCGGCGCTCGCCGAGGTAGCGACTGAGCGCGAAAATCACTCCGGTTAACTCGTAGATACAGAAAGGAAACCAGCGGATGTACGACAAGGTGAATTGGCCCGAACGGCATGACCCGAAAAGTTCGCCTCTCTACGCACTCAACGATATCGACGTGAAGGCGCCGCCCGAGGTGGTATGGAGGCTGCTCATCGACGCCGAGAACTGGTCGAGCTATTTCCCTCCCGAAGATCACGTCAAGATCCTGAGCGGCGAGTCGGAACTGGTGCTCGGAACCAAGTACAGCCGAGTAACGGTCGGATTTCCCATGACTCTCAATGTGACGGAGTATGAGCCCTTCACCAGACTTTCGTGGGAGACGACAGTCGACGGCGACGAAACCGGTTCGAGCGCCTACCACGGCTGGGTCATCACGCCCACGGAACGTGGTTGCCACGTGCTGACCGAGGAAACGCAGCAGGGTCCTTTCTTCCTCGAGGAGCTCGGTCGTAAGCATCCCGGTGCGCTCTACCGCTATCACCAGGATTGGGTCGAACGCCTCGCCCATGCCGCAGAGTCGGAAGTGGCGAAGCGCGCGGCCTGACCCGCACAGATGGATGGGGGCGTGAGCGGGGCCCCAGAGCGAAGCTGGGACTGCGGGCAGGCTGGTCTGACAGCGGTATGCGGCCCCGCCCCGGGCCCTTTGGTCAGGCGGGTCGGTAAACGTGGGCGATGGCACCGCCACTGAACGCTGTCGTGCTGATCAGCCTCAGGTCCATCGGATCGGAGAACATCGGCAGGCCGCTGCCGAGTACGACCGGGTGAACCAGTAGCCGGTATTCATCGACGAGCCGCAGCCTCGACAGTGACCATGCGAAGCCGGCGCCGCCGTGGGCCAGGATGTCTTTTCCGGGCTGTTGTTTGAGGCGGGCGATCTCGGTGGCGAGGTCACCGTCGGCCACGCGTGAGTCGGCCCAGTCGGCCTCCTTTAGCCTCCGGGAGAAGACGACCTTGGGAATTTCGTTCATCGGGGCGGCGAAGACCTCGGTGGACGTCGGCCAGTGGGCGGCCATGCCGAGGTAAGCAGTCCGCCCCATGATGTGAGTGCCGGCCTGCCGGAGGGTCTCGGCCAGCCAGGCAGTCGCATCGTCGGTGAGACTGGGGAAGATCCAGTCGACGCTTCCACTGTCCGTTCCGACGAATCCGTCGACCGAGACGGATATCTTCAATACCAGCCTTCTCACGTCGAGCCTCCCTGTCCGTATGGCATCCATCGATACCTCTGGGGACTCTGGCCGTGGGAAGAACTCATCGCCCTGGACGCGGCACGAAACGGTGCAACTACAAGCCAAGCGATCAGGCTTCTGCTCGATGGGGCTTGGCGTGGGCAAGGCGCTAGGAGTCGGTGCCGGTCTCGATGATCGTGCCGTCTGAGGTCAGGCGGTCGACGATCTCCGCGCAGAGGCGGGCGGGCCTGCAGGAACCGGTGGAACCCCTGGAAGATCTGCTCGTACGCACGCCGGGTCGACATCTTGCGTCCCTTCACCGCGAGATCCCGGGCGACGAACGCGTCGACACACGCGGCCAGGCTCCGTCGTCCCGGTGGATGCCGGAAGCAGGCGACCGAGCTGGATCCGGGGCTGCGGCCCGCGCTGCTGACGTTGGTCGCGCCCGATGAGCGGGGCGATCCCCGATGTCGCCGCTGCGCTGGACAACGAAGTCGACCCGGAAGCTGGCAGCAGAGCTGACCCGGCAGGGCCACCGGGTCTGGCTCCGATCGTGATCGGAGAGACAGGACCTAAGCCTGGATTGGTGCGGCCGACCTGGCGGCCTGCTCGATCTTCGCGCAGTGGGCTGCACGGGCTTCCTCGTCGATCTGCTTCTCGTGTTCGGCGCGCAACCCGGTCCGGCCGTCGAGGCCCTCGCGCAGGATATCGGCGTGCCCGGCATGCCGGACGGACTCGCTGAGGACATGGACCATGATGGCGAACAGGTTCGTGTTGGGATAAGGCTCCGTCCACCACGGCACGTGGCCGGGGGCGTCGAGGGGAAGCTCGTTGATCGTCGCGTCCGAGTGTTCCCACGTGCGCTGGTAGAACCCGATGATCTGATCGCGGGTCTCGTCCTCGGTCGCCCACAGATCACTGCCGTTGGAGTGGTCCTGCCACCGGGGCAGCGGTTCCGGGGAAGGACGGTCGAAGACCTCGCCGAAGTACCTGGCCTCGACGTTGGCCACGTGTTTGACCAGGCCGAGGAGGTTGGTCCCGGTCGCTGTCAAAGGTCGGCGGGCGTCGTATTCGGACAAGCCGTCGAGTTTCCAGAGCAGCGCCTTGCGGTCCCGCCGCAGTCTCCCGTGCAGGTTGTCTTTCGCGAACTCATCGATCATGCGGCATGAGCCTGCCATGGGCTGCTCGTGGTCTCAAGATCCCGCACGTGGTCCGCAACGACGTGAGACGACCTTTATGTGTCAGCCCGGCTGTCGTACGCCCGCTGGCAGTTCTGGATTTCCTCGCTGTGCTCGACAGTCCAGCTGTAAAGATGCCCGAAAGGCTCGCGCAGGGACTCACCCAGCGCCGTGAGCGAGTACTCGACGCCGACCGGTGAGGTCGGCAGTACTTTCCGCTGGATCATGCCGTTCCGCTCAAGACGGCGCAGTGTCTGAGTGAGGACACGCTGCGTTACGCCTTCCAAGCGGCGCTTCAACTCGTTGAACCGCATGGGCCGCTCCAGAAGCGCCATGACCATCATCGACCACTTGTCTGCTATCTGGTCGAGGATCGGCCGACTGGGGCAGTCCGCCCGGAAGACGATGCGTGTTCCCGCGTCAACGCCGCGCGGGCCGGTATCCCTCATGATCCTTGGTTCTCCCAGAGTGCGTTCTTGACGGTCCCAGCGGCGTCGCCGACGGTAGGTATGCATTGCAAACCTACACGCCTATCGGTAACTGATGGAGAGCCTCTTGACCACCAATGTCTTCTCAACTCTGCACGTGAGCATCGAAGACGGCGTCGCCCGGATCGTCCTCGACAACCCGCCGGTGAACGTGCTCGACGCGACGATGATGCGCGAACTCCGCACGGCGCTGGACGCCTTGAGGGGCGATTCATCGGTCCGGGTGATCGTCTTCTCCAGCGCCGATCCGGAGTTCTTCCTCGCTCATGTGGACATGCGGATCGGGGAGAGGATGGACGTTCTGGAGCAGCTCGCTGCGTCGGCGCCGGCGGACGTCAACGTGTTCCAGGCCGTAGGCGAACTCCTCCGCCACCAGCCCCAGGTGACCATCGTGAAGCTCGCCGGGAAGGCCCGCGGAGGCGGGGCGGAATTCGTAGCCGCGGCGGACATGGCATTCGCCGCTGCCGAGATCGCCGGAATCGGCCAGATCGAAGCGCTCATGGGCATCGTCCCCGGCGGAGGCGGAACGCAGTACCTCCGTGACCGCGTGGGCCGCAACCGTGCACTGGAGGTGGTGCTCACCGCAGACCTGTTCGATGCCGAGACCGCAGCGTCTTACGGCTGGATCAACCGGGCTCTGCCGGCCGACCAACTCGATGAGTACGTCGACCGTATCGCCCGCAATATCGCTGCCCTGCCCGATGGTGTCATCGAAGCGGCCAAGCGCGCATTGCCTGCCGAGCCCATGAAGGACGGACTCCTCCGCGAGAACGAGGCGTGGGCTACTCAGATTGCTTTGCCTGCTGTTCAGCAATTGATGGGCCGAGGACTGCGCAACGGGGCGCAGACACCCTCAGGTGAACGCGACCTCGAGGAACTGATGCGCTGTGCCATGCGCCGATGAGCCCAACCAGTAGTTGGTGCGATCCGTCAGCTTCCGGCGTCGCGAGCAGATGAGCGCGCATTCGAGAGTGAGGAGGGCTTCGTGGATTAAACCAGCGCAGATGGGCGGACGAACGGCGATGACTTCGAGTCCCACGCGCAGCACGGCGATGAAGACGAAGCACGGAGTGCGGGAATTCGTCGCAGGCCCCGCCTCCGGGGGCGGCAGCACCCCCGGGCACGTCGCACTTGGGGCAGTCCGTGCGCCCCACACGTCCGAGGGGCCGTAACGCGCCCCTCGGACAAACCCGGCCGGCACCGGCGAACCCCGTCGCGGATGGCGTGTCAGTTGCGGCGCGCGGCCCAGACGGTGCGCTCGGTGCGTACCGCGAGGTCGTCGCGGTGCAGGATGCTGTGCGGGCTGCTGGTGTCGAGCAGTCGGTCGAGCGCGGCGAGGTCTTCCGCCGCGAGCTCCGCGGCGGCGGCGCTGCGGATGCGCTGCAGTGCGCCGAGGGCGTAGCGGCCGATCGCCGTGTCGCGGGACCCGTCGATGTCGACTGCGAGGGTGAGGTCGCCTTCGACGGTGAATCCGGCGGCATTCAGCATGGGACCCCAGTCGGCGCCCCGGTGAGGTACGTGCTCGGCATGGAAGCGGTCGGTCACGGCGTGGGCGCGCTCTTCCAGTCCCGGTCGGTCTTCGGGTGCGGTTTCGGGCAGGAAGCGGGGGAGGCCGGCCAGCTCGACGACGGCGAACAGGCCGCCGGGTGCGAGCAGGTCGTGGACGGTGCGCAGGGTGTGGTCGGGGTCGGCCATGTGGTGCATCGAGGCCGATGCCCACACCAGGTCGGGCGTACCGAGGTCGGGCCAGGTGACGTCGTCGAGGTCGGCCTGCACGGCACGTACGCGGTCGTCCACACCGCGGGCGCACGCCTTCTCCCACAGCCGCCGCAGGTGTCCGGGCGAGGCGTCGACGGCTATGACGTGCGCCTCGGGGAAGCGGTCGAGGAGCGCGAAGGTGCCCGCTCCCGTGCCGGAAGCCAGGTCCAGGATTTGGCGCGGGTGGGTCTTCAGGGGCAGCCACTCGGTGATGGCAGCGATGTGCTCGGCGAGGACTTCCGCGTCCAGGTCGAGGATCTCCGCCTGCCCGCTGTCGGCGCCGCGTTGCTGCTGGTGGTCATGGTGGGAGGTGTGCGTTTGGGGCATACCGCGACAGTAAGCCGCTCATGCGATTTCAGCATGCTTCCTTGCGGAATAGGCAAGACAATGGCCTTACATACTGCCGGGCGCGCAAGGTGCACCCCGTGCGAGGGCGGGCCGACGGCGCCGTTGTGGCTACGGGCCGGCGCCTTGCGCGTCGCTGTCGCCGTTCTCGCGCTGATCGTCCGTCTCGCGATGTCCTCGGCGGGCGTCGCGGTCGAAGATGCCCATGATCTCGCAGGGCCCGCTCTCGGCGCCGATGGCGTGCGGCATCATCGTCGGGAACTCCGCGGCCTGGTTGGTCTCGATGCGGAAGCGGCGGTGGCCCAGCATCAGGATCGCGGTGCCGGACAGTACGACGAGCCACTCCCGGCCTGCGTGGGCGCGCATCTTGGAGGGATTGTCGGGCGGCGGCTCGGTCATCCGCTGACGCATGACGCTCATGGCCGGGTCACCCTTCATCGGCCAGCTCAGACCGTGGGCACCGTGGATCATGGGGCTGATGACGACATTGTCGGCGGCGTTCTCGACGAGCTGATCGAGGGTGGTGTCCAGGGCGCGGGCCAGGGTGACGAGCTGGTCCAGCGCTAGGCGGCGCCGACCGTTCTCAATGCGGCTCAGCGAGGACTGGCTGAGGTGGGCGCGGGCGGCCAGTTCCTCCAGGGACAAGCCCTGTGCGACCCGCAGAGCGCGGATGCGTTTGCGTACGAGGCTGTCCAGCGCACCATCTTCTTGCGTCATAGGCAACATGGTATGCCCTTGATGCAATCCGGGCTTAACGTCAAAGGCAGATGGCCCGGACGGGCCGAGGCCGCGCACGACAGAAAGGGTGCGAGGAGATGTCCGTGCAGACTTTCGCGCACACGAGCGACGCACCGCCCCACGAAGCCGTGGACGCCGTCGTGATCGACAGCGGCATGCCCCGCAAGGCACCGGCCGAGGCCATGCACGGCTTCATCGTGCTGGACGGTACGCAGCCCACCGAGATCCTGAAGCGCTGCCGAGAGCAGGTGCGTCAGTACTGCGGCTGGGTCGTCTTCAGCGAGGTGGCCTCGGCCGAGCCTGCCGCTCCGTCGGCCGACGGGGATCTGCGTTTCACCATCGCCCCGACCCACGGCCGGACCATCACGGCACTCCGTGTGCTGGTGGCCACCGGCCTGCGGGACATGCTGCCCGACGTTCCCGGGCTCGCGGAACACCGGGACACCGCGCCGTGCACCGCCCGTACTGCCACGGTTGGGAGGTACGCGACGAGCCCATCGGGATCCTCGCCGCCGGCCCCGCATCCATCCACCACGCCCTGCTCTTCCGCCAACTGACCGACGACCTCGTCTACTTCACCCGCAATACCGCACTCGCCGCGGACGCCCGGGGCATCCGCATCGTCGACATCCCCGTGGAAGAGATCGTGAAGGCCGATGACGGCGGTGTCGCGGGCGTGCTCCTGGCCGACAGACCTGATCACCCAGGCCGGCGCCCTGGCCGCATCCCACATCCACGCCCTGCTCGCCACGGCCGACACCGACGCGGCCCTCGCCACAGCCCGGAGCGGACCGCCACCCCCTGACATCCGCAGCGCGCACTGCTGCTCCTTCCATCCGCATTCCGGCGTCCGAGCGGGGTCCGATGCCGAGCTCCCCCATGCCCTTTTGAGAGGAATTCATGAGTACGAACCAGCCCGCGCAGAGGACCGCCGCCGTAGCCGACGGCGAGGGCGGTGCACCGGACGCGCGTCAGCTGCGCACCATCCTGATCGCAGTCTCCATCGCGCTGATGGCCGTCATCGCGTCGGTGTCCGGGCTGAACGTCGCCCAGACCCACATGGCCGTCGAGTTCGGGGCCTCACAGAACACGGTTCTGTGGATCATCAACATCTACACCCTGGCCCTGGCCGCACTGCTGCTGCCGCTCGGCGCGATCGGTGACCGCCTGGGCCGCAAGCCCATGCTGATCGCCGGACTTGGCATCTTCGGTGTCGCAAACGTCCTGGCGGGCCTGGCCCCGACCGCCGAGATCATGATCGCGGCCCGTGTGGCCGGCGGTGTCGGCGCAGCGATGATCATGCCGATCACCCTTGCCGTCATCACCTCCACCTTTCCCGAGGAGCAGCGCGGCAAGGCGATCGGCGTATGGACGGGCGTCGCCGGAGGCGGCGGAATCCTGGGCATGTTCCTCTCCGCCCTGCTGGTCGATGTCGCGGACTGGCGCTGGCTGTTCGTGCTGCCGGTGGCCCTGGTCGTCGTGGCCCTGGGCATGACGCTGAAGTCGGTGCCCAACTCCCGTGAGCGCTCGGTCCATTCCTTCGACACCGTCGGCGCGATGGTCTCCACCGTCGCCGTCATCGGCCTCATCTTCGTCCTGCAGGAAGGGCCCGAGCGCGGCTGGACCGCTCCCGTCACGCTGGTCAGCCTCGCCGTCGGCCTTTTCGCCGGCATCGGCTTCGTGGCCTGGGAGCTGCACCGCCGAGACGCATCGCTGCTGGACGTACGCCTGTTCCGGGAGCGTGGTCTGGCCGGTGGCTCGATCACGCTGCTGGTGGTCTTCGGTGTCCAAGCGGGCATCGCCGTAGTCCTGTTCCCGTTCTTCCAGGCGGTGCTCGGCTGGTCGGGTCTGCTGTCGACGGTGGCGCTGATGCCCATGGCCGTCATGATGATGATGGCCTCCGGCCTGGCCCCCAAGATGGCCGCCCGCATCGGCGCACGGTCGACCATGGCCATGGGCATCGCCCTGGCCGGTGTGGGCCTCGTGCTGATGGCGCTGTTCGTCTCCGTGGACGGCGGCTACCTGACCATCCTGCCGGGCATGCTCGCCATGGGCATCGGCATGGGCCTGTCCATGACGCCTTCCACCGAGGCCATCACCAGCTCGCTGCCGCGTGAGAAGCAGGGCGTCGCCTCCGCACTCAACGACATCACCCGCGAATTCGGCACCGCGCTGGGCGTCGCCATGCTGGGTGCACTCCTGTCCGCCGGCTATCGCGGCGCGATCGACGACCGGCTGCACGGCGTCCCCCAGGGGACCGCGGACACCGCCCGCGAAGGCATCGCCAACGCCGTCGAGGTCTCGGGCAGCAGCGGCTCGCACGCGCAGCAGATCGTCCAGGCCGCCCAGCAGTCCTTCGTCGACGGCTGGCAGCAGGCGATGTGGGCAGGCGTCGCGGTCATGGGCGCGCTGTTCGTCTACATCGCCCTGCGCGGCCCGAAGAACCCCGCCCCCGTGGCGGTGGACGAGTTCGAGGCCAAGGTCGCCGAGACGATCGTCGCCCGGTGATCGCGTAGGAAACACAGGCCGGCTTGAACCGAGGGTCTCTTGGATCCACGGCAGGGCGGCGGCGGGCATCGTCTGCCGCCGCCCTGCCCCAACTCAGCGGCGCAGGAGCGTTCCTCCCAGGGCGCCGGGATAGGGTGCACCCGTGGAACGGATCTTGGTAGCGGGTGTCACCGGTGCGGGCAAATCGACGCTCGCCCACAGCGTGAGCAGTCGTCTGGGCCTGCCCTACCACGAGATGGACGCGTTGTACTTCAACGGCCCCGGCTGGGCCACCAACAGCCAGTTGACCGAAGACGTATCGAGGCTCACCGCCGAGCCTCGCTGGATCATCGACTCTCTCGGCTATCCGGAAGTCCGTGACCTGCTCTGGGACCGGGCCGACACCGTGATTTGGCTGGACTATTCCAAACGCGTCATCATGCCCCGCGTACTGCGCCGGTCCTTCCGGCGCACCGTCACACGCGAGGTCCTCTTCGGCGGCAACAGGGAAACCTGGACGGGCTGGCTGAGCCGGGAACACCCGGCCTGGTGGGCCTGGTCCCAACACGGCGCCCGCCGCCGCGAAGTCGAGCACCGTGTCCACGATCCCCGCTTCGCCCCTCTCGACACCCTCCGCTTCGGCCACCCCAATGACACGGCGGCCTGGCTGGCATCCCTCTGACCCGGCGGGCAGGCAGCTGGGGCCGGCCAGAAGTCGCTGCTGTCCAGGGCAGCCCCGACGCCACAACCCACGCGACTCTCACTCTCAACTACGGCTGAAACTCTGCCGTTTTGCCGAACTTCAGCTGCCCGTTGTAGTGACCCCTGCCCCAGCCGTCCGTACGCTCCCCGGTGGTACCGATCCGTAGCCGGTCGGTTCGCTGGGAGTGGAGGCTCACCGTGCACCCTCGCCATACCCGTCTGTTGATCTGGACAGCCCTGGTCACCTTGGTCATGGCGGTCCTGCCGGGGACCGCGACAGCGGCCGTCGGCGGCAAGGGCGGAGGTGGCGCCCGGGTCGTGGCGCAGGAGAAGGTCGGGCCGCGCCTGATCGACCTGACTGTTTCGTCGCCCGCTCTGGGGCGTACCGCCAAGGTGCGTCTGCTGACCCCGGACGGCTGGGACGAGCGGCGCAAGCACCAGCGCTGGCCGGTGCTTTTCCTGCTCCACGGCTGCTGCGACACGTATGACAGCTGGACCCGCGAAACCGATGTCGCGTCACTGCCGCAGCTGCGCAACACACTGGTCGTCATGCCCGAGGGCGGACCGGCCGGGTGGTACAGCGACTGGTGGAACCACGGCAACGGCGGTTCGCCGGCCTGGGAGACCTTCCACCTGCGCGAGCTGCGCCCGCTGCTGGAGCACGGCTACGGTGCGGGCCACCGCCGGGTGATCGCCGGGCTGTCCATGGGCGGCCTCGGCTCTCTGCTCTACGCCGCGCACCACCCCGGCATGTTCCGCGCAGCGGCGAGCTACAGCGGTGTGGTGCATCCCCTGTACGGCGACTTCCCGTCCGGCCTGATGGACTTGTTGACGGAGTTCGGCGAGGACCCGCTCGCCCTGTGGGGCGACCCGGTGGCCCAGCGCGCCATCTGGGAGGCGCACGACCCGTACTACCTCGCGAACCGGCTGCGTTCGATCCCTGTCTTCCTGTCGAGCGGCGACGGCACCGCCGGCCCGTTCGACCCGCCCGGCGCCCACGACGACCTCGAGGCACTGCTCAACGACATGAACCACGCTGTCGCCGGCCGGCTGAAGGCCGCCGGAGTGCGGCTCACCACTGACTTCTACGGACCCGGCACCCACGACTGGCCCTACTGGGAGCGCGAACTGCACCGCTCCCTGCCGCTTCTGCTCCACGCCCTCCAGCCGGGCCGCTGACTGAGCTGCTCCGTGAATCACTGGCGGTTCTCAGCGCCAGGGATCGAGGGCGTGCTTGCCAAGGGTCTGGCCCGCTTCGAGTTGCTGCAGCACCGCGGGCCCCTCGGCCAGGGGATGAACCTGGGGGGTGCCAGGCGGGTACATGCCTTGGGCGATGAGTGCCTCGAGTTCGACGAGCAACGATCGATAGATGGACGGGGCCGCGACCGCCAGCGCGCCGATGTGCAGGCCCTTGATTTGGACCTGGTGGGTGAAGACCAGGTCGTGCGTGCTGAGGCCGGCGTCACCGGAAGCGGCGCCGAACACGACGAGGCGACCGGTGAAGGGCTTGGTGACCGACAGGCTGACGTCGAACGTGGCACGTCCCACCGATTCAAGGACCAGGTCAACACCGCCGGCCAGACGGGTGATCGCCTCGGCCAGAGCTGGGTGTGCGCGGTCCAGGACCTCGTCGGCGCCGAGCGCTCGGACGGTGTCGTGCTTGGCTGGTGACGCCGTGGCGATCACGCGCGCACCGTAGTGGCGGGCGAGGCGGACAGCGGCCTGCCCCACGCCTCCGGCCGCGGCATGAATGAGCACCACGTCACCTGACGTGATCTCGCCCAACGGCTTCAGCGCCGCCAAGGCGGTCGCCCAGTTCAGCACCAGGCCGAGGACTTCGGCGTCGCTCCAGCCGGAAGGGACGGGAAGCACACCCGCAGCCGGCATCGTCATGTACTGCGCGAAGGCGCCCGGTCCCGTGCCGACGACGCGGGTGCCGAGTGGGAGCGGGCTCTCGATTCCCGGGCCGACCTCCACAATCTCGCCGGCGGCTTCGAAACCCGCCACGTAGGGCGTCTGCGGACCTCCTCCGTAGGTGCCGTGGGTCTGCATGACATCCGCGAAGTTGACCCCCGCCGCGCCCACTCGGATCAGGTACTCTCCGGACCCTGGGGAGGGGCGGCGATGCTCAGTCGTGAGGGTCAGATCCCTCGGTCCTCGGCACGACCTCTGGACCAGTGCCCGTACCGTCTGCTCAGCAGTGCGTCGCTGCTCGTCGATCTCCATGCACGGGACCGTAGAAGCCTCACACCGACGTCAAGGTCAAGTCGCGGTCATCGATCAGTCCGGCGAGCCTCTCGCAAGTAGGCGTCGAGAGCCGCCCGCTGATCGCTGAGACTGACGATGCGTGCGGCGAGCCGATCACGATACCTCTGCACCTCCCGCAGGAATTCCGCGCACACCACCTCCACGTCAGCGTCAGCTTCGGCAGTGAGGCGGGGCAGGACTTCCTTGATCAACCGCACGGGCAGCCCGGACTCCAGCAGTGAGCGGATGACGCTGACCCGGTCGATGGTGGACCGGCAGTAGTCCCGGTACCCATTGCCGCATCGACCAGGAACGATCAAGCCCTCGTCCTCGTAGTGGCGCAAAGACCTGGCACTCACGCCGCTGACTCGGGACGCTTCGCTGATCTTCATGCCCGTACAACGTCTGGGCGTTCCGCGATCTTCCGGCGCTCAGCGATCCGACGAAGCGAATGGTCACGTCATGCGGTGTCTGCGGATCCACGCGGCCTGGCCGCCGTCGACGAGCAGGTCGGTGCCGTTGACGTACAGCGAGTCCGGGCCGGTGAGGTAGGCCACCGCGGAGGCGATCTCCTGGGGTGTCCCGGACCGGCCCGCGCCGCAGGCCTCCAGCAGCTTGAGCATGTCCGCACCGGATGCCGACTCGGCCTCGGCCTTCGCCATCGCGGTGGAGATCACCCCGGGGCTGACGGAGTTCACGCGTGCACCACGCCGGCTCCAGGCGAGGGCGGCGGCCTCGACCCGTACGTGGTTGGCCCGTTTGGAGAGGATGTACGCCTTGATCCCGTCGTCTCCGACGGTGGTGAGGAAGTCAAGTGCGAGGAGTTCCTCCGCGGGCGCCGTCGCCAGCACGGACTCCTGCTCCTGGCTGAGCGAGGCGTAGTGGCCGGCCATGCTGGAGACGCACACCATCGCTGTGCCCCGGACGGCCAAAGGCTCGAAGGCGTCCAGCACATGGGCCGTGCCCACCATGTTCACCTCGAGGATCGTGCGGACCGAGGCCGTCGCCGCGGAGACGCCGGCGGTGTGTACGACCGCCGTCAACCGCCCGGCGTCGGCGGCGGCTTCAGCGAGCCGTTGGACCGACGCCCGGTCGCACACGTCGACGACCATGCCCTCGACCTCGTACCCTTCGGCGCGCAACGCGTCGACGGCGCGGTCGAGTTGGTCGGGTGAGGCCTCGGCGAGGAACACGACGCGGCCGCTGCCGAGTCGGCGTGCGACCGCCGTCCCCATGCCGCCCGCGCCGGTGACGACCACGACGTCACGATGCTCTCCGAGTGGGGATCCCTCCATGGACGGACTCCTTCAGTTCCGTTGAGGCGGACGCCTCGGTGGGTACGGTTTCGTGCCACTCGGCACCGGATGCGATCGCCTGCCGCCACTGCCGGACGGCCCGGGGCGGCATACCGAGCGCGAGCACGCCGGACACGCGGTCACCGGTGCGGTACACGGCCAGGAACCGGCGTTCCGCCAAGTCGCCGTCCACCACGGCGACTTCGTCATGACCGCGCAGGAACCCGTACGCCTGGACCTTCATGTCGTACTGGTCGGACCAGAAGTACGGCACCGGCGCGAACGGCTTGCGCGCCTCGCCCGAAGAGGCGCGGAGCAGGTTGCGCGCGGCTGCCATGCCCTGTTCGGCGGCGTTCGTACGGTGCTCGATCCGCATCGACGTTCCGAACAGCGGGTTGTACCAGCGGGCGACGTCACCGGCCGCGTACACGTTCTGCGCGGCCTCGCAGTACTCGTCGCAGACCACGCCGTCGCCCACGGTCAGCCCACTGCCGTCCAGCCACTCCGTATTGGGCAGCGAGCCGATCGCCACCAACACCTCGTCGGCGTCGACCAGTTCACCGCCGTCGAGCCGCACCCCGTCCTCGGTCACCTCCGTGACCCGCACTCCGCAGCGCAGGTCCACGCCACGGTCGCGGTGGGCGTGCGACAGGACCTGCCCGATCTCGGTGCCGACGGCGTGCGCCAGGGGCACCGGGGCGGGTTCCAGCAGGGTCACCCGGGCGCCGAGACGCCAGGCGACGGCGGCGGCCTCCGCGCCGAGGAAGCCCGCGCCGACCACGACCAGCCGACGCCCGGGCCCGAGCCGCTCCCGCAGCGTGAGGGCGTCGTCCAGGGTCCGCAGGACATGCGCGCCCTCGCCGGGCAGTCGCCGCGGCCGTACTCCGGTGGCGATGACCAGACCGTCGTACGACACTTCGGAGCCGTCGGCCAAGTGCACGGTGTGCTCGGCGAGTTCGAGTCGGATCGCCTCCGTGCCGAGGCGCAGGTCGAGGCCCAGGGCGGCCAGGTCGCCCGCGGTACGCAGATCCAGCCGTCCGGCGTCCCACTCCGAGCTCAGCAGCTGCTTGGACAGCGGCGGGCGGTCGTACGGCAGATGCGGTTCGTCGCCGACGAGGGTGATCGTGCCGTCGTAGCCCTCGCGGCGGAGCGTCTCGGCCGCCGCGAGCCCGGCGGCCGAGGCGCCGACGACGAGGATCCGGTTCACTGCTCCACCAGTCGGATGGCGGCGGCCGGGCAGATCGCGACGGCTTCCCGCACTTCGTCGAGCAGTTCCTCACCGGGTTGCTCGGCCAGGAGGATGGCGACACCGTCGTCGTCCCGCTGGTCGAAGACGTCGGGGGCGGCCATGACGCACTGGCCCGAGGCCACGCACTTCGGTTCGTCGAGTTCCACTCGCATGGTTGCTTCCTTCGTTCGTGGGGGTGTTGCGCTGTACTGGACGTCGGTCACCAGGCCACAGGCAGACACTTGACGCCGTATGTAGTCCCGGTGTGGTCGAAGGCGAGCTGCTCGATCGGGGCGGCCAGGCGCAGGGTGGGGACACGGCGGTAGAGGGTGCCGTAGACGACCTGGAGTTCGAGGCGGGCGAGGTTCTGCCCCAGGCACTGGTGGGGTCCGTAGCCGAAGGCCTGGTGCTGGCGGGCGGCGCGGGTGATGTCGAGCCGCTCGGCCTCGGGGAACGCCTCGGGGTCCCAGTTGGCGGCGTGCAGGTCGAAGATCATGCCCTCGCCCTTGCGGATGACCTGGTCGCCGATCTCGATGTCCGCCTTGGCGACCCGGCGTACTCCGGTCTGCACGATGGACAGGTAGCGCAGCAGCTCGTCCACCGCGCCCCCGATCACCTTCGGGTCGTCGGTGTCCCGGAGCAGGGCGAGCTGGTCGGGGCTCTCCAGCAGCGCGAGCGTGCCGAGACTGATCATCGTGGCCGTGGTCTCGTGCCCGGCGATCAGCATGGCGACGCCCATGTGGACGGCCTCGGCGTGGGTCATCTCGCCCGCCTTGACCTTGCCCCCCATCTCGGACAGCACATCGTCGGCGGGGTTCTCCAGCTTCTGCTTGAGCAGATCGTCCAGGTACCTGCTCAGCGCACCGCTCGCCTGCCGCACCTCGGCCGGGTCCGCCGAGCCGTCCAGGACGAGGCTGCTGCTGCGCTGGAAGAAGTCGTGGTCCTGGTACGGCACTCCGAGCAGCTCGGCGATCACCAGCGAGGGCAGGGGCAGCGCCACCGCGGTGAGCAGGTCGGCGGGGTTCGGCCCCTCCAGCATGGCGTCGATGAGGTCGTCGACGATCTTCTGGATGTACGGCCGCATGGCCCCGATCCGCTTGACGATGAACGGGGCGTTGACCGAGCGGCGCAGCCGGGTGTGCTCGGGCGCGTCGGTGTTGGTGATGAGCCGCGGGGTGTGGGGGGCGATGTCCGCCCGGTGCGCGTTGACGTAGGGGAAACCGGGGTCGAGGTCGTCGTCGCTGACCCAAGGGTCGGTGAGCAGGGTGCGCTGATCCGCGTGCCGGGTGATCAGCCACGGGGTCGTGCCGTTCCAGATCCGCACCCTGCTGATCGGTTGCGCCTCCCGGATCGGATGCACGGCCGGCGGCGGCGCGAGGGGGCACCGGGCGTCGCGCTGCATGGGGTAGTCCGGTGTCTCCGGGGCCGTGTCGGACGGGGCTCCGGTCAGAGTGTCGGCCATGGCTCTCCTCGGTGGTGGGGGCTCCGTGGGAGGCGGAGCGCCGGGATCAAGTCGTCGAGGCCTCGATGAGCACATGCAAACAGGCCGGGCTGACGCCTTCCGGTCAGTTCCCTGACAGAAGCCTGACGTGACCCGGATCACATCTCGTTGAACATCCAACTCACCCACTGTGCAAGGAAGTTGACAGGACCGGCGCCCTTCGGGCCACGGCGATACAGGCGGTGCCGCACGATGGCGACACCAGCCACACAGGGCGCCTGCCTGCGCCACCCGATTTGCTCTCGGAGCCCGTCAGGCTCCACCCTCCTCGCCGCCCAGCCAGTAGCCGAAGCCCCGCCTGGTGTGGATCAGGACGGGGGCGTCGCGGTCCACCTTGCGCCTCAGCCGTGAGACGAGTTGCTCGATGGCGTTGTCGCCGCGGAAGTCGCCCCAGACGTAACGGCCGATCTGCTCCTTGGTCAGCACCCGGTGCTCGTTGACCAGGAGGTAGCGCAGGAGCCGGTACTCCGCGGGCGTGAGGTCGAGCGCGCGAGTCCCGCGCCGCGCCTGGCACAGCGTGTCGTCCAGGGACAGGTCCTGGTGGCGGAGGGCGCCGTCGCGGGCCCGCGCTGGGCCGGTGCCGCGCAGCAGGACCCGGGCGCGGGCGAGGACTTCGGCCACCCGGAAGGGCTTGGTGACGTAGTCCCGCTCCCCCAGGCCGAGTTCGGGCAGGAGGTTGTCGAGGGTGTCGTACGCCGTCAGGAACAGGACCGGCGGCACGTGCTCGGCGGGCGGTCTGTGTTCCCGGCCGAGGCCCGGCACGTCGGGCAGGGTCGCGTCGAAGACCACCAGGTCGAACCGGCTCTCCAGGACCCGGGCGAGCGCGGTGGCCCCGCTGTCGGCCACGCTGGTGCGGTAGCCCGCCAAGGTGAGGGTGGTCGACAGGAGTTCGGTGGTGTCGGGTTCGCCGGCGGCGATCAGAACGTGCTGACCGGACCCTCGGGCGAGTGCCGGTTTCTGACTGGTGCCTTCATCGATGGACACGTCAGGGCCCCTGTCCGTCAGTCCCCGGGAATGCGGGGCGCCTGGCCCTCATCGGCGGCGTACGCGAGGAGGGCGTCGACCATCCGCCCGAAGAGCAGGGCCAGTTGCCGCAGTTCCTCACGCGACCAGTCGGCGAGGGCGAGTTGCATGCCGCGTGTGCCGATGTCATGGATGCGGGCGACGGCGTCCATACCGAGGGGCGTCGGCCGCACGCGCAGGGCGCGCCCGTCGTCCGGGTCGGGGACGCGCTCGACATGACCGGATCTCTCCAACTGCCGCACCTGCCGGGTGACATGGGATGCCTCCACGGCGAGCAGCTGGGCCAGCTGCCCCAGCCGCAGCGGCTCCGCATCGGCCAGCCTGCGCAGCAGTGCCACCGCCGCCCGGTCGAGCGGCACGCCGGCCAGCGCCGTCAGCACGGCATGCCGCCGGGCACTGGCGTTCAGGTACGCGACGCGGGTGAGGGCCCGCTCGATCTCGACCGCTTCCGGTGACGGGGCGACCGTCGGCGATAAGGGCGACACGCCGAGCACCTACCCTTCTACTTGCCTAGCTCAAGCATTCCATCCCCCCATTGCTTGACTCAAGTAACGCACACCTGCTTGCCTTACTCAAGTAGAAGACCTGTGTACGCGCCGCGCCGGCGGTCCGGGGGACGGTCAGGGGCTCGGTGTCACGGGAGCCAGCCAGATGCCGACGACCGCGTCCGTCAGCCCGGTCGCGGCGTCGCTCCAATTGGCCCTCGGGGTGGGAGCGTTCTCGGCGAGCGCACGCTCCCGTTCGGCGGAGACATGCAGGATCAGATGGCGTGCCATGTCGCCGCGTTCGGCGCGTACCTCGGCCGGCAGTTCGGGCAGACAGCGCCGCAGGCCGTCGACGGTCTGCCGCAGCGTGGGCGAGCTGAGCGACTCCTCGATCATGATCTCGTACAGCGTGGGGTCGGTCATCACCTGGGCGCAGAAGCGGGCGTACCAGGTGGGGCTGCCCAGGGCCGCGAGATGTTCGGGCACGGGGCGCACCAGGCAGTCCACCCAGTCGCGTACGTCGGTGGAGTCGCCGATCCCGGCCAGCAGCCGGGACCGGATCTCCTCTATGCGCCCGTCGTGCTTGCGGACGATGGCGCGGATCAGGTCGGCCTTGGTGCCGAAGTGGTAGCCCACGGCGGCGTTGTTGCCCTGCCCGGCGGCCTCGCTGACCTGACGGTTGGACACCGCGTACACGCCACGCTCGGCGAACAGCCGCTCGGCCGCGGTCAGGATCAGCTCCCGGGTCGCGTTGACCTGTTCCGCACGTACCGCCCTGCCTGCCATGATCACCACTTCGCCGGGACTTCCCTCAGCCCTCCGACGGCCAGCCCCTCGAGCCGCCGCAGGTCCGCCGCGTCGACGGCGAGTTCCAAGGACGGAAGCCTACGCAACCGCACGTCGACGACGGTTTACAGCGCCGTGCGGGCCGGACCGGTGACGCGTCACTTCGCGGAGAGTTTCTCCAGCCACTGCTGAAGCAGCGCCGCCTCCGCCGGGGTCAGTTCCTGTGGCTGTTCGGCCCGCAAGCGGGCTGCGAGTGTGGCAGCCGCGACGGGCACGGCTCCGTCCTCACGGCGTACGGCCGAGTCGCCCGGGCGGGTCAGCGCGTCGATCACGGAGTCGCGCAACCGGGCCGAGAACTGTGGATCGGGGTACTGCTCGGGGCGGGTGAGCATCGACAGGGCGGCTCCGACGTTGGCCGACATGATCACCCGGGTCGCGAGGGCGGGCGGGACGGTCAGCCGTCCGGCCGCCGCGCAGCGTTCCAGGATGCCGTGCAGCAGGTCGTGCGCCTCCTTGGCCGCGGTGGGCGGTGCGGTGAGTTCGGGTGAGTACATCAGGCGGTAGTGGTTGGGGTGGTCCAGCGCGAACCGCATGTGGTTGTCCCAGCCGCTCCGCAGGTCGGCGACCGGGTCGTCGCTGGGGCGGGCCGCCCGCTTGGACGCGAGGTACTGCTCGAATCCCCGGTCGACCACCGCGGACAGCAGCCCGGCCTTGTCGCCGAAGAGCCGGTAGAGCATCGGCGCACCCACTCCGGCCGCGTCGCACACGGCCCGCGTCGAGATATCGGCGATCGGTGCGGCGGCGAGCAGTTCGGCAGCCGCTTCCAGGATCTTTTCCCTCGCGTCCATGCGTTCACAGTACGCCATTCGTAGCGCCGATACGAGTTGGGGGTTACCGACGCTACGAGACTGTGTTATCGTCGATACGTAATCGACGTAGCAGTGCTACGAAAGGATCGATCATGACCACTCCGCAGCAGACAGACCAGCGCGTCGCGATCGTCACCGGCGCCTCGCGCGGCATCGGACGGCAGGTCGCCCAGCAGCTCGCCGCCGACGGATTCGCCGTCGTCGTCGGGTATGCGGGCAACAAGGGCGCCGCCGAGGAGGCCGTGCGCGGCATCGAGGCCGCCGGGGGCACCGCTGTCGCCGCCCGCGCGGACGTCGCCGACGAGGCCGAGGTCGCCGCCATGTTCGACCTGGCGGAAGCCACGTACGGCGGCGTCGACGCGGTCGTGCACGCGGCCGGCCGGATGGCCCTCTCCCCCGTCGCGGAGCTCGACCTCGACGAGCTGGACGCCCAGTACCGCACCAACGTCCGCGGCGCCTTCGTCGTCGACCAGCAGGCCGCGCGCCGGCTGCGTCCGGGCGGCGCCCTCGTCAACTTCTCGACCTCGGTCGTCGGACTGCTCTTCCCCGGCTACGGCGCCTACGCCTCCGGCAAGGCCGCGGTCGAGACCCTCACCCGGATCCTGGCCAGGGAGCTGCGCGGCCGTGACGTGACCGTCAACGCCGTCGCCCCCGGCCCCACCGCCACCGACCTGTTCCTCGACGGCAAGGACGAGGAGACCATCGCCCGCCTCGCCGCGCAGCCCCCACTGGAGCGCCTGGGCACACCCCAGGACATCGCCTCCGTCGTGTCCTTCCTGGTCAGCCCGGCCGGCCACTGGGTCAACGGACAGGTGCTGCGCGCCAACGGCGGCATCGTCTGACCCCTGCCGCCGTTTGCGCCGCCCAAGACCTTTGCCCTTTTCCCCCGGCCCTTCCTCACCTTTCACAGCCCAAGGACCCGTCATGAACGACAGCAAGGTAGTCCTCGTCACCGGCGCCTCCAGCGGCTTCGGCGCCCTCACCGTCCGCGCGCTCGCCCGTGGCGGCCACACCGTCTACGCGGGCATGCGCGCCCTCGGCACCCGCAACGCCCGGGCCGCCGCGGACCTCGCCGCCCATGCCGCCGAACACGGCGTCGACCTGCGGGCCGTGGAGCTGGACGTGGCCAGTCAGGACAGCGCGGACGCGGCCGTCGCTCGCGTCATCGAGGAGCAGGGCCGTCTCGACACCCTGGTCCACAACGCGGGCCACATGGTGCTGGGCCCGGCCGAGGCCTTCACCCCCGAGCAGCTCGCCGAGGTGTACGACACCAACGTGCTCGGCACCCAGCGCGTCAACCGGGCCGCGCTGCCCCACCTGCGTGGCCAGGGCGAGGGGCACCTCGTGTGGATCGGCTCCTCCAGCACCCGCGGCGGCTGCCCGCCCTTCCTCGCCCCCTACTTCGCGGCCAAGGCGGCCATGGAGGCGCTGGCCGTCAGCTACGCGGGCGAGCTCATACGGTTCGGGGTGGACACGACGATCGTGGTCCCCGGCGCCTTCACCTCCGGCACGAACCACTTCGCGCACGCCGGCTCCCCCGCCGACGCCGACCGGGCCGCCGCCTACGACGCCCGCTACAAGGCGCTGATGGACGACGTCAACATACGGCTCGCCGGGCTGATCCCACCGGACGCGGACGTCTCGGAGGTCGCCGACGCCGTCGTACGGGCCGTCGAACTGCCCGCGGGGCGACGGCCGTTCCGGGTTCATGTCGATCCCAGCCGCGATGGCAGCGAGGTGGTCTCCGCGGTGGCCGACCGGATCCGGGCGGAGTTCTTCCACCGGGTGGGCCTCGCCGACCTGCTGACGCCCGCGAGCAGTCTGTAGGCAGCGCCGTTCAGGGGAAACCGGCGGGCGGGACGAGTGGCGGCGGGCGAGTCCGTCGACAACTGAGCCGTGACCACCCTGCCGCTGATCCCGCCCATGCTCGCCACGCCGGGCACCCTGCCACCCTCCGCTCAGGACGCCCGCTGGGCCTACGAGACCAAGCAGGACGGGCAGCGTGTGGTGGTCTATCTCGCCGGGGACGGCAGCGTGGTGCTGCGTGCGCGGTCCGGGGAGGAGATCACCGGCGCCTACCCCGAACTGCGGCCGCTGGGCGGGGCGCTCGGCGTCACGCCGGCGGTGCTGGACGGGGAGATCCTGGCGCTGGACGGACAAGGCCGAGCAGACTTCCAGCTGCTCCAGTCCCGGATGGGCCTGGCACACGCGCCCGCCCGCGCGGCCCGTCTCGCGGCTCGAAGCCCGGTCCATCTCGTGCTGTTCGACGTGATGCACCTGGGAGGGCGCTCCCTGCTCCCTCTCTCCTATGCCCGGCGGCGCGGGGAGTTGGAGGCGCTGGGCCTGGAGGGACCGTTCTGGTCGACGCCCGCCGCGCTGGTCGGCCATGGCGAGCAGGCCCTGCGGGCCACACGCGAGCACGGCCTGGAGGGGCTGGTCTGCAAGCGGCTCGACTCGGTGTACGAGCCCGGGGTGCGCTCCCGGTTCTGGGTCAAGATCCGGAACATGCGCAGTGCGGACGTCGTCGTCGGCGGCTGGGTGCCCGGCAAGGGCCGGCTCCTGACCTCGGGCCTGCCCGGCGCCGTCCTGGTCGGCCAGCGGGCCGCGGGCCGGCTGCGTTACGTCGGCAATGTGGGCACGGGCTGGAGCGAGCCCGAGCGGGAGCAGCTCGCCGGGCTGCTGCGGGCCACCGCATCGGACGTCTGCCCCTTCGACCCCGTCCCGCAGGTGGCCGGCGCGCGCTGGGTCCAGCCCCGGCTGGTCGGCGAGGTCCGCTACAGCACCCGCACCAGGGCGGGGATGCTGCGCCAGCCGTCCTGGCTCCGGCTCAGGCCGGATCTCACACCGGAGGAGTCGGCGGCGGACCTACCGGACGAACCTGTGTGACACGGCGTCACCTCTTCCCATCTATTGGGCTGCGCTTCACCATTGGGACGCCTGCGACCTCTTGGCCGGAAGGGAGGGGTCCGGGATGCTGAACTCCCCATTCCCCCACAGCCGTTGGGCTGCGCCCGAACCAAGAGGAGGACGCAGTGTCGTCGAAGAAGTCCGCCATACACCGCCGGAGATGGCTCACCGGCCTGGGCGGTGCCATCGCTCTCGTCGTTGCCATCCCCACCACCGCCTTCGCGGCTCCCCCCACAGCGCTGCCCGCCAACGCGGAGTCGGCCGAGCAGACGTATCAGCCCGCGTTCGACTACGACACGGACGGCTGCTACTCCACGCCGGCCATCGGCCCCGATGGCACCCTCAATGGCGGCCTGAACCCGACCGGTGCCCTGAACGGCAGCTGCCGGGACGCCTCGGACCTGAACAACACCAACGGGTACTCGCGCTACAAGTGCAACAACGGCTGGTGCGCCTACATGTACGGCTTGTACTTCGAGAAGGACCAGGCCGTCGCGGGCAGCAGCATCGGCGGGCACCGGCACGACTGGGAGCACGTCGTGGTGTGGGTGCAGAACAACGCGGTGCAGTACGTGTCGACGTCGAACCACGGCTCGTTCACCGTCAGCGCCGCCTCATCGGTCCGCTTCGACGGCACGCACGCGAAGATCGTCTACCACAAGGACGGCATCAGCACGCACTGCTTCCGCCTGGCGAACTCGAACGACGAGCCGCCGGAGAACCACGAGGGCACCTGGCAGTACCCGCCGCTGGTCGGCTGGAACGGCTACCCCTCGGGCGTCCGCGACAAGCTCGTCGCGGCCAACTGGGGCAGCGCCAACTTCGGCCTGAAGGACGGCAACTTCAACTCCCATCTGGCCTCGGCCAAGCCGTCCGGAATCTCGTTCGACCCCAACGCCTGATCCCGGCACCGTTCATCGGCACGCTCGTTCTCCAGGCTCCCGGAGCCACCCCGGCTCCGGGAGTCCGGGAGGACGGCACATGGCGGTCGACGAGCGGCAGCGGATCTCACGGCGGCGTTTCCTGGCCGCGCTGGGAACGGCCGGTTACGGCGCCGCCCCCGTGCGTGCGCGGGCCGCGGCCGTGGGGAACGGGTACACCATGCCCTCCCTCGTCTTCGAAGACCCGGCCACCCAGCGGCGGCTCGGCGCCCTGTACGCGCAGGCGCTGACGGACCTGGCCGGCGCGCACACCGTCCCCGCCGACCCGTCGGTGTACGACAGGGCCGGACTGCTCGGCTATCCGCCCGGCACCGTCGTACGGGCCGGTGGCGGGTATCCCGCGCCGCAGCGGTGGACCCGGGACGCGGCCGTCAACGCGTGGCACGCGGTGAGCCTGCTGGCGCCGGACGTCGGACGCAACACGCTGTGGTCGGTCGTCGAGCGCGGTCCGGACGGGCTGATCGTCCAGCAGGACAACCAGTGGTGGGACCAGATCGTGTGGGTCCCGGCCGCCTGGCACCACTACCTCGTCACCGGCGACCGAGCCTTCCTCGCCAGGGCGTACGAGACATCCGTCAACACCCTCGCCGCGCGCCGGGCGCGTGACGTCGACGCCTCCCACGGCCTGTTCCGGGGGCCCGGCTTCATGAACGACGGGATCTCCGGTTACCCGGACCCGCCCGCGTCGGACCGCGTCCGCTCCTCGTTCGTCCTCGACCATCCGGGCACCGACCGGCTGATGTGCCTGTCGACCAACAGCCTCTACTTCGGCGCCCAGTCAGACCTGGCCGCCATGGCGGACGTACTCGGAAAACCGGATCGGGCGGCGTCCTTGCGTGCGGATGCCGCGGAGCTGCGCCGGGCCGTCGACCGGCATCTGTGGCGGCCCGAAGCCGGGACGTACGCCTACCTCCTCCATGCCAACGGGCAGACGGACACGTCGCAGGAAGGCGCCGGGCTCGCACTGGCCCTTGCCCTCGGTGTCGCGGACCGCGGCCAGGCACGCCAGGTCCTGGACACCACCCACTGGCAGCCGCACGGCATCGTCAACGTCTGGCCGCACTTCCCGCGTTTCGACGACACCAGACCCGGGCGGCACAACGTCATGGTCTGGCCGATGGTGCACGGCCTGTACGGGCAGGCCGCCGCCGGCGCGGGCCGCACCGAGCAGTTCGCACGCGCGGTGGACCTGCTCGCCGGCCTCTTCTCCGGCACCGGTTTCCACGAGCTGTACGACTCCGTGAGCGGGGCCGTCGACGGCGGCTGGCAGACCGGCGGGAGCGGACGCGCCGAGCACTTCGTGTCGCAGCCCGATCAGACCTGGTCGGCGACGGCGTATGTGCGGCTGCTGCACGAGGGCTTGTTCGGGCTGACGTTCACCGAGGACGCGCTTCGGCTGCGCCCCTGTCTGCCCGAGGGGTGGGGTCCGGTGAGCCTGCACGGGCTGCGCTACCGGGGCATGACGCTCGACATCTCCCTGACCGGGTCGGGCAGCCGGGTGCGGTCCTGCACGGTCGACGGACGCGGCGGCGAACCCGTGGTGTCCGCGGACGGGACGGGGCATCACACGGTCGAGTTCGTGCTCGACGGCGATCTGCTGGAGCCCGGCGAGCACTCCTCGTGACAGTGGACGATCAAGCCGCCGCACCCGATGATGGACGCATGGATCTTCACGAAAAGCTCCCCTCGGCGATCGACACCAAGTCCCTGCTCGACCTGTCCGAGGGCCATCACGGGCGTGCCACCCGGCCGTTGGGCACGCGAGAGATCGCCGGTCACCTGGTGAAGTCGTACGCCATCGAGGCGCCCGGCCGTACGGTGACCGAGAGGGACGCCGAAGCCGCGCTGCGGATCGCCGAAGACCACCTGGCGCTGGGCCGGTTGCGGGGATCGCTCGGACTCGCCGTGCTGATCGTGCACGCGGGCGGCGACGGGGACTACGTACTGGTCCACACGTGGATCGAGGGATGCATGTCCGACCTCGCCGTGTTCGTCGGCCCGGTGGGGCAGCCCGAGCAGCTGCGGCCCGGGCGGGCCGGGCTGACTCCGTGCGTGTGGGAGGCGGCCGTGCTGTCGTACGAACGGGACGTCTACGCGCGGCGCGTCCTCGACGGTACGGGGACGGTCGAGGACCGTCTCGCCGCCTGGAGCGCGGACACGGTCGAGGGTGACCTGCGGTGACCCCACGCGTCAGGCACGCTGAGCCCGCCGACGTGCGACGCGTGGCCGAACTCGCCGCCCAGCACGCGGCCTACGAACGCGCCGCACCACCCGTCCCCGATCTCGCCGCACGGCTCGCGGGGCTCCTCTTCGGCACCCGGGCACCGCGCCTGCGCTGCCTGGTGGCCGAACTGCCCGACGGCGAACTGGTCGGCTACGCCACCTGCGCGCCCGAGATCTCCACCTGGGAGGGGAGCGAGTACCTCCACATGGACTGCCTCTTCCTGGCCCCCGGCCATCGCGGCCTCGGCCTCGGTCCACTGCTGATGGACGCGGTGGTCGACGAGGCCCGGCGGCTGGGCGTCAACGAGGTCCAGTGGCAGACGCCCGCCTGGAACGAGGGTGCGGTCCGCTTCTACGACCGGCTGGGCGCCCGGGCGAAGGAGAAACTCCGGTACAGCCTCCAGGTCGCCGGCTGACGGCTGTCGAGCAGTCCGCGACTGGCGGATCACGCGGAGGGTCTATCGTGTCCGCATGCCCGTGCCCGATCTGATTCGTATCGTCTCCCGGGACTCGCCGATGGCGCTGGCCCAAGTGGAGCGTGTCCGCGCCGAGTTGACCGCCGTCCATCCCGGTGTGCGCACCGAGGTCGTACCGGTGAAGACGACCGGCGACAAGTGGCTCGGCGATCTGTCGAAGGTCGAGGGCAAGGGGGCGTTCACCAAGGAGGTGGATGCCGCGCTGCTGGCCGGCGAGGCCGATCTCGCGGTGCACTGCGTGAAGGACGTGCCCGCCGACCGCCCCCTTCCGGCGGGCACGGTGTTCGCGGCGTTCCTGAAGCGGGACGACATCCGTGACGCCCTGATCCATCCCGGCGGGCTCACCCTGGACGAACTCCCGGCCGGCACCCGGATCGGCACCTCCTCGGTGCGCCGGGTCGCCCAACTGGCCGCCACCCACCCGCAGCTGGAGTGCGTGCCGTTCCGCGGCAACGCCAACCGGCGCCTGGCGAAACTGGCGGCCGGAGACGCGGACGCGCTGCTGCTCGCGGTCGCCGGGCTGGAACGCATCGACCGACGTGACGTGATCAGCGAGATCCTCTCCCCCGAGGTCATGATGCCGCCGATCGGCGCGGGTGTTCTCGCCCTGCAGTGCCGGGAGGGCGACACCGAGCTCATCGACGCGGTCAGCGCCCTCGGTCACCCGGACACGCATCGGGAGGCCACCGCGGAGCGGATGTTCCTGCACGTTCTGCAAGGGCACTGCAACAGCCCGATCGCCGGATACGCGCAGGTCGACCGGAGTGGCGAACTGTCCCTGCGGGCCTGTGTGTTCACGCCCGACGGCAAGACCCGCCTCAACGCCCACGAATGGGCCGGACGGCTCGACCCCGCCACCCTCGGCACCTCGGTCGCCGTGGCGCTGCTGCGTCAGGGTGCCCGCGAGATCATCGACGGCATCCCGCACTGAGGCTCAGGCGGTTCCTTCTTCCGCCTGTTCCCGCAGGAAGTTGCTGATCTGGTGTGCCAGGCTCTCCCGGCCGGAAGCCGTGTGCGCACCGGCCTGCCCCTCGTCGAGGCCGACGCCGCCCGCCCACAGCCTGCGGTCGGTCCACTCCTCGTCGACCCGCAGCTGGACCTGGACGTCCACCTGGCTCAGGGCGGCTTCGGGACCCGCCGCGAACAGCACGGCCGTGGCGCGGCGCAGCGGGTAGACGTCGAAGCCCTCGATGAACTGCGAGTTGCGCCAGTCGATGAACGCGCTCTCGCCGTCGGGGCCCACCCGCACGTCGATCTGCCCGTCCTCGAGGTGGATCCCGAAGTGCCGCTCGCCGCGGTTCTCGACGGTCACCCGGACAGTGAAGTACGTCAGCCCTTCGGCGGCGTCGTCACGTCCGCGCGGCGGCTCGGCCGCCCGGAGCTGGTGGACGCGGACGCGCAGACCGGCCTGCTCGTCGTACTCCTGCCAGTCCCCGACCACGTTCGGCTCGTACACGGTGCACCTCTTCGACCTCAGAGAGCTGCTTCCTATCTGTGCGCTCAGCGCACTGTCAAATGAGCAGAATGGGCTGTGGCCAGCGATTTCGCCCCCTAGATCACTGATCAAGCGCTGCGCAGGAAGAATCCGCCTCCGGACGGCCCGGCCGCCCTCGCGGGCGTGCCGCACATCACGTCCGCGGGCTTGATCAGCGGGCGAGCCGGCCGAGGAGCGCGGAGGCCGCGGTGATGCCGAGTGCGGCGGCCACGAAGAGCACCGCGAAGTCGGTCGCCAGGTGTGCGTCGGTGCCGAGGAGGAGGCCCCGCAGGGCGTCGACCTGATAGCTGAGCGGATTGACCTTGCTGACCGCCTGGAGCCAGCCCGGCATGACGGACAAGGGGTACAGGGCGTTGGAGCCGAAGAACAGCGGCATCGTGATGGCCTGCCCGAAGCCCATCAGCCGGTCGCGGCTGAGCACGATTCCCGCGATGGTCATCGACAGGCAGGAGAAGAAGGCCGACCCGAGGACCACGACCGCCGCGACGCCGAGCAGTCGCAGTGGGTTCCAGGTGAGTGCCACGCCGAGCACGGCGGCGATGGCGATCACGACGACGGCCTGGATCAGCGACTTCACTCCCGCCGCGAACGCCTTCCCGGTGATCAGCGCGGCCCGCGGGGTCGGTGTGACGAGGAGCTTGTTGAGGATCCCGGCGTCGCGTTCCCAGATGATCTGGATGCCGTAGAAGATGGCGATGAACATCGCGGACTGGGCGATGATGCCGGGCGCCAGATAGTCGATGTAGGGGATGCCCTCGGTCGGGATCGCCTTGAAGCGGGTGAAGGTCTGGCCGAAGATCAGCAGCCACAGGGTGGGCTGGACGGCGCGGGTGTACAGCTCGGTGCGGTCGTGGCGCAGCTTCTGCAGTTCGACGGCGCACATCGCCACGACCCGGGCGGGCAGCAGGCGCCAGCCCGCGCGCGGCTCCGGGGTCTTCAGCAGCAGCCCGAACGCGGGGTCAGCCGACACGGCGTGCGGTGCGGCGGGTGCTTCGGACATCGCGGAAACCTCCTGACTGGTCGTCGAGTCCGCTGCCGGCGATGTCCCGGAAGACGTCCTCCAGGGTGGGCAGCGTGTCTGTGCCGCGGCGGGCGGCGAGCCCCTGGCGCAGTTCCGCGGGGGTGCCGAGGGCGCGGATGCGGCCGTGGTGCATCAGGCCGACCCGATCGCAGTACTGGTCGGCCTCGTCCATGTAGTGGGTGGTCACCAGCACGGTCATGCCGGTGGCCGCACGGACGGCGTTGATGTGTTCCCACACGCCGGTCCGCGCGATCGGGTCGAGGCCGATGGTCGGCTCGTCGAGGATGAGCAGCCGGGGCGCGCTGACCAGGGCCTGCGCGAGTTCGAGCCGGCGGACCATGCCGCCGGAGTACGTCCCGGCCAGCCGGTCGGCGGCGTCGGTGAGGCCGACCGCCGCCAGAGCTTGCCGGACACGCTCGGCGCGTTCGCGGCGCGGCACGTCGAAGACGCGGGCGAACAGGGCGACGTTCTCCCGGCCGGTGAGTCCGGCGTCGGCAGACAGTTGCTGCGGGACGTAGCCGAGCAGCCGTCGTACGGCCATACGGTCTTTTGCGGCGTCGTGCCCGAAGACGCGGACCATGCCGGCGGGGACCGGCAGGAGGGTGGTCACGCAGCGGATCGCCGTGGTCTTCCCGGCGCCGTTGGGGCCGAGCAGCCCGAAGCACTCGCCCTCCAGGACGGCCAGGTCGAGCCCGTCCACGGCGTTCGTGTCGCCGAAGGCGTAGGCGAGCCCGGTACAGGAGATGGCGGCGGGCGGCTCGGCTGATGCGTCCCGGGTCATGACTCCTCGGCCTCCTCGTGCAGCTGAACGGCGAGGGTGCGCAGGGCCGGGATCGCCGCCCGGAGCGCCGCGCGGTCCGCCTCGTCAAGCCGGGCCACCTGCTGTCGTACGAGGTCCGCGCGGCGGGTGCGCCATTCGCGCAGCCGGGTCCGCGCCGCGGGGGTGGGCACCAGGCGCGCGGCCCGGCGGTCGGACGGGTCCGTCTCCCGGATCAGGTACCCCTCGGCCGCCAGCCGGTTGACCAGCGTCGACACCGAGTTGCTCGCCAGATACAGGTCCTTGGCCGCGTCCGAGATGCCGATGCCGGGGCGGGTCACGACCAGGCGCAGGAGTTCCACTTCGGCTCCGCGCAGCTGCGGTGCGGCCATCTCCCGGCGCAGCCGCCGCCGGATCAGCCGCTGCACCCCGACGAGCGCGTCGGCCAGCTCTTCCGGGAAGGTCTCGTCGTCCATGCCGTCGAGATTAGCTCTGTAGCAGAGGTAATTTCCCTCCCCATTGCCCCAAGGGCAGGTCAAGAGGCGATATGCACCAAATTGTTTGGATTCCCCCGAGTGGGGGAATCCACCTTTCAGTGCTTCGGACCGGAGGCACGTCCGTGGAGGCCGGGATTGGTCCCCGGTGCCTTCCGTTCTGGTCCGAGCCCGCGCCTCCCATGGTGACTGTCCATCCAGCACACCTGCTGAGGGAGGTGCGCACGATGCGTAGCGCCGGCGGAACGAAGCAGCATCCGCATGATGACGCCCCCGACACAGCGGCCGCGTTCGAACGGCTGTCGCAGCTGCCCGAGGGGCCGGCGCGCAGGGCACTCCGGGACGAGTTGGTCGAGGCCTGGCTGCCCATGGCGGAGCGGATCGCCGTCCGCTTCAAGGGGCGCGGGGAGTCCCTGGAGGACCTCTACCAGGTGGCCGCCCTGGGCCTGGTGAAGGCCGTCGACCACTACGACCCGTCGCGTGGCCGGGCCTTCGAGGCGTATGCCGTGCCGACCGTGACCGGGGAGATCAAGCGGCACTTCCGCGACCACATGTGGACGCTGCACGTGCCGCGCCGTGTGCAGGACCTGCGCAACCGGGTCCGGCGTGCGGCGAAGGAGCTGGCCCAGACGACTCCGGGGCGCGCTCCGACCGTCGCCGAGATCGCCGAGCACGCGCAGCTCAGCGAGGACGAGGTACGGACCGGCATGGAGGCCCTGGAGTGCTTCACCGCGCTGTCGCTGGACGCGGAGATGCCCGGCACGGACGGGTACGCGCTGGCGGACGGGCTCGGCGGGCCGGATCCGTCGTATGACGTCGTCGTCGACCGGGTGGCCGCCGGGCCCGTCCTGAAGGCGCTTCCCGAGCGTGAGCGGACCATCCTCTATCTGCGGTTCTTCGGCGGTATGACGCAGAGCCGCATCGCCCAGCAGCTCGGGATCTCGCAGATGCATGTCTCCCGGCTGCTCAGCGGCTGCTGCGCCCGGCTGCACGAGGAACTCCTCGTCGAGGCCCGCTGACCGTGGCCGCGGGCCTCCACGCTCACCGTTCCCGGCTCACCGCTCCGGCGGTGCGCCGGGAATCTCCGTGGGGCCGTAGCGGTCCAGACCCTCTTCCAGTTCCACCCTGATCTCCGGCGGCATGACACCGCTGCGGCCCCAGATCAGAATGAGTTCCGCGACATTGCGCAGTTTGATGTTCGTGTGCTGGGAGATGTCCTTGAGGATCTTCCAGCCCTCGCCCGGAGTCACCCGGCCGAGCGCGACGATCATGCCGATCGCCTGGTCCACGACAGCATGCGAGGCGACCGCTTCCTTGAGTTGATCGACCTCTTCCTGCAGCTCGAAGATCCGCTCCGAGCCCCCGTCGGTGGGCATGAGCACCTCCGGTCGGTTGCGCCGATCTGCCGTTTCCGACTCTACGCCTGGGTACTCGGCAGGCGCCCGTGGCGGTTCCGGTTGGACACTGGTACGACCACCGGTGGGCTGCCGGTCGACGAGACCAGGACGCGACTGCGATGAACAAAGACACGACACTCCCCCGTGGTGCGACGGACGTCGTCTCCACCCACTCCGTGTTCGGCGCGCCCTGCTGGGTGAGCCTGACCAGCCGCGATCTCGAGGCCACCGAATCGTTCTACGCGGCGGTGTTGGGCTGGCGCTGGCGGACGGCCAAGCTCGGCGACCGCTTCCGCGTGGCCCTGGCGGGCGGCACACCGGTCGCCGGGATCGCCGGGGTCGCCACGATGTGGCAGATGGCCGTGGCGTGGACGCCCTACTTCGCCGTGCGCAGCGCGGACGAGGCCGTGGCCCGCGCGCAGGAGCGCGGCGGCACGGTGGCGGTGGGCCCGATCTCCTTCCCGCCCGGGCGCGCGGCGCTGCTGGCCGACCGGGACGGCGCCACCTTCGGGATCTGGGAGGGCGAGCTGGTCGGCAACTGGGAGACCTGGCGCCGCTCGGCACCGACCTTCATCCGGCTGCACACCCGCGACGCCTTCGACTCCGCCATCTTCTACGGCGAGATCCTCGACTGGGCGTCGGACCGCCCGGGTTGCTGCGAGGTCCACTACGAGGGCGGCGAGGTCGTGCTGCGCAGCGGTGGCGATGTCGTGGCCCGCATCGAGTCGGGGGCGCTGGGGTCGGCCCCGGACCCCACGATCCGGCCGCACTGGCAGGTCCACTTCGCGGTCACGGACGTCGCGGCCTGCGCCCGGGCGGCGGAGCTGAACGGCGGCAGCGTGCTGTCGGAGAGCCCCGAGGAGGCCGTGCTGCGCGACGCCGACGGCGCGCAGTTCACGGTGACCTCGCAGCGGGCCCGCTGATGCGCTGATCCTCAGCCGGCCGCGCGGGAGGGCCGCGACAGCAGGACCAGGCTGCGTGCCTCGACGGTCATCCCGCTGCCCGCCTTGTGCTCCGACTCGTCGGGGGCGCCCGGCTCGGCGGTGTCGATCAGAGTCGTCCAGCGCTCGCCGTAGGTGACGTCCGGCAGCTGGAAGTCGACCGGTTCCCAGTAGCTGTTGAGCAGCAGCAGGAACGAGTCGTCCACGACGGGCCGGCCGCACGGGTCGGGTTCGGCGATGGCGTCTCCGTTGAGGAACACACCGACGGAGTGCGCGTCGGAGCGCCGCCAGTCCGCGTCCGTCATGGCCTGCGCGTCCGGCAGCAGCCACACCAGGTCGGGCACCGGCTGGCCGGCGTGGGTGACGGTCTGGCCGCGGAAGAACCGGCGGCGGCGCAGTACGGGGTGGGCGGCGCGCAGACCGATGACGTACCGGGTGAAGTCCAGCAGGTCCTGCTGCTCCTCGGTCAACCGCCAGTCGATCCAGGAGACTTCGTTGTCCTGGCAGTAGGCGTTGTTGTTGCCGCGCTGAGTGCGGCCCAGTTCGTCGCCGTGGCAGAGCATCGGGATGCCCTGGGACAGCAGCAGCGTGGCGAGGAAGTTGCGTTGCTGACGGGCGCGCAGTTCCCGCACGGCCGGGGCGCGTGTCTCGCCCTCGACACCGCAGTTCCAGGACCGGTTCGTGCTCTCACCGTCGCGGTTGCCCTCGCCGTTGGCCTCGTTGTGCTTGTCGTTGTACGACACGAGGTCGCGCAGCGTGAAGCCGTCATGTGCGGTCACGAAGTTGACGCTGGCGCGCGGCCGGCGCCTGCTGTGCTGGTACAGGTCGGACGAGCCGGTCAGCCGTGAGGCGAACTCGCCCAGCGTGTGCTCCCCGGCCCGCCAGAAGTCCCGTACGGCATCGCGGTACTTGCCGTTCCACTCCGACCACAGCGGCGGGAAGTTGCCGACCTGATAGCCGCCCTCCCCCACGTCCCAGGGCTCGGCGATCAGCTTGACGCGGCTGATCACCGGGTCCTGCTGGATCAGGTCGAAGAACGCCGACAGCCGGTCCACCTCGTGGAACTGCCGGGCCAGCGTGGCCGCGAGGTCGAAGCGGAAGCCGTCGACATGCATCTCCGTGACCCAGTACCGCAGCGAGTCCATGATCAGCTGGAGCACGTAGGGGTGCCGCATCAGCAGGCTGTTGCCGGTGCCGGTGGTGTCGTAGTAGTGGGTCCAGTCGCCGTCCACCAGGCGGTAGTACGAGGCGTTGTCGATGCCGCGGAAGGAGAGGGTGGGGCCCTTCTCGTTGCCCTCGGCGGTGTGGTTGTAGACGACGTCCAGGATCACTTCGAGTCCGGCCGCGTGCAGCGCCTTCACCATCGCCTTGAACTCGGTGACCTGCTGGCCGCGGGTGCCGTGGGCGGCGTAGGCGTTGTGCGGGGCGAAGAAGCCGATGGTGTTGTAGCCCCAGTAGTTCGACAGGCCGCGGTCGCTGAGCACGCCGTCCTGCACGAACTGGTGCACCGGCATCAGTTCCACGGCGGTCACACCGAGGGAGGTGAGGTGCTCGACGATCGCGGGGTGGGCGAGCCCGGCGTAGGTGCCGCGTAGCTCGGGGGGCACCTCGGGGTGAGTGCGGGTGAGGCCCCGGACATGGGCCTCGTAGATCACGGTGTCGGCGTACGGCCGCCGGGGCGGGCTGTCGTCGCCCCAGTCGAAGGCCGGGTCGGTCACCACGCCGAGCATGGTGTGTCCGGCGCTGTCGGCCGGGGCGGGTCCGTTCGGCGCACGCTCGAAGAGGGAGGCGTGATTGTCGACCTGTCCGTCCACGGCTCTGGTGTACGGGTCGAGGAGGAGCTTCTTCGGATTGCACCGGTGGCCCGCGGCGGGGGCCCAGGGGCCGTGCACCCGGTAGCCGTAGCGCTGGCCGGGGCCGACGCCAGGGAGATAGCCGTGCCAGACGAAGCCGTCGACCTCGGTGAGCGGAACCTTACGGTGGGTGGCGTCGTCGTCGACCAGGATCAGCTCGACGCGTTCGGCGACTTCGCTGAAGAGCGCGAAGTTGGTGCCCTTCCCGTCGAAGGCGGCACCCAACGGGTAGGGGTGCCCGCTCCATGCCGGCACCCCTGCCTTCCGCTTCCGCTTCGCGGTCACCGCGCGCCCTCCAGGGCGCCGTCTTCCGTGCGTACGGAGCCGGCGAGGGCCGCGGCCGGCACCTCGCGGGGCACCTGGAGGACCTCCCGCAGGCTCGGCGCGGGGGCCTTCGGCACCAGCGGGACGCGGGCGCCGGCACGGGCGCGCTGGGAGAACCAGATGACCTTGCTGCCGGTGTCCGTGGCGCAGCAGCCCCAGCCGTCGCTGGTGGCGGCGAGCTGTTCCAGGCAGGCGCGCAGATCCTGGTCGGGGCGCAGATCGCGGTCGTTGTCCCCGACGGCGGTGATGAGGTGCTGGCCGTTCCACCACATCTCGATCGACGTGTTCTTGTCCGTCGCGTGCTCGTCGATCGCCTTCAGCAGCATCTCGGCGCCGCCGCAGACCGGCTCGACGAGGGTTTCGAGGTCCCAGAACCTGAGGTGAGCTGCCAGGATGCGCCTGACCTGTCCGACGCGTTCCGGGCTGACTTCCACATCGAGGTGGTAGTAGCAGGCACTTGCGGTCTTCATCGTCGTTGGCTCCTCACCGCGAAGCTCGCGCTCCTTGTCGTCCCTGTGGGACGGCCCCGAGTACGAAGCGTGAGCGTTGATCGCTTCTGAGTCACCTACAGAGTGGGAGCGCTACGCCATTCGTGCAACACGAGCGCACATCCGAGACGGGTGGGGCACATTCGAGGTGGTTGAAGATCCAACAAGACGCTGAGTCATCGTGCGTGCACCATGTGTGAAGGCCCCGTCCGTGTGTCGGGGCCGCGATTCGGAGGTGAATCTGCGCCATGCTGCTCCCCGCCAAAGCCGAGGTGGCCCGGCAACTGCAGCGGTACCGGGCCTGGGAACGAGCGATGCTCGCGGCTCCCGCCGACCGTACGGTGCGAGCCACCTTCGAGGACTCGGGCTACACCCTCTGCGTCCTGATGGGCAAGCGGTGCGCGCGCGAGGCCGCCGACGCCGCCGAACGCTATCTGCGCACCGGCATGGTCACCTACCTGCGGGAACAGACCGGACGGGTCAGGCGGAGCGGTACCCGGCGGCGAGGTCCGCCGTGGCGGCGGAGGCGTTCCCCGGCGGGGCGATAGACCCGGGAGGCAGGCAGAGCCCCTTCCGGCGCAGTTCTGAAACCACCGGCCGGGCGGCGTGCCCGGCCACGAGCATGGCGGAGGTGTCATCCCATGAGTCCGGCTCCGGCCATCGGCCGCATTCCTGTCCTCGGCGTCCGTCCGGCCGTGGAGTGCGGCAGGCACCCCGCCAAGGCGGTCGCGGGGGAAACCTTCCAGGTCACCGCCACCGTGTTCCGCGAGGGCCATGACGCGGTCGCCGCGAACGTCGTCCTGACGGACCCCGAGGGCCGACCCGGCCCCTGGACGCCGATGCGGGAGCTGGCGCCCGCCTCCGACCGCTGGGGCGCCGACGTCACGCCGGACGCGGTGGGCCGCTGGACGTATCACGTCGAGGCCTGGAGCGACCCGGTGGCCACCTGGCGCCACACCGCCCGCATCAAGGTGCCGGCCGGGATCGACACCGGCCTGGTCCTGGAGGAGGGCGCCGAACTGTATCGCCGGGTGGCAGCGGGCGTGCCGGCGGACGCGGGCCGGGCGACGGTACTGACGGCCGCCAAGGCGATGCTCGACGACTCGCTGCCGTCCGCCGTACGCCTGGCGGCGGCCTTCGGGCCGGAGATGGATGCGGTGCTGTCGCGGTATCCGCTGCGGGAGTTGGTGACGGCGTCGGAGGCGTTGCCGTTGCTGGTGGAGCGGGAGCGGGCGCTGTTCGGGTCGTGGTACGAGTTCTTCCCGCGTTCGGAGGGCACGCCGGAACAGCCGCACGGGACGTTCCGGACGGCCGCGCGCCGCCTGCCGGTGATCGCGTCGATGGGTTTCGACGTGGTGTATCTGCCGCCGGTCCATCCGATCGGCGCCACGTTCCGCAAGGGCCGCAACAACACG
>NZ_JBQQBS010000017.1:0-162705 GCF_052245395.1 Streptomyces sp. 4N124
GGAGACCGTGTCGGGGGCGGGGTCGGGGTTCTCCGATTTACCCGGATCAGGCTGCGGCTCCTCCTGATCAGGCCCCGACTCCTCCTGATCGGGCTCCGGTATGGCTTCCGATTCAGGGCCGGTCGTGCCGTCGGCTGCTTCCGGGGCCGCGCCTGCCAGCTGTATCGTCCCGAGATCGTCGGAGAACTCCCTCAGCTGGGAGGCGTCCTGGGCCTCTGTCGCGGGTGCCCCGGTCGGACCGGCCGTCGGCCAACGCCCGGCCGCCGCTTCCAGGACCTTGCCGACCTCCTCCGGGTCCGGCCGCTGTTCGGGCTCCTTGACCAGCAGTCGCACGATGAGCGACCCGAGCGGTCCGGCCTGTTTGGGCTCGGGCGGGTCCGTGGAGAGGATCGCGGCGAGGGTGGACTCCAGCGTCGTACGACGGAAGGGAGACCATCCTTCTACGGCGGCGTAGAGCAGGACGCCCAGGGACCACAGGTCGGAGGGGGGACCGGCGCCGCGGCCGGACATGCGCTCGGGGGCGATGAATTCGAGGGAGCCGACGAACTCGCCGCTGAGGGTGAGGGATTCCTCGCCCTGGACATGGGCGATACCGAAGTCGGTGAGGACGACGCGGCCATGCGCGCCGAGCAGGACGTTGGCCGGCTTGACGTCGCGGTGGACGATCCCGACGGCGTGCGCGGCGCGCAGCGCGCCGAGGACGGCGAGGCCGACCCGGGCGGACTCGGCGGGTTCCAGCGGTCCGTGTTGCAGCACCTCGTGCAGGGACTCCCCGCGGATCAACTCCATGACGATCCAGGGGAGTCCGTCGTCCACGACGACGTCATGGATGGAGACGGCCGAGGGATGATCGACGCGGGCGGCGGCGCGGGCCTCGCGATAGAGCCGGTTGGCGGCGCGCTGGTGACCGGCGTCCTCCGGGTCGCCCGGCAACCGGGGCTGCTTGACGGCGACTTCGCGGTCCACGAGTTCGTCGTGTGCCCGCCAGACAGTGCCCATCCCGCCGGAGCCGATGCGCTCGACCAGCCGGTAGCGCCCACCGACCAGCCGGCCCTTGGGGCCTGCCCCGCCCCCGTCGTTGCTCATGCCCCATGACTACCGTGCGGGCAGGCTCTTTGTCGACGCGATGCCTCGTGATCAGGCCGTCCATCGGGAAGGCGGAAAGGCGGGCTGAAGCTCACAGCTTGTCGATGTCGAGGTTGGCGATCGCCGTCCGCGCCACCTCGCGTCCCCGGTCGGTGAAGTCGCCCTTGCCCGGGTAACTGATCGTCACCTTGTACATGTCGCCGCCCGAGGTCTTGTAGTAGAAGAGCTTCAGCTCGCGGGGGCGCGGGTTCTGGGTGTCGGTCGTGGTGTACGTGACCGTGTTCTCAGCCGACTTCTTGCCCTGGTACGTGGTCTCCTTCGGGCTGGTCCGAGCGTCTTCCGGCATGGAGAAGTCGTAACTGCCCTGCTCCTTGAACACCTCGTTGTCGGCGTACATCTCGGCCGCGGCGGAGTTCTTGATCTCGTTGGAGGTGTCCTCGGACTTCCTGGCCAGGTTCACGCCGATCCAGATGCTGCCGCTCCAGTCGGTGTAGGTGACCCAGTTCTTGTCGTTGTCGTCGGCGTCCGGCTTGCCGACCTGGTAGGTCGCCGGCACCTGGAGTGTCACACCGAGCTTCGGGTGCGCCCGCTCCGTCCAGCCGTCCGGCAGGGACCCCGCGAACGGGTCGGCGATCACCAGATACGCCGCCACCGCACCCGCGACAACCGCCGCACCGATCCCGAGCAACGCCTTGCGCCCCAGCCGGACGCCTCCCGTGCCGCCCTCGGCGATCCGCACGACCTGCGTGGTGGCGGCCGGCGCCGGCGGATTGGCCGTCTGTTCCAGCAGCGAACGCACCTGGCCTGCGTTCGGCCGACGCGCCGGGTCCTTCTGGAGCAGACCGTTGATGGCGTCGGCGAGGGGGCCCTGCGCGGTCGCGGGCGGTGCGGGCGTGGCGTTGAGGACGGACTGGAGGGTGGCCGGGGTGTTGCTGCGGCGGAACGGCGAGACGCCCTCCGTGGCCGCGTAGAGGACCACACCCAGGGACCACAAGTCGCTTGCCGGGCCGGGGCGTTGGCCCAGCACCCGCTCCGGCGCGATGTACTCCGGCGAGCCGACGAAGCCGCCGGTGTCGGTGAGGTTGGTCTCGCCCTCGATCTGCGCGATGCCGAAGTCGGTGAGGACGACGCGGTCGTGCCGGCCGAGCAGGACGTTGTCCGGCTTGACGTCCCGGTGCAGGATGCCCGCCGCGTGCGCGGCCTCCAGCGCACCCAGCACTTCGAGGCCGATTCTCGCCGCTTCCCGGGCCCCGAGCGTGCCCTCCTGCAGCGCGTCGCCCAGCGAACGGCCCTGCACCAGCTCCATCACGATCCACGGCCGGCCGTCCACGACCGCGACGTCGTACACCATCACGACCGCCGGATGGTCCAGCCGGGCCGCGGCGCGCGCCTCGCGACGCATCCGCTCGAAGGCGTTGGCACGTTCGCGTTCGGGAAGGTGATCCGGTACGCGAGGCTCCTTGACGGCGACCTCGCGGTCCATCGTCTCGTCCTTGGCCCGCCACACCGTGCCCATACCGCCGTGCCCGAGCTTGGCCAGCAGCCGGTAACGGCCCGCGATCAGGCGCCCGGCGCCCGGGTCCTGCGCGGGCGCGGACTGTGCGGGCGCGACCTGTACGGGCGTCGCATACGGGTTGTTGGGGTGCGGCACCGCCGCGGGCGGCCGCGGCGGTTGCAGATCAAAACTCGTTGGCTCGTCGGACCCGTAAGGGGCTCCCCCGTTGCTGCTCATGGGTTTATCCATATCGCGGCAACCGCTCCCGGTTCCACAGGGAACGCATTCCGGTCACAGAGCCGTGACTCAGCTCGTCACTTATCTCACGCTTACGTCTGTATATCCCGTTTACGGCCGCATGAACGTGTCGAGCGCTACGTCGAAATACGCGCGCCCCTGCCGCGCCTCCCCCACCGGCGCCGACACCTGAAGCTGGTAGAACCGGCCGCCCTCCTGCCACCACAGCTCGTACGCGCGCTTCGCCAGGCCTTCCGCATTCCACGCGAACTCCCGGCGGGCGGCGGGGTGTCCGTGGTGCGTGGTGGCGATGACCCGGCCGTCGCGGTACCCCGCATGGGTGTCCGGTCCCTTCGCATGCGCTCGCCGCATCGCGTCCAGGGGGCCGCCGGGCTCGGTTTCGCTGATCCGGACGCTCAGGCGGAAGGTTTCTCCACTCGACACGTACAGCCCCTGAGCGCGACGCGTGAACCCCTCCGGCACGGCCAGCGAGAACCCCGCCGGGTCCTCGACCACCCGGTAACCAGCGGGTGCGGACACGGACACTTCCGGACCCGGCGTATCACCCCCGCCACTCAGGAGCAGCGCCGCCGCCGACGCCCCCGCCCCCGCCGTCGCGGCGACCAGCAGCGCGCCGACCAGCACACGCCGCCGCCGGTACGGCACCGCCCGCGGCGGCAGCCGCCCCATGTCGAGGAAGTCCCGCAGCATCCGCTCGGCTTGCTCGGCGTCCAGCCGCTGGTCCGGATCGCGGTCCAGCAGCCCTCGTACGACGGGCAGGATCGGCTCGGCCTGGACGGGCGGACGGATGTCGTCGTCGATCACCGCGTGCACGATGCCGCCCAACGAGTCGCGCCGGAACGGCGATTCACCGCTCAGGGCCGCGCACAGCAGCGCGCCCAGCGACCACAGGTCGGACTCGGGGCCGGTGCGGGCGCCGGTCATGCGCTCGGGCGCGGTGTACTCGGGCGAGCCGACGAAGGTGCCGCTCTCGGTGAGCGTGGGGGCGCCCGTCAGCCGGGCGATACCGAAGTCGGTGAGGACGACGCGGCCGGTGGCGGGCTCCAGCAGGACGTTCGCGGGCTTGAGGTCACGGTGCAGAACACCGGCCGCGTGCGCGGTGCGCAGGGCGCTGAGCAGGGCGATACCGATCCGGGCGGCCTCGGGGGCATCGAGCGGGCCCTGTGTGGAGATGCGCTCGGCGAGGGAGCCGCCGTCGATCAACTCCATGACGATGAACGGGCGTTCGTCGTGCTCGACGACATCATGGACGACGATGATGTGCGGGTGGCTGAGCTGGGCGACCGCGCGGGCTTCGCGCAGGGTGCGGTCGCGCTGCTGCCGGACCTCGTCGGCGGAGAGGGTCTCGTCGAGGAGCAGTTCCTTCACCGCCACCTGCCGGCGGAGGAGCCGGTCGGTGGCCCGCCACACCAGACCCATGCCGCCACGGCCCAGCCGCGCATCGAGCCGGTAACGACCCGCGATCAGACGGGGGTTGCCCCATCGGCCGTCCCCCTGCTCCCTCTGGGTCCCCATGCGCCCCATCATGCCGCACCGGATGGGTCCCCTCCGGAGCGCCGATCGGCCAAGTCATGGGCGGTGGCCGAAAGTTCAGGGGGTGTCGGCCGGCTCCCGCCAGCTCTGCAGCATCCGCTTGAACTGCTTGTCGGCCGTCGCCCAGTCCTTTGCCGGCGACGACATGTAGATCACGTACTCGGTGCCGTCCCGGGCGATGTACATCTCTTCAATGGCACGGCGCGGCCCAGCGACGTACGGAGGATCCTTCTTCAGCGCGGTCCAGGTGTACTCCCACAGCGAACCCTTGTGGTCGCGGTAGGTGTTCTCCTCCATGGTCACGCGGTTGTAGTCGACCAACCCGTTGAGCTTGAGCTGTTCTTCCAGGTCAAGCTGATGCTGGTACGGGTCGGCGAAGTCCGGTGAGGTGTCGATGGCGATCCGGACGAAGTGCTTGCCGCCGTCGGGCGTGTAGTCGATCTGCGTGAGGTCGCCCTCGTCGCTGTAGGGCTTCCGCTCCCAGCCCTTGGGGAGGGAGAGACCGAAGCCCAGCGGGTCGTTCACGGTCACCCAACCTTCGGACACGGAGCCGCTCCCAGCTGGTTTCGTGGGGCCTGCCGACGTGCCGTCCGTCTGCCGCCCCTCGTCCCACTTCTGGAACGCCACGGCGCCACCGCCACCGACCAGCGCGGCGACCACGACGACCAGCGCGAGCGTGCGCAGACGGCGGCGCTTCGGCCGGGCGGGGGCCACCGGCCCGATGCCGGTCGGTGGCGCGAACGTCGTCGGCCCGGTGACGGGCGGATACGGCGTCCCGGTGTCCGGCCTCTGCGGCACATGCGCGGCGCCGGTCTCATGGTGTACGGCCCCATGTTGGGTCGGCACATATACCTGCGCCCCGCTGGAGCGCCGTCCCTCCGCCGCCTCCGCGAGCATCAGCTCGGCGGCCTCCGCGTCGGGTCGTACGGCCGGATCCTTGTGCAGCAGGGCGGTGATGACGTCGCCGAGCGGGCCGGCGTGCTGCGGCGGCGCGGGCTCCTCCTCGACGACCGCCTGCATGGTGGTCAGCGGCGAGGTGCGGCGGAACGGCGACCTCCCCTCCACCGCCGTGTACAGCGTGGCGCCCAGCGCCCACAGGTCGGAGGACGGCCCGGGATCATGGCCGCGGATGCGCTCGGGGGCCAGGTAGTCGACCGAGCCGACGACCTCTCCGGTCCGGGTGATCGTGTTGTCGCCCTCGATCTGCGCGATGCCGAAGTCGGTGAGGAGGACGCGCCCGTCCTGCGAGAGGAGGACGTTGCCGGGCTTCACATCGCGGTGCAGGACACCGGCGGAGTGCGCGGCACGCAGCGCGCGCAGCACCCACAGTCCGATGCGGGCGGTCTCCTCCGGCGCGACCCGGCCCTGCTCCTTCACCGCGTCGGCGAGCGAGTGGCCCTCGATCAGCTCCATCACGATCCACGGCCGGCCGTCGTGCTCCAGCACGTCGTGCACCGTGACGACGGCGGAGTGGTTGATCCGCGCGGCCGCGCGCGCCTCCGCCCGGGTACGGGCGAGGAGTCTCTCCTGGTCCGCCTCGGAGACATAGAGCGCGGCGGTCAGTTCCTTGATCGCGACCGCCCGGTGCAGCACCTCGTCATGCGCGCGCCACACACGGCCCATGCCGCCGCTGCCGATCGAGTCGGCAAGCCGGTAGCGGCCCGCGATGAGCAGGCCCTGCATCTGATTCACGTTGCCCCGCAATGGTCTTGACAGGGTCAGACTAAGGACCGGCCCGTCCGCAGGGAACCGCGGGGGTGGCACGGAGACAGCACTGTGACGGTTGTCGCTTCGGCGGCCGACAGGCAACCAAACACCGAAGCGCTGTCAGCCCGTGAACCGATATGTCGCCGCCGCCTGTTCGTACAGCCGCGTCACTTCGTCCCGCTCGGCTTCCGGGCCACGCAGTTGCAGCACGTGATAGCGCCCGTCGATCAGGATCGCGAGGTTGCGCACGAACAGCTCGCGGTCATCGGTGCCGGTCCAGGTGAACTGCCCCTCGGCCATGGTCCGTCCGCCCACCTGAATCGTCTTCAGGCCGGTGGAGGTGGCCCAGCTGGAGTCGCGGTACGGCTGCAACTCGGGCTCTTTCTCCCGCTGATACGCCATCGGGTCGGTGCCGTACTCGTCCGCGGTGTCCCGTCCCGGTACGACGATGAGGTCGAAGTCGCCGTTGGAGTAGACGACCTGGCCACGCCCGTTCTTCCCGGTCCGGTCCCAGCCGTTGGCTACGGCGACGGCGAAACCCTCCTGGTCCGTGCGCAGCGCGAAGCCGTCGGGAAGGTCGGGAGCGGTGGTCTGCGTCTCGTCGGAACCGGACGACGCCGAGGGGCTCTCCACGCCCGGCGAGGTCTGGTCGGGCCGCGGCTCACTGCTCGCCTCGGGCGACTGCGCGGGTTCCTGGCTCACTTCACCGGCGGCCCCGGTCCGGTCCGTGTCGTCGGTGCCGGTGCTGTCGGTCTTCGGCATGAACAGCATCGCGTACGCGATCGCCGCGGCCATCGCCAGCAACACCAGCAGCAGCAACGTACGGCCGAGACTCCGCGGCGAACGACTCTGCTCCCGCGCCCGCTTGTGCCGCCCGTGTGTCGCGGGCAGCCCGGCCCGCCGCCTGCGCACCAGCTCGCCCTTGCGCCGTACGATCGGCAGCCGGCTCGCGTCGACGGGCGGCGCGGCGACGACATGCGCCCCGGCTTCCGGCTCGGGCGCCGACCGCACCAGCGAACGCAGCCAGCCCCGCAACTCCTCGAACTCGAGCCGCTCGGTGGGGTCCTGACGCAGCAGCGACTCGACGACCGGCCGCAGCGGACCGCACTCCTCCGCGAAGGCGGGCGGCTCCGCGCACACCAGCTGCACCAGCTCGGCCGTCGACTCCTCCGGATACGGCGCATGCCCCTGCACGGCCCGGAACAGCAACGCCCCCAGCGCCCACAGATCGGTGGCCGGCCCGATCGGCGCCGCCAGCTGCCAGTTCTCGTGCACCGGCCCCGCCTGCTCCGGCGCCCAGCGCTCCGTCACCGGCCCCACCACAGCCATCCGCGCCTGCCGCGCCCGCTCGGCGGCCAGCGCGGTCGTCGGCCCCCGCCGCACCGGCGCACCGGCGACGAGGTCGTCCCAGCGGCTGGGGGGCGGGGTCTGGGAGGCGTCGGGGAGGGGAGCGGTTCCGGGGGCGGGGACACTGGCCATGGGTGCGGGGCCGGCTTGCCCATTGGCCCCGGTCTGCACACCACGAGGCGCAGCCCCGTGCCAGGAGGCTCCGCCCACTCCGTATGGGTCGGCGATGCCGTGGTCGGAGGAGTACGACATCGGGTCGACGCCGGTTTCGGACGCGGGCAGGAGGTGGGGGGCGTCGCTTCCGGGGGCGTACGGCGGCTGCTGGGCGCCGCCGGCATACGGTCGCTGTGCCGAGCCGTCGGTCTGTGCGTGCGGGGTGCCCTCGGGCGAGGGGCGGGCCCCGGGAAGGGCGGCCCGGCTGCTCTGCTCTGCCTCCTGGACGCGGGCCGCGGCCCGGGCGCCCGCGCGATACGCGGCGATCGCTCCGGCGCGCGCGGCCCGGATGTCATCGCCGGCGTCGGGAGCCCTGCGGGCGATCGCGCTCGACGCGCCCGTCCCGTTCGCCGCTTCGGCCCCGACGGCGGGCAATCCCCCGGCCGCCCGAGCCTCGATCGCGGCCCTCCGCGCGGCCTCGGGATCGACTTCGACGGCACCGGAAGGACCCTGGCCACCCGCACCGCCGAAACCCGGAGCGCCACCCCCTCCCGTGCCCGCGCTCCCGCCCGCGTCGCCGTCCCCGTCCTCAGCCGGTACCGGGTCGTACCCGCACAGCGCCTCCTCCGCGGCGCCGACCGCGAGGCCGGTCAGCATGACGCGGCCGTCGTCGCAGACGAGGACCGTGCGGGCGGTGATGTTGCGGTGGACCCAGCCGTGGGCGTGGAGGACGCGCAGGGCCATCAGGACGTCGGAGGCGACCTCGGCCGCCCGGTACGGCGTCAGTGGTTTCTCGGCGAGGAGGGCCGCCAACGGCCGTGCGGCCACCAGCTCGCTGACGATCCACAGCGAACCGCCCTCGGCGAACACGTCGAAGACCTGGTCGAGCCGGGGGTGGTCGGGAATTCCGGCCGCGGCCTGCGCGGCCTCCACGGCACGCCGCACGGCCGGATCGGTGGGCCGCCGCGTGGCCGTCCGCACCGGGGGGCGTCGCGCACCACGCTCCCTCGTCCCACGGTCCCGGGCCGCGAAACCGTCCGGCAACCGTGCCGTGAACCCGTCCGGCAGCCCCTCCGCGTCGAGCACCTCGGCCTCGACGATCTCCGGCAACGGCACCTGCCTGACCAGGACTTCCTGCCCGCTGTAGGTGTCGAAGGCCCGGGTCTCGGTGAGTTCGTACTCGTCGGACGGCGGCAGCGGCAGGCGGTAGCGGTCGGCGAGTACCCGACCCGCATAGTCGTCCACGTTGCCTCCCCCGGCCGCCCGGTTGGTCAAATCCGTTCGCCTTGCGGCCCGTTATGGATGCGTACGGTCCGCAACCACTCACGATACGTGCCGGAGGCAACCCGCACTGAGGTGATGCCCAGATCTCATGCCCCGTTACGCCGGGCCCGTCACGTCACGACTTGGGTTCGAAACTCTTCGTCAGCGTCTGCCAGGTGTCCCTGCGTAGCTCGCTGCCCCAGTTCGCGGCTTTCGCGGTGTACATCAGCGCATAGCCCTGGTCGTCGTCGACGACGAACCCCCGGTCGATGGCCCGGTACTTCGTCCCGCTCTCCACATAGGTGAACTCCCAGTCGGCCGCGTTCCAGCCGCGGTAGCCCACCGCCTCTATTCGGATCCTCTTGTACTGGGAGCGCGTCATGTACCGCTCCTGGCTCTTCCAGTCCGCCACCGGGTCGCCCTTGGGCGTGGACGTCCAGGCGACCAGCAGCTTCTGCCCGTCGGGCCCGGTGAACCGGTCGCCCGAAGCCCCCGTGGTCTGGAACTTCCACCCCTTGGGCAGCCCGATCGCGTAGGTGCCGCCCTGGTGCGTCGACGCCACCCCGGCCACCCCGCCGACCTCGGCACCACTGCCACCGGACGCACTGGCACTCGCACTCGGCTTACTTCCGGACCCCGAACCGGACGTCGCACCTGCCGCCGACCCCGTCCCGGCGGACTCCGTCGCCGTATCGTCCGTACGCGTGCCCCCGCCCTCGTCCTCCTTGGTCGAGGCGCTCGCACTCGCCGAGGCCGGGGCCTTGCCGCCGCCGCTCGCCGAGTCCTTCGAACCGTCTTCGTCTCCACCGAACATGAACGCCAGCACCGTGCCGAGCACCGCGAGCACCACGACCACCGCGATGATCACCAGCGTCCGCTTCGGCACCACATCGGTGAGCGGCGCCCGGGGCACGGGCCGCGGCGGCAGGTCCGGCGGCGGCATGACGGGCCAGCCCGAACTCCGCCCGCCCGAAGCCTCGTTCGTCCCCTGTGAGCCACGATCCCCGGACGACGATCCGGATGGTCCGGACACTCCGGATGATCCGGATGCCTCACCCGAGGTCGACGCAGACGCCGACTCCGACGCCGCACCCGACTTCCCGGACACGGTCTCGGCCACACCCTCGGATCCCGAAACCGCCGTATCGCCCCCGGACTTGGCGCGAGCGGTGGCCGCGGCCGACGCCGTAGCCGCCCCGGCCGACGCGGCGGCCTTCCGCATGGAACGCAGCGCACCCCGCAGCCGCTCACCCGCCTCCGCGCCCGCGGAACTCGCCTTGTCCGCCTTGTCCTTCGGCTCGTCCGGCTGTCCCGGCAGCGGTACGACCTTCGTCGCGTCCGCCGGCGGCTCCGGCTCGGCCTCCTTCGGCTCGGGCGCGTGGATCACCGCGTTGAGCATGGCGCGCGCACCGGCGTCGTCCAGCCGCTGGGCCGGGTCCTTGGTGAGCAGGCCGTAGATGACGTCCTTGAGCGGTCCCGCGTTCTTCGGCTCCTCCAGCGGCTCGGTCATCACCGCGGTGAGGGTCGCGATCGCGGACCCCTTGTCGTACGGCGGGGCGCCCTCGACCGACGCGTACAGCAGCCCGCCGAGCGACCACAGGTCGGCCGCCGGTCCCGGCTTGTGCCCGCGGGCCCGCTCCGGGGAGATGTAGGAGGGCGCGCCGACGAGCATGCCGGTCGATGTGATGGACGGGTCGCCCTCGACCTGCGCGATACCGAAGTCGGTGAGCACGACGCGGTCGGTGTCGGACTCCAGCAGGACGTTCGACGGCTTCACATCGCGGTGCAGGATGCCCTCGCGGTGAGCCGAGCGCAGCACGTCGAGGACCGCGAGGCCCACTTCGGCCGCGCGCCGGGGCTCCAGCAGGCCGTCCTCCCGGATGACCTCGGCGAGCGACTTGCCCTCGACGAGTTCCATCACGATCCACGGCCGGTCGTCCTCTTCGACCACGTCGAAGACCGTCACCGCGCTGTTGTTGCGGATCCGCGCGATCGCCTTGGCCTCACGCAAGGTGCGCGTGATGAGCCGTCGTTTCTCGTCGTCGTCGATGTTGGACGGAAACCTGAGCTCCTTGACGGCGACCGTCCGGCCCAGGGTTTCGTCCTCGGCACGCCAGACCGTGCCCATGCCGCCGCGGCCGAGCACATCTCCCAGCCGGTACCGCCCGGCGAGGAGACGTGCGCTCTTGTCCTGACGGGATGTCCCCGCCCGCTCCGCCTCCGACATGCGTCCCCTCATGCAACCCGCCCTGACAGAGCCTCCATTGTCTCTTACTCGGCAAGTGCCCGACGCCCAGGGTGCCCCTGGCGCCGGACACAAGGGACTGCGGGAGCCGCGGGCACTACAACGGCACGATGTCCGGCGCCCCCAGCCTCGCCGCATCGGCCGTCAGGTCGTCGGGCTGGCGCTGCGACTCCCGCTCCGCCTGCACCCGCTTCTCGTAGTGCTCGATCTCCCGCTCGATGTGGTCCTTGTCCCAGCCGAGGACGGGCGCCATCAGCTCGGCGGCCTCGCGGGCACTGCGCGTCCCGCGGTCGAAGGTCTCGATGGAGATACGGGTACGCCGGGTCAGTACGTCGTCCAGGTGCCGTGCGCCCTCGTGCGAGGCGGCGTACACGACCTCGGCGCGCAGATAGTCGTCGGCGGCCTGCAGGGGCTCGCCCAGCGACGCATCGGTGCCGATGAGATCGAGGACTTCTTCCGCCATCACCCCGTACCGGTTCAACAGGTGCTCGACGCGCACCACATGGAGCCCCGAGCGGGCGGCGATCCGTGCGCGCGCGTTCCACAGCGCCCGGTAGCCCTCGGCGCCGACCAGCGGGACGTCCTCGGTGACGCACTCGGCGACCCGCATGTCGAGGCCGTGCACCGCCTCGTCCACCGCGTCCTTGGCCATCACGCGGTACGTCGTGTACTTGCCGCCCGCGACGACCACCAGCCCCGGCACCGGGTGCGCGACGGTGTGCTCGCGGGACAGCTTGCTCGTGGCGTCCGACTCGCCGGCCAGCAGCGGGCGCAGCCCCGCGTACACACCCTCGACGTCGTCGCGCGTGAGCGGCACCGCGAGCACGGAGTTCACATGCTCCAGCAGATAGTCGATGTCGGCGCTGGAGGCGGCCGGGTGGGCCTTGTCGAGGTCCCAGTCGGTGTCGGTGGTGCCGATGATCCAGTGGCGGCCCCACGGGATGACGAACAGTACGGACTTCTCGGTGCGCAGGATCAGACCGGTCGACGAGTGGATGCGGTCCTTGGGCACGACCAGGTGGATGCCCTTGGACGCGCGGACGTGGAACTGCCCCCGCTCCCCCACCAGCGCCTGTGTGTCGTCGGTCCACACGCCCGTGGCGTTGACGATCTGCTTGGCGCGGATCTCGTACTCCCCGCCCGCCTCCACGTCCTGCACCCGGGCCCCGACGACTCGTTCGCCCTCGCGCAGGAAGCCGGTCACGCGCGCGCGGTTGGCGGTCTTTGCCCCGTACGCCGCGGCGGTGCGCACCAGGGTCGCCACGAAGCGGGCGTCGTCCATCTGCGCGTCGTAGTACTGCAACGCGCCGACCAGTGCCTCCGCCTTCAGGGCGGGCGCGACGCGCAGGGCGTGACGGCGGCTCAGGTGGCGGTGCACGGGCAGTCCCCGGCCGTGGCCGCGGGCCATCGACATGGCGTCGTAGAGCGCGACGCCCGAGCCGGCGTACAGGCGCTCCCAGCCCTTGTGTTGCAGCGGATACAGGAACGGCACCGGCTTCACGAGATGCGGGGCCAGCCGCTCCAGCAGCAGCCCGCGCTCCTTCAGCGCCTCCCGGACGAGCGCGAAGTCGAGCATCTCCAGATAGCGCAGGCCGCCATGGATCAGCTTGCTGGACCTGCTCGATGTGCCCGACGCCCAGTCACGCGCCTCGACCAGCCCCGTGGACAGGCCGCGTGTCACCGCGTCCAGGGCCGTGCCGGCGCCGACGACGCCGCCGCCCACCACCAGCAGGTCCAGCTCGTGCTCGGCCATTGCTGCCAGGGACTCGGCACGCTGCGCCGGCCCCAGTGTCGCTGTCCTCACCACTGCCTCCCGCTGTCGGTCGCCGGCCCCACCCGTCGGGTGAACCCCGTCCGTCTCCCCCATGCCCAAATTCTGACCGTCTTGCCCGACTTCAGCCACCGCCCGCCCGCCGACCTGTGGACAACTTTCACCGACCTGCCAGAAGACACAAAAAGACACAGGAAAATCAATGCCGTATATCGGTCATATTTACTCCTAGTCTCACATTGCGCTCGCTCACGCTGTCCACACGACTTGCGCACCTGTCCCGCTTCGGCTACTGGGAAGGACGGCCCACGCCATGCCCGCAGATCTCGCCGTCATCGGTCTCGGCCCGTACGGCCTGCCCCTGGCCCAGGCCGCCGTCGCCGCCGGCGTCGCCACGATCGGGTACAAGACGGGGCCCGAGCCCGGCTCCCTCAGCCCCGCCGAACTGCGCCGGATGCTCTCGGGGGGCTTCCGGCCGACCACCAACCCGGCGGAGCTGGGCCGGGTGCGCACCGCCGTCATCTGCGCCCCGACCCCCCGGGGCGCGGACGGCGGCCTCGACCTCGGCCAGGTGGAGGCCGCCGCGCGCACCCTGGCCGAGCGGCTGCGTCCGCACACCACGGTGATCCTCGAATCCCCCGTACACCCAGGCACCACCGAGGAGTTCCTCCGCCCGCTCTTGGAAGAGGGCTCAGGACTGCGCGCGGGCCGCGACTTCCACCTCGCCTACTCCCCCAGCCGCGTCGACCCCGGCAACCGCGACTTCACCCCGGCCAACACCCCCAAGGTGATCGGCGGCCTCACCCCCGCCTGCACCGAGTCGGCCGCCGCCTTCTACGGCCGCCTCACCGACAAGGTGGTACGCGCGCGTGGCCCCCGCGAAGCCGAAACCGTGCAGCTCCTGGAGACCAACTTCCGGCACGTCAACATCGCCCTCGTCAATGAAATGGCCGTCCTCTGCCACGACTTGGGCGTCGACCTCTGGGACGTCATCCGCTGCGCGGAGACCAAGCCCTTCGGCTTCCAGACCTTCCGCCCCGGCCCCGGCGTCGGCGGCCACTCCGTCCCCCAGGACCTGACCGGCCGCGCGGGCCGCACCCTCCGCATGGTCGAACTCGCCCAGCAGGTCAACAACCAGATGCCCCGCTACGTCATCCAGCGCGCCGCCAAGCTCCTCAACGAGCACGGCATGTCGGCCCGCGGCGCCCGCGTCCTCCTCCTCGGCGTCACCTACAAGCCCGACCTCGCCGACCAACAGTCCACCCCCGCCCAGGAGATCGCCATCCGCCTGATGGAACTCGGCGCCTCCATCAGCTACCACGACCCGTACATCCCGTCCTGGAACATCCTCGACCGCCCGGTCCCGCGCGCGGACTCCCTGTACGAGGCCGCGGCAGAGGCCGACCTGACGATCCTGCTCCAGCAGCATCGGACGTATGACCTGCAGGGGCTGTCGGTTAAGGCTCAGTTGCTGCTGGATACGCGGGGGGCTACGCCTACGGGGGCGGCGCATCGGTTGTGAAGGGGGGCGCGTGGGGTGCGTGAGCCTCCGGGTTGGTGGCGTGGGGCATTCTGCGCCGGTACCGTGGAAGCCGCTGAACGGAGTGTCCGCCCCTACCTCTCTTAGGGGCAGCCGCCACCGCAAGGGTGGAGCCCACCGCAGAGGGCACTGCGATGGGCTCCTGAAAGTGATCGGGTGTCCGCCCCTAGTTCTCGTGGGGGCGGCCGCTCACTTTCCGAAATACCACAAGACACACCTCCTCCGGAACTTCACCAGCCGAAGCCGGATGTGGTCCCAACGGGTGGGCTTGCGGTGACGACCCATGGGTGCGCCCCCTTCCATGACGCCGCCCATTTGCCCGGTGGACGGTCCATTGGCTCGGGGCCGGGCCCCCGGGTCAACGGGTCCGGACCTGCTCCTTGGAAGGGGGCGCCCAGAGAACCGGGTCGCCGATCAAGGACACTACCGACTCCCCACGCCCATTCGGCCCACATTCGCCCCAAACGCAACCACGCGCCCCCTCCCGCACAACGCGCCCCCATCCAGGCGCAGTTGGGCACGCAAAAGGGCCGGTCACCCCTCCCGGAGTGACCGGCCCTTCCCTGACGTAGACCCAGACGCAGACCTACGGGCTACCGCTTGTGCTGCGAGTCAGCCACCGTGACCTCAACCCGCTGGAACTCCTTCAGCTCGCTGTACCCGGTCGTGGCCATCGCCCGCCGCAGCGCACCGAAGAAGTTCATGGAACCGTCGGGAGTGTGCGACGGACCCGTCAGCACCTCCTCGACCGTGCCCACCGTCCCCAGGTCGACCTTCTTCCCGCGCGGCAGTTCCTCGTTGACCGCCTCCATGCCCCAGTGGTGCCCCTTGCCGGGCGCATCCGTGGCACGCGCGAGCGGCGAGCCCATCATCACCGCGTCCGCACCACACGCGATCGCCTTCGGCAGGTCGCCGGACCAGCCGACACCACCGTCCGCGATGACGTGCACATACCGCCCACCGGACTCGTCCATGTAGTCACGACGCGCCGCCGCCACATCCGCGACAGCCGTCGCCATGGGCACCTGGATGCCCAGCACATTGCGCGTGGTGTGCGCCGCGCCACCGCCGAAACCGACGAGGACGCCCGCCGCACCCGTACGCATCAGGTGCAGGGCCGCGGTGTACGTGGCGCAGCCGCCGACGATCACCGGGACGTCGAGTTCGTAGATGAACTGCTTCAGGTTGAGCGGCTCGTGCGAACCGGAGACGTGCTCCGCGGAGACGGTCGTACCGCGGATGACGAAGATGTCCACACCCGCGTCCACGACGGCCTTGGAGAACTGGGCCGTGCGCTGCGGGGAGAGGGCGGCGGCGGTGACCACGCCGGAGTCGCGCACCTCCTTGAGGCGGCGGCCGATCAGCTCCTCCTTGATCGGCGCGGCGTAGATCTCCTGGAGGCGTCGGGTGGCCGCCTCGACGGGCAGGCCGACGATCTCGTCGAGCAGCGGTTGCGGGTCGTCGTACCGCGTCCACAGGCCTTCGAGGTTCAGTACGCCGAGGCCGCCGAGCTCGCCGATGCGGATCGCGGTGGCCGGGGAGACGACCGAGTCCATGGGGGCGGCCAGGAAGGGCAGCTCGAAACGGTAGGCGTCGATCTGCCAGGTGATCGAGACCTCCTTCGGGTCGCGCGTACGACGGCTGGGGACGACGGCGATGTCGTCGAAGGCGTACGCCCTGCGGCCGCGCTTGCCGCGCCCGATCTCGATCTCAGTCACGTGTGTGGCCTTTCCCTGATGCGTTTCAGCGTCTTCCAGTATCGCCGACGGGTACGACAAGGGCGGCCCCGGATGCTCCGGGACCGCCCTCGGACACGCTTCACGCGCGCGTGCGCGTCACTTGCTGCGGCTGTAGTTCGGCGCCTCGACCGTCATCTGGATGTCGTGCGGGTGGCTCTCCTTGAGGCCCGCGGAGGTGATCCGCACGAAGCGGCCCTTGGCCTCCATCTCCTCGATGGTGGCGGCGCCCACATAGCCCATGGTCTGGCGCAGGCCGCCGACGAGCTGGTGCAGGACGCTGGACAGAGGGCCGCGGAAGGGCACCTGACCCTCGATGCCCTCAGGCACCAGCTTGTCGTCGGCCGAGACCTCGGCCTGGAAGTAGCGGTCCTTCGAGTACGACTTGCCCTGGCCCCGGGACTGCATGGCACCGAGCGAGCCCATACCGCGGTACGACTTGAACTGCTTGCCGTTGATGAACTGCAGCTCACCGGGCGACTCCTCGCACCCCGCGAGCAGGCTGCCCAGCATCACGGTGTCGGCGCCGGCGGCGAGCGCCTTGCCGATGTCGCCGGAGTACTGCAGGCCGCCGTCGCCGATCAGCGGGATACCCCCCGGGCGGGCGGCGAGGGAGGCCTCGTAGATGGCGGTGACCTGCGGGACGCCGATGCCGGCGACCACGCGCGTGGTGCAGATCGAACCGGGGCCCACGCCCACCTTGATGCCGTCGACGCCGGCGTCGATCAGCGCCTGTGCGCCGTCACGGGTGGCGACATTGCCGCCGATCACATCGACGGACACGCTCGACTTGATCTTCGACATCCAGCTGAGGGCGTTGCTGTTGTGGCCGTGCGAGGTGTCGACGACCAGGAAGTCCACCCCGGCCTCGGCGAGCGCCTGGGCGCGCTCCAGGGCCTCGGGGCTGGCGCCCACGGCGGCACCGACGAGCAGCCGGCCCTCGCCGTCCTTGGCCGCGTTCGGGTACTTCTCGGCCTTGACGAAGTCCTTGACCGTGATGAGGCCCTTGAGCACACCCGCGTCGTCGACCAGCGGAAGCTTCTCGATCTTGTGTCGGCGCAGCAGCTCCATGGCGTCCACGCCGGAGATGCCGACCTTGCCGGTGACCAGCGGCATCGGCGTCATGACCTCGCGCACCTGACGGCCGCGGTCGGTCTCGAAGGCCATGTCGCGGTTGGTGACGATGCCGAGCAGCTTGCCGGCCGGGTCGGTGACGGGCACACCGCTGATGCGGAACTTGGCGCACAGGGCGTCCGCCTCGGCGAGCGTCGCCTCCGGGTGCACCGTGATGGGGTCGGTGACCATGCCGGACTCGGACCGCTTGACCAGGTCGACCTGGTTGACCTGGTCCTCGACGGAGAGGTTGCGGTGCAGCACGCCGACGCCGCCCAGCCGGGCCATCGCGATCGCCATGCGGGACTCGGTCACCTTGTCCATCGCCGCCGAGAGCAGCGGGATGTTGACCCGGACGTTGCGGGAGATGCGGGACGAGGTGTCGACCGCGCCCGGCAGCACCTCGGATGCGCCCGGCAGCAGCAGCACGTCGTCGTAGGTCAGCCCGAGTGTCGCGAATTTACCGGGCACTCCGTCGACGTTCGCAGTCATGACACCTTCCCCAAATGGCCTTGATCGGTGCGGATGTCCATGCTAACGGGAAGCATGGCTCTCAAATTCCACGGTTCTGGGTGACCACCGGCTTCGTATGTTCGTACGGAAGTCGCGAGCGGCCTGTTCAAGGAAGGCGCTTACGGCAAAGGGGTTACTGCTCTGCCAGTGCCCTGAGTCGGCTCAGCGCCCGGTGCTGCGCCACTCGGACCGCACCGGGTGACATTCCCAACATCTGACCCGTCTCCTCCGCCGTCAAGCCTACGGCGATGCGCAGCAGCAGCAGCTCGCGCTGGTTCTCCGGGAGGTTGGCCAGCAGTTTCTTGGCCCATTCGGCGTCGCTGCTCAGCAGCGCGCGCTCTTCGGGGCCCAGTGAGTCGTCGGGCCGCTCCGGCATCTCGTCCGACGGGACCGCCGTCGACCCCGGGTGCCGCATCGCCGCCCGCTGCAGGTCCGCGACCTTGTGCGCGGCGATGGCGAAGACGAAGGCCTCGAAGGGGCGGCCGGTGTCCTTGTAGCGCGGGAGGGCGAGGAGGACGGCGACGCAGACCTCCTGGGCCAGGTCCTCCACAAAGTGCCGCGCGTCGCCCGGAAGCCGGGACAGACGGGTGCGGCAGTAGCGCAGTGCCAGGGGGTGAACATGGGCGAGCAGGTCATGCGTCGCCTGCTCGTCCCCGTCGACGGCGCGATGAACGAGCGCTCCGATCGCCCCTTGGGCACGGGATGCCTCGTCATCGCGCATCGGTCCATGGTGCCCTGCGGCCGTCCGGTCCGTGGCACCGCGTCCGTTGTTGTGCACCGAAGCGTTATGAGCAGGTGCGCCGGAACTCATCCCCTGCGCCCTCCCCTTCCGCTCGACCGACTCGTCCCCGAGAGACTCCACACCTCCAAGGATGCGGCATCCGCCGGCGAAACAAGCAGCGGCCACCGACAGGACCACTTGACAGGCCTCGCAGCCGCGCCCCCGAAGGGGCGCGGGGCTGCATCCATATGCGACTACCGTCGCGCGGGCGCGACCAGCCACGAACTGCCCGCACCAAAGCAACAGGCTGTACGACCGAGTTCCTTAACGAACCAGACCCCATCGGAAGCCGAGCGCCACCGCATGCGCCCGGTCCGACGCACCGAGCTTCTTGAACAACCGCCGAGCATGCGTCTTGACCGTGTCCTCGGAGAGAAAAAGCTCGCGCCCGATCTCCGCGTTGGAACGACCATGGCTCATACCCTCGAGCACCTGGATCTCACGCGCCGTGAGCGTCGGCGCCGCACCCATCTCGGCCGAGCGCAGGCGGCGGGGAGCCAGCCGCCAGGTCGGGTCGGCGAGCGCCTGCGTGACCGTCGCGCGCAGTTCGGCGCGGGAGGCGTCCTTGTGGAGATACCCACGGGCGCCGGCGGCGACCGCGAGGGCCACGCCGTCCAGGTCCTCGGCGACGGTGAGCATGATGATGCGCGCACCGGGGTCGGCGGACAGCAGCCGCCGGACCGTCTCGACGCCGCCCAGACCGGGCATGCGTACGTCCATCAGAATCAGGTCCGAGCGATCGGCGCCCCAGCGGCGGAGGACTTCCTCGCCGTTGGCCGCGGTCGTCACGCGCTCGACGCCGGGCACGGTCGCGACCGCGCGGCGGAGCGCCTCTCGGGCAAGCGGGGAGTCGTCGCAGACGAGGACGGATGTCATGGCCGTCCTCCGCAGCTGATGCACGTCACCTTGAGCCTCCAGGCTGGTACGAAATCGTCACCTGTGCGGTCGACCGCCTCGGACGCCTGCCCGAGCGCTTGTTGGTTCAACCGCCTCCGCACTCTCAACGACGGTCACTCGAAAGAGTTACGGGGCCGTGCGCCGTCTTCGGCACTCTACGTGAGGGGGCGGACACGGTGCAGACAGGCGCAGTAGACCCTCAACGTTTCATCACAACCATGCCCCATTTAGCCCTATTTCTTCCCATCAAGCAGATTCTGAGGCTAGATTCGCAATGAGTCATATTTTCATCTCCTTAGATCGTAGATGTACGGTCGTGGACACCGTATCCGCCCAGAACGGCTACAAGGGGTCACGTAATGGCAGATTTCTCCCGCCTTCCCGGACCGAACGCGGACCTGTGGGACTGGCAGCTGCTGGCTGCCTGTCGCGGGGTGGACAGCTCGCTCTTCTTTCATCCGGAGGGCGAGCGCGGTGCGGCGCGGAGTGCTCGTGAGAACTCGGCCAAGGAGGTCTGCATGAGGTGCCCGGTCCGCGCGCAGTGCGCGGCGCACGCGCTGGCGGTGCGCGAGCCGTACGGCGTCTGGGGCGGCCTGACCGAGGACGAGCGCGAAGAGCTCATGGGGCGGGCGCGCAATCGGCTGGTGTCGGCATCGCCGGCCGGCGAACATGCCTCGTCGAGCAACTGACCACACCCGAAGGAACGTTTCTGCACAACTTCTGCACAGGCACAGACCGCACATGGGGCACGCGCTCGCGTGCCCCTACCTTGTGGACCTTGTGGCCGCCCGCGCCAGCTGCTCCAGCGTCGCGGCCACGGCAGGCACCTGCGCCAGGTCGGGCAGCGTGAGCGCGACGATCTCCCGCCGGACCGCCGGTTCCAGCGTCACCGTGCGCGCACCCCGTGGCCGTACGGACTCGATGGCCAGCTGGGGCAGGACGGCGACGCCCAGGCCCGCGGCCACCAGGCCGACGACCGCCGGGTAGTCGTCGGTCGCGAAGTCGATGCGGGGAGTGAAGCCCGCGCCTTCGCAGACCTCGACCAACTGGCCGCGGCAGCGCGGGCAGCCCGCGATCCAGGGCTCGGCGGCGAGTTCGCCGATGGCGACGGAGTCCGCCCGCCCGAGCCGGTGGCGTTCCGGGACCAGCGCGACGAGCCGGTCGCGCAGCAGCGGTCGTACGACGAGGTCGTCCCACTCCTCGGCGCCCGCCGCTCCCTCGTAGCGGAAGGCGAGGGCCACGTCGCAGTCGCCCTCGCGCAGCATCTCGACGGAGCGCGGCGGTTCGGCCTCCTCCAGGGAGACGCGGGTGCCGGGGTGGGCGGCACGCAGGGCGGCGAGGGCGGTGGGGACGAGGGTGGAGCTGCCGCTGGGGAAGGAGACCAGGCGGACGCGGCCCGCGCGCAGGCCCGCGATCGCGGCGACCTCCTCCTCGGCGGCGGTGAGCCCGGCGAGGATGCCGGAGGCGTGCCGGACGAGGGCCTCGCCGGCCTGGGTCAGCCGCATCTCGCGGCCGGTGCGGATCAGCAGAGGGGTGCCGACCGATGCCTCCAGGGCCTTCATCTGCTGGCTGACGGCGGGCTGGGTGCAGCCCAGTTCACGGCCCGCCGCGGAGAAGGAACCGGTGGTGGCCACGGCGCGCAGAACACGGAGATGACGGGCCTCGATCACCCTTTGAGCATAAGCGCTCCTTGGGTGCGACGCCGAATACCCCGTCGACACTTTGGGTGCTGGTCGCCTAGCGTGCCGTCCATGAAGCTTCTGTCTGTCAATCTGGGCCGTCCGAAGTCCGTGCCGTACACGGACCAGCCGGACGGGGTGACCGGCATCGACAAGCGGCCGGTGGACGGGCCGGTGCGGGTGGCGGCGCCCGGGCCCAAGGGGGTCGGGGCGAGCGGGGTGGCCGGGGACGCGGTGTGCCACACACGGCATCACGGCGGCGACGACCAGGCCGTGTACGCGGTCGCGCGCGAGGATCTCGACGACTGGGAACGGGAGTTGGGACGACCGCTGGCGAACGGCGTGTTCGGTGAGAACCTCACGACAACCGGTCTGGATGTCTCCGGGGCGCGGATCGGCGAGCGCTGGCGCATCGGGTCCGTGGTGCTGGAGGTCACCAGCGGCCGGATTCCGTGCAGCACCTTCCAGGCCCATGTGGGTGAAGAGCGGTGGGTGAAGCGCTTCACGGCGAAGGGGGCGCCCGGCGCGTATCTGCGGGTGATCGAGCCCGGCGAGATCCGCGCGGGCGATCCGGTCGAGATCGTGCACCGGCCCGATCACGAGGTGACCGTCGCGCTGCAGTTCCGTGCGGTGACCACCGAGCGTTCCCTGCTGCCCCGACTGCTCGCGGCCGGCGAGGCACTGCACCCGGAGGCGCTGGCGAAGGCACGGGAGTACATGGAGAAGCAGGGGGCCTGACGCGCGACGGCGTCCCGTCGAGTGGTGCGGGGCCGGCACACCGGGATCCGCGGGCCGGGGACGGCACCCGCGCCGGACCGCTCGGCGTCTGATCCCCTCCCGCACCACGTCGCGCCCATCGGCCTGACGCACTCTCACCACCTCGTCCTTCGCCTGGGCTTCACCTACCGGGAGGGCCTGTGCAGGGAGCGGACGCGGGCCCTCCGGGTGTTTAACCTTGCGCCATGACAACGGCTCTCATCACCGGATCCACCGCGGGCATCGGCGCCGCGTTTGCGCGGCGGCTGGCGGCCGACGGGCACAACCTCGTCCTGGTCGCGCGGGACACCAAGCGGCTCGCGGAGCAGGCGACCGAACTGCACGACCGGCACGGCATCGAGGCGGAGGTGCTGTCGGCCGACCTCGCCGAGGACACCGGCATCGACGCGGTGGCCGCCCGCCTCGCAGACCGCAAGAACCCCGTCGACCTGCTGATCAACAACGCGGGCTTCGGCAACAAGGGCCGCTATCTCGACGTATCCATGGCCGACGAGCTGAAGATGCTCAAGGTGCACTGCGAGGCGGTGCTGCGGCTGACGTCCGCCGCGGTGGAGGCGATGCGGGAGCGCGGGCGGGGCGGGGTCATCAACGTCGCCTCGGTCGCCGCCTTCGTGCCGCGCGGTACATACGGCGCGTCCAAGGCGTGGGTCGTGCAGTTCACGCAGGGCGCGGCGCGCGATCTGGCGGGCAGCGGCGTACGGCTGATGGCGCTGGCCCCCGGTTTCGTCCGTACGGAGTTCCACGAGCGGGCCGGAATGGGCACGGACAACATCCCCGGCTGGATGTGGCTGGACCCCGACAAGCTGGTCGCGGCGGCCCTTGCCGACCTGGCGCGCGGCAAGACGCTGTCGATTCCCGATCCCCGGTACAAGGTGCTGATGGGCATGGCCAAGGTGGTGCCGCGCGGGATGCTCGGCGGGATCACCTCGAAGACGGGGCGCAAGTACGGGCCGCAGTAGGCCGACAGACGGAGCGGTCAGGAGGAGAATGGAGCTGTTCGACCGGACCCTCGGGGGACGGAGGCGACGCCATGACGTTCGTACAGCTCATCGACTGCAAGACGAGCCGGTTCGACGAGATGAACCGGCTGATGGACACCTGGGTCGAGCAGACCAAGGGGAAGCGGACCGCGACGCACAGTGTGATCGGCAAGGACCGGTCCGACGCGTCGCACTTCATCGAGATCGTGGAGTTCCCGTCGTACGAGGAGGCGATGCGGAACTCGAACCTCCCGGAGACCGACAAGATCTTCCGGGAGATGGTCGCCCTCTGCGACGAGATGCCGACGTTCACGGATCTGGACGTGGTGCGCGACGAGCAGTTGTACGCGGCCACCGCGCGGCGGTTCTTCGACATGCTGGCCGGGAAGGGCGATGCGCCCACGTTCAACGACGTGCTCATCGAGGACTATCACGACCACGATCCCAGCAACCCGCAGGACGTCATCGGGCTCGACGCCTTCCGGCGCGAGGTCGAGGTGTGGCGGGGCGGCTTCGACTTCTCGTTCACGATCGAGGACCAGCTGGCCCAGGGTGACCGGGTGTGCACCCGGTGGACCTGGAACGGCCTGCACAAGGGCGATTTCCTCGGGATCGCGTCCACCGGGAAGCGGGTCACCATGACCGGGACGACCATCCACCGGTGCACTGCGGACGGGAAGATCGCCGAGGGCTGGTGGCAGTACGACCGGCTCGGGCTGATGGAGCAGTTGGGCGCGCTGGACGCGCTGGAGAAGTAGGGCAACGCGAAGGCCCGGCACCCCTTGGGGTGCCGGGCCTCGGTGCTGACGTGCGTCAGTGGGAGTGGCCGTGGCCGCCCGCGGCGGCCGGCTCTTCCTCTTCCTTCTTCTCGACGACCAGGGTCTCGGTCGTGAGGAGCAGGGAGGCGATGGAGGCGGCGTTCTCCAGGGCGGAGCGGGTGACCTTCACCGGGTCGATGACGCCGGCCTTGACCAGGTCGCCGTACTCGCCGGTGGCGGCGTTGAAGCCCTGGCCCTTGTCGAGCTCGGCGACCTTGGAGGTGATGACGTAACCCTCCAGGCCGGCGTTCTCGGCGATCCAGCGCAGCGGCTCGACGACCGCGCGGCGGACGACGGCGACACCGGTGGCCTCGTCGCCGGTCTTGTCGAGGTTGCCCTCGAGGACCTTGGCGGCGTGGACGAGCGCGGAGCCACCACCGGAGACGATGCCCTCCTCGACCGCGGCGCGGGTCGCGGAGATGGCGTCCTCCAGACGGTGCTTCTTCTCCTTCAGCTCCACCTCGGTGGCGGCGCCGACCTTGATCACGCACACGCCGCCGGCCAGCTTCGCGAGGCGCTCCTGGAGCTTCTCGCGGTCCCAGTCGGAGTCCGTGGACTCGATCTCGGCCTTGATCTGCGCGATGCGGCCCTCGACGCCGCCCTTCTCACCGGCACCGTCGACGATCGTGGTGTCGTCCTTGGTGACGGTGACGCGGCGGGCGGAGCCGAGCACGTCCAGACCGGCCTGGTCGAGCTTGAGGCCGACCTCCTCGGAGATGACGGTGGCGCCGGTGAGGACGGCCATGTCCTCCAGCATCGCCTTGCGGCGGTCGCCGAAGCCGGGGGCCTTGACGGCCACCGCGTTGAAGGTGCCGCGGATCTTGTTCACGACGAGGGTGGAGAGGGCCTCGCCCTCCACGTCCTCGGCGATGATCAGCAGCGGCTTGGAGGAGTTGGACTGGATGACCTTCTCCAGCAGCGGCAGCAGGTCCTGGATGGACGAGATCTTGCCCTGGTTGATCAGGATGTACGGGTCGTCGAGGACGGCCTCCATACGCTCCTGGTCGGAGACCATGTACGGGGACAGGTAGCCCTTGTCGAAGGCCATGCCCTCGGTGAAGTCCAGCTCCAGACCGAAGGTGTTGGACTCCTCGACGGTGATGACACCGTCCTTGCCGACCTTGTCCATCGCCTCGGCGATCAGCTCGCCGACCTGCTGGTCCTGGGCGGACAGCGCGGCGACGGCGGCGATGTCGGACTTCTCGTCGATCGGGCGCGCGGTCGCGAGGAGCTCCGCGGAGACCGCGGCGACGGCGGCGTCGATGCCCTTCTTCAGGGCGGCCGGGGAAGCGCCGGCGGCGACGTTCTTCAGGCCCTCGCGGACCAGCGCCTGGGCCAGCACGGTGGCGGTGGTGGTGCCGTCACCAGCGATGTCGTTGGTCTTGGTCGCCACCTCCTTCACCAGCTGCGCGCCGAGGTTCTCGTACGGGTCCTCGATCTCTACCTCGCGGGCGATCGTGACACCGTCGTTGGTGATGGTGGGTGCGCCGAACTTCTTGTCGATGACGACATTGCGGCCCTTGGGGCCGATCGTCACCTTGACCGTGTCGGCAAGCTTGTTGACGCCGCGCTCGAGGGCGCGACGGGCGTCCTCGTCGAACTTCAGGATCTTCGCCATGGGAGCGGTTCAGCCCTCTCGGAAAACGTGGGTGAAACGAACTGCGCCCCTGACGCCCGGCTTCATAAGGTCGCGGGGGCCCGGGGCGCAGCTCAAAAACAAATGTGCTTCGGTGATCTACTTCTCGATGATCGCGAGCACGTCGCGAGCGGAGAGCACCAGGTACTCCTCGCCGTTGTACTTCACTTCGGTGCCGCCGTACTTGCTGTACAGCACGATGTCGCCGGTCTTGACGTCGAGCGGCAGGCGCTCGCCGTTCTCGAAGCGGCCCGGGCCCACGGCCAGGACGACGCCCTCCTGGGGCTTCTCCTTGGCGGTGTCCGGAATGACCAGGCCAGAGGCGGTGGTCTGCTCCGCGTCGAGCGGCTGGACCACGATGCGGTCCTCAAGCGGCTTGATGGCAACCTTGGAGCTGGTGGTCGTCACGATCCGACCTCCCCCTTCGGAGATCTCACGGGGTTAACTGTCTGAGGTGGCGACCAGGTGGATCCGTCGTCGCGGGTGCCGGACCTGCCCGTCGCTATTGGCACTCTCCAGGGGGGAGTGCCAGAGCCGAGACTATGACCGCAGTTAGCACTCGGTCAAGCGGAGTGCCAATGCCTGCGGCGCGTCGGCGGATTCTTGTGGACGTCCGTTGCGTGGAACCCGGCGTTCCTGGGGGCTGCGCCCCCAGACCCCCGCATCGGCCTGGCGGCCTCGTCCTCAAACGCCGGACGGGCTGAGATTGCCTGGACCGGCACCGAGAAGTGCCCTTACAGGTAATCCTCGAGCCGCCCCACCCTCAGCCCCGCCCCCTCCACCCGCCGCAGCACACGTTCCGTCCGCTTCCACAGAGGTGGGCCGGTCGGGTCGTCCGGGCCGATGAGGATGATGTCGCCGGGGTGGAGGGGGGCGTCGTCGGTGTCGGCGGAGGTCCACAGGACGATGGCCGAGAGGCCGCAGTCGGCGGTCGCGTGCAGGGTCGTCATGTCGTAGCGGCCGTGGGGTGGGCGGAAGAGGCGGGGGCGGATGCCGAAGCGGGACTTGAGTTTGTCCTGCTGGCCGCAGATCTCGGCGCGCTGGCCGGCGTAGGGCAGGCCGGGCAGGGCGGTGTGGTCGAGGGTGTGGTTCTGGATGCTCGCGCCGACCGACTGCAGGCGCGCGAAGTGGCCGTAGCCCGGGCCCACGACGCTGTCCGTGAGGAACATGCTGACCGGGAGCCGCCGTTCGCGGACCATGTCGACGAAGCGGGGGTCCTTCTCCGCGCCGTCGTCGTAGGTCAGGAAGACGACCTTGTCCTCGGTGCGGACCCGGTCCACCACGGGCGGCAGCCCCCGGTCCGCCTCCGGGCCGTGCGGGCTCACCCGTCCGGCCGCTTTCTCGCCGAGGCGTTCGAAGGGGTCGACGGACTGTGCGCAGCCGGTGAGCAGCGCGGCGGTCAGCGCCAGCGCCCCGGCCGCGCGCAGCCTCACAGGTAGTCCTCCAGCCGCGCCACGGCGTACCCCTTCGCCGTGACCTTCTCCAGGAACCGTCGGATCATGTCCGGCATCGTGCCCTTCCAGTCGTCCTTACCGCGGAAGTGGCTGAGAACGATGTCGCCGGGATGAAGGTCACGGTCCCACTCGCGGTACTCCCAGTGGTCGGCGAAGACCTCCTCGTTCCACAGGGGCGCGTACTTGATGCCGCAGGCCTTCGCCGCGTACAGGGTGTCCGCGTTGTAGTTGCCGAAGGGCGGGCGGAAGAGGGTCGGGCGGGTGCCGTAGTGCTTCTCGATCACGTTCTGCATGCCGCAGATCTGGCGCTTCTGGCGGGAGTACGACAGGCCCGGCAGGTAGGGGTGGTCGAGGGTGTGGTTGTTCAGACTCACCCCCGCCCGCTGCATGCGCTTGAAGTAGCCGTAGTCCTCCTTCACCAGGTAGTCGCTGAGGAACGCGGTGTACGGGACCCGCAGTTCGCGCATCATGCGCAGGAACGCCGGGTCCTTCTCGGCGCCGTCGTCGATCGTGAGGAAGACGATCTTCTGCCGGGTGGGGATCGTGGTGAAGACCGGCGGGAGGTCGTCCTCCTCATGGCCGTCCACCTCGAAGCCCGCGCGGGTCCTGATCTCCGGTTTCACGGCCGGGGGCGGCGGGGCCGTCAGGGGGACCCTCGACAGGCCCCAGCGCTTCGCCGCGGCGACCCGGGCCCGCTGCGCGGCGTGCTTGTCGGGGACCTTGGCGCCGGGCGCCTCACGGGGCTGCTGGCCTGCCGCGGGCCGTGCCGTGGAGGCGCCGTCCGCGCAGCCCGAGGCGATGGCCGCGGCGGCGAGCACGGCGATCCCGGCATGGATCCGCTGCTTCCGATACGCCCCGTATTTATCATTTTGTACGACTACTCGCATGGAGCCGGATCCTCGCAGGCACCCGCCCCGAACCCCGGCCGACACCGCCGCCGCGCGTGCACCATCCACCGACTGGCCCACAATGAACCGGTGAACGACCTCGCCCCCCTCCTCACCCCCGAAGGCCGCGCCCTCCTCGACGAGGTCCGCGGCACCGACCCCGCGCAGGAGCTCGCCGTCGCCACCCGGCTGCGCCGCGAGCACCCCGCCGAGCTGGTGTCGGCGGCGCTCGGGCAGGCGCGGCTGCGGCAGCGGGCGGTGGCGAAGTTCGGGGCCGAGGACGCGGGGCGGATGTTCTTCACGCCGAACGGGGTCGAGCAGTCGACGCGGGCGAGCGTGGCGGCGTATCGGGCCGAGCGTTTCAGGACGCTGGGGATCCGGTCCGTCGCGGACCTGTGCTGCGGTATCGGCGGTGACGCGATCGCGTTCGCCCGCGCCGGGATTCGGGTGCTGGCCGTGGATCGAGATCCGCTGACCTGTGAGGTGGCCCGCGCCAACGCGACCGCGCTCGGCCTCGCCGACCTCATCGAGGTACGGGAAGCGGATGTGACGAAGGTGGAAACGGCTGCGTACGACGCCGTGTTCGTCGACCCCGCCCGGCGTGGCGGTCGCGGCCGGATCTTCGACCCCGAGGCCTACTCGCCGCCGCTGTCGTGGGCGGTGCAGACGGCCCTGAAAGCTCCCCGCGCCGCCCTGAAGATCGCGCCCGGAATCCCCCATGAAGCCGTCCCCGCCGAGGCCGAGGCCGAGTGGATCTCCGACGGCGGGGATGTGAAGGAGGCGGTGCTGTGGTTCGGCACCGAGCCGGGTGCCGTACGCGCCACCCTGCTGCCGGGGCCGCGGACCCTGCTCGGACGCGGGCTGCCCGATCCCCAAGTACGGCCTGTGGGGCGGTACTTGTACGAGCCCGACGGCGCCGTCATCCGCGCCCATCTGGTCGCCGAGGTCGCCGAGTCGCTCAACGGTGGGCTCGTCGACGCGACCATCGCGTACATCACCGCCGACGAGCATCACGAGACCCCGTACGCCACCGCGTACGAGATCACCGATCAACTCCACTTCAACGTAAAGAAGTTGAAGGCACTGCTCCGGGAGCGGCACGTCGGAACGCTGACCGTCAAGAAGCGTGGGTCGGCGGTGGAGCCGGAGGAGCTGCGCAGGAAGGTCAAGCCGCAGGGGCCCAACGCGGCGACGGTGTTTCTCACCCGGGTCGCGGGGGCGCCAAACACACTCTTTGGCGCCCCCCCGCCGGGACCCGACCATACTCGTCGGCGCCCCCTCGCAGCCGTCGGCTACTGCCGGTGGAGCGTCTTGAGGGGCTCCAGGTGGGGGTCGGCGCCGACCGGGCCGGTGCGGGCCACGGTGGCGGGCTGACCGCCGTTCGTGCGCGCCGAGAAGGTGCTCGTCTGCGCGCTCGTGGGCACCGTGCCGTTGTAGTACTCGTGGTACACGAACTGAGAGCCGCTGGCGCTGATCGAGGAGCCCGCCGAGTTCAGCGTGCTCGCGGTGACCGAGGCGGTGGGGCCGAACGCGACCGTGAAGCTCGTGCTGGCGGACTCGCGCAGCAGATAGCTCTTGGTCTCGTCCGACAGGGCGGGGCGGGAGGTCCACAGGAGGGGCCCGAAGACGTTCATCGCCGCACCGGCGGACAGGCCGTCGCGCCAGGCCCCCGCGTAGGCGAGAGCCACCGAACTCGGCGCCGTCCACCAGAACTTGGCGACCGCCACCGACAGGGCCGCGTCGGTGCTCCCCGTGATCGGGTAGTACGAGTACGTCGACGGCCACCTGGAGAAGCCCGTGTGGGTCAGCGCGTACTTGGCGTCCGACCCGACCGTGATGATCATGGTCCTGTCGGGGTTCAGGCTGTTGAGGTACGACTTCACGGACGCCGTCAGCTTGTTGCCGTTGGTGAGGACGACGCTGCCCGCGCTGGCCGCTCCGTCGGCGCCGGCCGCGGCGGCTGCCGGGAGGGCCGCGCGGTAGTCGGTGCCCGACGCCAGGAACACGTACTTCGGGGCGCCGGTGACGGACTGCGCCACCCTGACCGAGGTCTCGTAGCGGTCGGTGCCGGACAGCCGCTTGGGGACGTAGCCGAGCGTCCTCAGCTGTGCGGCGACGTTGCTGCTGAGGATGGACGTGCCGCCGACGAGGTACACACTGGCGCCCGGCTTCAGCACCCGCTTCAGCTCGCTCTTCACCGCCGTGGACAGCCCGGTCTTCGGGGTCGTGAGCACCGGCCCCTGCTTCTTGCCGGCCAGCGCGGGCGCGGTGAGCGCGTACGCCGTGTCGTCCTGGTTGACCAGCACCGCGGCCTTGGCGTCCAGCAGGCCCGGCACACTGCCGCCGATCTTGTTCCAGGTCCAGCGTGAGGAGGCGATGTTGGTGTTGTAGGCGTTGCTGCCCCAGACCCGGCCGGTGCGGTTCTTGCGCAGCGGCTGCCAGCTGGGGTTGCTGCCCTGCGGCGTGCCCGGGACCCGGGTGAGCTCGCCGGTGGCCAGGTCGACGTACTCGGTGGTGTGTACGTCGTCGCTGTACGGCGAGGTGTGGGCGTCGAAGACGATCCGCTTGCCGGTGGGCGACCAGGACGGGTTGGCGTACCAGCGGGGGCCGTTGGTGTGCTGCCGGACGTCGGTGCCGTCGGCGTTCGCCGTGAAGATCTGCGCGTTGCCGTCGGCGTCCTTGCGGACGAAGGCCAGCTTGGTGCCGTCGGGCGAGAAGGCGGGCTGCTCGGCGTTGGCGAGGACCCGCTTGAGCGTGTTCGTCGTCCCGTCGTAGGTGTAGATCCGCGCACTGTCGGAGCAGCCCTCGACGCGACGTGAGAAGGCGAGCAGGCCGGACGGGCTCACCGTCGGGTCCTCGTCGCAGACCTTGGCCGGTTCCATGGCCTCGGACAGCAGCGGCGTGGGCGCCCACGAGCCGTCGGAGGGGCCGAAGGCGAGCTGGCCGCCGGAAGCGAAGACGACGTAGCGGCCGCCCCACCAGAAGGCCAGGTCCTCGTAGGCGGCGCTGGAGCGCATGCCCTCCGCCCAGGGCAGGGTGATCTTCGAGGAGCCGCTGGGCCGGACGCTGGAGATCTGGCTCCAGGCGGTGACCAGCCGGCTGCCGTCGGGCGCCCAGGCGGCGTAGTTCCCGGAGGCGCCCGGGACGGCGGTGGCCCGGCCGGTGGCCGGGTCGACGAGGACGGGGCCGTCGGTGAGGATCCGGCCCTCGGTGCCCGGCCAGGGCCCTGCCTCGTCGGCGATGGCGCCCGGTGCGGTGGTCAGGGTGCCCACGGCGGCGAGCACCGCCGCGGTCGCGAGCGCCGCGGCACGGCGGCGCGTGAACATTCTCAAGGTCGATCCCCCCATGGATCTTCACAGCCTCTACACAGAGGCCGGGTCACTGTAGTGCCCAACGAGGCATGAGGGGAACAGAGTTACTAGTGAACAGATGTGCGCCTTCGGGTTACGAATCGCACTCCCGCGCCCTGGCCAGCAGCAGCTTCCGCTCGCGTTCGTTGCGCGCCAGCCCGGCCGCCCGTACGAACTCCTCGCGGGCCTCCGCCGTACGGCCCAGGCGGGCCAGCAGATCGCCGCGCACGCTCGGCAGCAAGTGGTAGTCCCGCAGGGCCGGTTCGGCGGCGAGGGAGTCGACCATCTCCAGCGCCGGGGCGGGGCCGTCCGCCATCGACACGGCGACCGCACGGTTGAGTTCGACGACCGGGGAGGGGGCGCGGGCGGCGAGCAGGCCGTACAGGGTGGCGATCGCGCGCCAGTCGGTGTCCTCGTAGGTCAGCGCGTGCGCGTGGCAGGCGGCGATCGCGGCCTGGAGGGCGTACGGGCCGGGCACGCCGGTGGACAGCGCGTTCGCGCGGTCGAGGGCGGTGATCCCGCGGGCGACGAGGAGCCGGTTCCAGCGGCCGCGGCTCTGGTCCTGGAGGAGGACCGGCTCACCGTCCGGGCCGGTGCGGGCGGCCATACGGGACGCCTGGAACTCCAGCAGCGAGGCCAGGCCGTGCACTTCGGGTTCCTTGGGCATCAGGCCGGCCAGCTGCCGGGCCAGCCGCAGCGCGTCCTCGCACAGGGACGGGCGCAGCCAGTCGTCGCCTGCCGTGGCCGCGTACCCCTCGTTGAAGATCAGGTAGATGACGTCGAGAACGGAGCCGAGGCGGGCCTCACGGTCAGGGCCGTACGGCACCTCGAAGGCGACGTTCTTCGTGGCGAGGGTGCGTTTCGCGCGGACGATGCGCTGGGCGACCGTCGATTCCGGGACGAGGAACGCGCGGGCGATCTCCGCTGTGGTCAGGCCGCCGAGGAGGCGGAGGGTGAGGGCGATGCGGGCCTCGGCGGAGAGGACCGGGTGGCAGGCGGTGAAGACGAGGCGGAGCAGGTCGTCGTCGATGTCGTCGGGGGCGGAGGGCTCCGGCGGTGCGGCCACATCCGAAAGGTCCCGGCCGATCTCCTGGAGCTTCCGGGCGTAGTTGTCCCGGCGGCGGACCAGGTCCACGGCGCGGTGCTTGGCGGTGGCGGTCAGCCAGGCGCCGGGGTTGTCCGGGACCCCGTCCCGCGGCCACTGCTCCAGCGCCGCGACCAGGGCGTCCTGGGCCAGCTCCTCGGCGATGCCGACGTCGCGGACGACACGGGCGACGGCGGCGATCACGCGGGGCGACTCGATACGGAAGAGGGTCTCGACGGTGGCGCGCGGGTCGGCGGAGGGCTGGTTGCTCACAACCCCCCATTCGACACCCGTACCCGCGCGCCGCCAAGCTCGGCAGGCTCAGCCCTCGTCGAGCTGCCGTACCTCGCAGGTCACGGTCCACTCCTCGCCGTGCACCTTCAGGAACCGCGAGGCCCACTCGATGGCTTCGGCCTTGTCCTTGCACTGCGTGATCGAGTAGCCGCCGACGACCTCCTTGGACTCGGTGAACGGCCCGTCGGTCACCGAGATCTTGCCGCCCTCCCAGTGCACCCGGGTGCCCTCCTTGGTCGGCAGCAGGCCACCCGTGTCGAGCATGACCCCGGCCTTGGTGATCTCCTCCAGCAGCTCTCCCATCCGCTGCATCATCTCGGGGCTCGGGCCCCCGGCGGGGGCGTTGTTCTCGTCGATGCGGACGAGGGTCAGGTAGCGGGGCATGGTGACTCCTTGTGACGCCGGCGGGGTCTCTCCCCGCCTCTCACTCATGCGTCGACCGGGAGACGTCCGGATCGACATCCGCGCCGAACTTTCTTCGAGGATTTTTTCCAGCCGCCTTTCCGCAGGTCACCGCAACGACTCCCACAACTCCCCCGCCTCCGGCTCCTGAGCAACCACCCGGTTGGCGTTCGAAGGCGCCGTCTCCACCGGCATGGTCACCGTCGTCGCGTCGTCCGCGGACAGCCCCTCAAGGCTCTGCCCCAGCGCATACAGCTCGGCCAGTGAGTCCAGGCCGGTGTCGGTGGTGAGGCTGCCGGTCACGGCGTCGGCGACCGAGTAGAGCCGGGTGGGGCCGATGTCGGACAGCCGTTCCAGCAAGGCCTTCACGAGCGTCTGCTGGAGGCCTATGCGCCCGAGGTCGCTGCCGTCACCGATGCCGTGCCGGGTGCGGGCGAGGGCCAGGGCCTGCTCGCCGTCGAGCTGGTGGGTGCCGGCCTCCAGCGTCAGGTGGCTGTCCTCGTCGTCGATGTCCTCGTCCGTGGTGACGGTGACCCCGCCGAGCGCGTCCACCAGCTTGGCGAAGCCGGCGAAGTCGATCTCGAGGTAGTGGTCCATGCGGACGTCCGTCATCGCCTCGACGGTCTTCACGGCACAGACCGGACCGCCCACCGCGTAGGCACTGTTGAACATCACGCCGTACGCCTCCTGCGTCGACTCCCCGTTCGACAGCGGGCAGGACGGCCGGGTGACGAGCGTGTCGCGCGGGATGCTGACCACGGTGGCCTCGGTGCGGCCGGAGTCGAGGTGGACGACCATCGCCGTGTCGGAGCGGGCGCCGCCGCTGTCGCCGCCGCCGAGCTTCTGGTTCTCCTCGCCGTCCCGCGAGTCCGAACCCAGCACCAGGATGTTCAGGGCCTCGGTGGGCAGGGAGGACGCGGAGGCCGAACCGTCGGGCGTCGTCATCGACTTGGCCGGGCGGTCGTCGCCGAGCGCGCTGTTGATGTCGACGCTCGTGATGTTGTCGTTGAGATGCCAGTAGACCCAGCCGGCCCCCGCGGCGCCCACCGCCAGCAGACCGGCCAGGGTGAATCCGACGGCCTTCAGCAGGCCGGAGCGCGGGCGTATGTGTCTGTCCGTTCCCCCGTTGTCGTCCCCGTGTTCGTCTTCAACAGTCACGGGCAGGAACGTAAGTCCGAATTATTACGAGAGAACACCCCTGCCCGCTGTTTCTGCGGAAAATCTAAGACTTCTCAGCCCTGCCTCAGGCCAGAGCCACCGGCTTTCATCGGCTTTTATCGGCTCCGAAAGTTTCGGACGGTCACCCGACTGACTTCGGAAGAGCGGGCGGCGCCCCTGTGCTGCTGCGCACCACCAGGCTCGTCGCCAGCTCCACCCGGGTCGCCGCCGGCGTCCCGTCCTCGCGTGCGAGATCGAGCACGAGCTTGGCCGCCGCCTCGGCCATCTCGGTCAGCGGCTGCCGTACGGTCGTCAGCGGCGGCCCCACCCAGCGGGCGATCGGCAGATCGTCGAAGCCGACGACGCTCAGGTCCTCCGGGATGCGCAGACCCAGCTCGCGCGCCGCCTCGTACAGGCCGAGCGCCTGGAGGTCGTTGCCGGCGAAGACCGCGGTGGGCCGGTCGGGGGCGCGCAGCAGGTCCAGTCCCCGCCGGTAGCCCGTCTCGTGGTGGAAGTCGCCGTTCTTGATCAGCTCGGGATCGACCGGCAGCCCGGCGGTCTCCAGCGCCGCCCGGTAGCCGTCGACCCGGGCGCGGCTGCACATCATCCGGGAGGGGCCGGTGATCGCGCCGATCCGGGTGTGCCCCAGCTCGACGAGATGGCGGGTGGCGGCGAGCCCGCCCTGCCAGTTGGTGGCGCCGATGGACGGCACGTCGGCGCCCGGGTCGCCCGCCGGGTCCATCACCACGAACGGGATGGAACGGCTGGTCAGCAGGGCGCGCTGGGACTCGTCGAGGCCGGAAAGCACGAGGATCACGCCGTGCGGGCGGCGGGCGGCGACCTGGTCGGCCCAGGTGCGGCCGGGGGTGAGCCGGCCGGCGCTCTCGCTCAGCACCACGCTCAGCCCGGCGTCCCGCGCCACGTTCTCCACGCCCCGGATGACCTCCATCGCCCACGCGCTCTCCAGCTCGTGGAAGACGAGGTCGATCAGGGGGGATCGGCTCGCCTCGGCGCGGCGGCGCCGGTAGCCGTGGGCGCGCAGCAGTTCCTCGACGCGGGTGCGAGTCGCCGGGGCGACATCGGCCCGTCCGTTGAGGACCTTCGAAACAGTCGGCGCGGACACGCCGGCTTCGCGGGCGATCTCGGCGAGCGTCGCGGTCTGCGTCGAGCGTCCTGCCGTCCGGGTTTGAGCGGGCTCGGAGGGTGTCATGGCGGCGATCGTATCCCTGCACCCCCTCTTGACGAACCCTTCTGAGCGCCATAGCGTCCCGGAACATTCGAAGTGCACATCGAAACATTCGCCAGCGACTGGAACACCGACAGGAGTTTCATGACCACCGCCCCCTGGCGTGACCCCGCCTTGCCCGCCGCCGCCCGCGTCGACGATCTCCTCGCCCGGATGACCCTGGAGGAGAAGACCGCCCAGCTGTACGGCGTGTGGGTGGGCGCCGCCACGGACGGCGACGGAGTCGCCCCGCACCAGCACGACATGACCGTCGACTACACATGGGACGAGCTGATCACCCAGGGCCTGGGCCAGCTCACCCGCTCCTACGGCACCGCCCCAGTGGACCCGGCGCTGGGCGCGCAGGCACTGGCCCGCGCCCAGCGCCGTATCGCCGACGCGGGCCGCTTCGGCATCCCTGCCGTGGCCCACGAGGAGTGCCTCGCCGGCTTCACCGCCTGGGGCGCCACGGCCTACCCGGTCCCCCTCGCCTGGGGCGCCACCTTCGATCCGCCGCTGGTCGAGGAGATGGCCCGGCACATCGGCCGCGACCTGCGCGCGGCCGGCGTCCACCAGGGTCTCGCGCCCGTCCTGGACGTCGTACGGGATCCGCGCTGGGGCCGGGTCGAGGAGACGATCGGCGAGGACCCGTACCTGGTCGGCACGGTCGGCGCCGCATACGTCCGGGGCCTGGAGTCGGCCGGCATCATCGCCACGCTCAAGCACTTCGCCGGGTACGCGTCCTCCGCGGGCGCCCGGAACCAGGCCCCCGTCCGGGCGGGCGTCCGGGAGCTCGCGGACGTGATCCTCCCGCCCTTCGAGCTGGCGCTGCGCGAGGGCGGGGCCCGTTCGGTGATGGCGGCCTACAACGAGACGGACGGCGTCCCGGCCTCCGCGGACCCGGCCCTGCTGACCGAACTCCTGCGCCGGGACTGGGGGTTCACCGGCACGGTCGTCGCCGACTACTTCGGCATCGGCTTCCTGCAGACCCTGCACCGCGTCGCCGGCTCCCCCGCCGAGGCGGCGCACGCGGCGCTCGCCGCGGGCATCGACGTGGAACTGCCGACGGTGAAGTGCTACGGCCGCCCGCTGCTGGAGGCGGTACGGGAGGGCCGTGTCCCGGAGGAACTGGTGGACCGGGCCGCGCGCCGGGTCCTGCTCCAGAAGTGCGAACTCGGCCTCCTGGACGCCGACTGGGACCCGGAGCCGAAGGGCCCGATCGACCTCGACTCGACGGCCAACCGCGCCCTCGCCCGCCGGCTGGCCGAGGAGTCCGTGGTCCTGCTGGACAACCCGGACGGCGTGCTCCCACTGGCCCCGGACGCCCGGATCGCGGTCGTGGGCCCGCGCGCGGCGGACGCCCTCGCCATGCTCGGCTGCTACTCCTTCCCGTCCCACGTCCTCACCCACCACCCCGAAGTCCCCATGGGCATCGAGATTCCGCCGGTCCTCCAGGCCCTGCGCGACGAACTCCCCGACGCCAAGGTGACGTTCGCCGAGGGCTGCGACACCTCGGACCCGGACACCTCCGGCTTCGAGGAGGCGGTGGCCCGGGCGTCCGAGGCGGATGTGTGCGTGGCGGTACTGGGCGACCGGGCGGGCCTGTTCGGGCGGGGCACGTCGGGCGAGGGCTGCGATGTGACGGACCTGCGACTGCCGGGCGTACAGGGCGAGTTGCTGGACAACCTGATCGCGACGGGCGTACCGGTCGTGCTGGTGCTCCTGACGGGACGGCCGTACGCGCTCGGCCGCTGGCACGGGCGCCTCGGGGCGGTCGTCCAGGCGTTCTTCCCCGGGGAGGAGGGTGGCCCGGCGGTGGCGGGAGTGCTGTCGGGCCGCGTCAACCCCTCCGGCCGCCTCCCGGTGAGCGTCCCGCACGTGCCCGGCGGGCAGCCCTGGACCTACCTCCAGCCTCCGCTGGGCCTGGCCGGCGAGGTCAGCAACCTGGATCCGACGCCGCTGTACGCCTTCGGGCACGGCCGCTCGTACACCACGTTCGCCTGGGAGTCCTTCGAGGGCACGCACCCGTCCATCGACACGGACGGTTCGTACGACATCTCGCTCACCGTCCGCAACACGGGCGACCGTGCGGGCGCGGAGGTCGTCCAGCTCTACCTCCACGACCCGGTGGCGTCGGTGACCCGCCCGGACGTCCGGCTGATCGGCTACCGGCGGGTGGAGCTGGAGCCGGGCGAGGCGAACCGGGTGACCTTCCGCTTCCACACCGACCTGTCCTCCTTCACCGACCGCTCGGGACGGCGGGTGGTCGAACCGGGCGTACTGGAGCTGCGGCTGGCGGCGTCCAGCGCGGACGTACGGCACACGGCGCGGGTGGAACTCACGGGGGCCGTACGGGAGTTGGGGCCGGACCGGCGGCTGCGGTGCGAGACGGAGGTATCGGCGGCGGGGTGACCGGGACCCCTCCCGCACCCACCCCGCTACACAGGGCGGATGACATCTGCGACGTGTCTCCGCCCCGGAGCGGTTGCGGCCATCACCGCGCTGCTCGTCCTGCTGCTGGCGTCCTGCGGATCCCCGGAACCGGAGACGCCGCCCGGAAAACTGTTCACGGAGTACTTCAGGTCGACCGACGTCAAGAACGACAGGTTTCCCAGTGACGGTGGCACCGGCGAGGACCGAATCGCGAACTTCGCCGCCCACTACACCGCCGAAGAGTTCCAGGGGGTACTCCTTGGGGCGACCCCGTGCAGCAAGGACGCCGCCGAGACCGACTACGACTACCAATCCAACACCGGCTGCCCGCCTAGCTCGTCCGTGAGCGCGGCGGCGCGGGACTTCGCCGGGTCCAAGGGCGAACTCTTCAGGCGCTCCGTCCTGGTCCAGCACGAGGACGGGGCCCTGGAACTGATCACTCTCCACGTGGCCCAGCCACCGGACAAGTCCAAGTCCCCGGCCCTGATCGACGCCAACGGCGAGACCTACACCGGTGGCCTGGAGGACTTCCGGGAGAACAACGACCTGCTCGGCCAGGAGGACGTGATCCTCACACTCCGCGACATCACCTCGGTTCCGGGCGAGGGAGAGATCGTCACCGTCTTCGGACACACCCCGCCCGACTGGCGGCTGTGGTTCATCGGCGGAGTCGTCACCGTCCTGGTGCTCGGTCTCTGGCTCACCCTGTCCAGGCGTCGACGGACTCGAACCGCCACCGATGGACCACCCGATTGACCAACTCCCCGTCCGGCTCCGGCAGTTCCGGCAGCTCGGCGTCGTACGCCGCGTCCCACCACGTGATGACCAGCACCCGGTCCTGATGCGCCCGGAAGGTCTCCCGGCGCAGCGGCTCCTCGGGAAGCCGCTGCCCGCGCACCCAGGCCAGCAGCTCCGCGCCCCGCCCTTCGGCCGCCCGCGCCTCCCACATCAACGCCACGGTCATGAGTACAGGTTGTCCTTGCTGACCTCGTGGACATGGTCGTGCCCCGGCACATGCGGGTCGGTCACCGGCAGTGAGGAGTCCGCCGACAGGTCCCAGCTGGACACCGCCCGCCCCCGCGCCACCATCTCCGCACCGAGCGCGGCGACCATCGCGCCGTTGTCGGTGCACAACTTGGGCCGCGGCACCCGCAGTTCGACCCCGGCCGCCTCGCACCGATGCTGGGCGAGGTGCCGCAGACGGGAGTTGGCCGCCACGCCGCCCCCGATCATCAGATGCTCGACGCCCTCGTCCTTGCAGGCCCGTACGGCCTTGCGGGTCAGCACATCCACGACCGCCTCCTGGAAGGACGCCGCCACATCGCGCACCGGCACCTCCTCCCCCGCCGCCCGCTTGGCCTCGATCCAGCGGGCCACGGCGGTCTTCAGACCGGAGAAGGAGAAGTCGTACGCCGGATCGCGGGGCCCGGTCAGACCGCGCGGGAAGGCGATGGCCTGAGGGTCGCCCTCCTTCGCGTACCGGTCGATGACCGGCCCGCCCGGGAAGCCGAGGTTCAGCACCCGTGCGATCTTGTCGAAGGCCTCGCCGGCCGCGTCGTCGATGGTCGCGCCCAGCGGCCGCACGTCGGAGGTGATGTCGGAGGACAGCAGTAGGGACGAGTGCCCGCCGGAGACCAGCAGCGCCATCGTCGGCTCGGGCAGCGCGCCGTGCTCCAGCTGGTCGACGCAGATGTGCGAGGCCAGGTGGTTCACGCCGTACAGCGGCTTGCCCAGCGCGTAGGCGTACGCCTTCGCCGCCGAGACGCCGACCAGCAGGGCGCCGGCGAGTCCGGGACCGGCGGTGACGGCGATGCCATCCAGGTCCCTGGCGCTCACCCCGGCCTCCTTCAGCGCACGGTCGATCGTCGGGACCATCGCCTCCAGATGCGCCCGCGACGCGACCTCCGGCACCACGCCGCCGAAGCGGGCGTGCTCGTCGACGCTGGACGCGACGGCGTCCGCCAGCAGGGTCCTGCCGCGGACGATGCCGACGCCGGTCTCGTCGCAGGAGGTCTCGATCCCCAGGACCAGAGGTTCGTCAGCCATTGATCTCGGTTCCTTGTACGGAGGTTGATGGGTCGGTCAGTCGCATCACGAGGGCGTCCACGTTCCCCGGCTGGTAGTAGCCGCGCCGGAAGCCGATGGCCTCGAAGCCGTAGCGCTCGTACAGCTTCTGCGCGCGGACGTTGTCGATCCGGCACTCCAGCATCACTTCGGCGCACTCGAAGGCGGTGGCCGCCCGCAGCAGCTCGGTCAGCAGCCGCCCGCCGAGGCCGGTGCCCCACTGGTCGCGGGTGACGGCGATGGTCTGGATGTCGGCGAGGTCCCCGGAGGCGGCGAGGCCCGCGTACCCGACGAGCCGGTCCGCGTCGACGGCGACGACGTACCGCTTGGTCGCCGCGGGACCGCGCGCGTGGGCCAGCTCGGACCAGAACATCCCGCGCGACCAGGCGTCCTCGGGGAAGAGGTCCTTCTCCAGCTCGAGCACGGCATCGATGTCCCACCAGCGCATCTCGCGCAGCACCGCTGTCACTTGGGGGTGACCACCTTGTAGTTCTTGGGGACCTGTGCGTCGGGACGGCGCAGGTACAGCGGCCGGGGCGCGGGCAGTTCCTCGCCGGCCGCCAGCCTCTCGGCGGCGAGGCTCACGAGCGCCGCGGCCGACACGTGCTCGGGCTCGTGCACGTTGGGGAAGGTGTCGGGGTACAGCAGCGCGCCCGCGCCGACGGCGGGCAGCCCCGCGACCTTGTCGGCGATGTCGGCGGGCCGGTCGACGGCGGGTTCGGTGACGCGCGTACGGGAGTCGGCGTACCGCGCCCAGTAGACCTCCTTGCGCCGCGCGTCGGTGGCCACGACGAAGGGGCTCCCCATGTCGGACGCGTAGGCGAGGCCGTCGAGCGTGCACAGCCCGTGCACGGGGACGCCGAGCGCTAGCCCGAACGTGTCCGCGGTCATCAGACCGACCCGCAGCCCGGTGTACGGGCCCGGACCGATCCCCACGACGATCCCGGTGACGGCGTCGAGTTTCAGCCCCGCCTCGGTCAGCACACGGTCGACGGCCGGCAGCAGCAACTCTCCGTGTCGGCGCGCGTCGATCTGACTCGACGAGGCGATGACGTCCGTCCCGTCGTGCAGGGCGACGGTGACGGCGGGGGTGGCGGTATCCAGAGCGAGCAAGAGCACGCAAACAGCCTACGGCTCCCCGGGCGCGAGCACGGCCGCCCAGGTCCGGCCGTCACCTGCTGCTACCGTCGCAACGAAGCGTGACGTACGACGAAGAGGTGGGCGACCGTGCCAAGCAGCAGCGCCGGATTCGTGGCCGTGCTGACCGCGGCGGCCGTCGCGACCGTCGGCTTCCTCGCCTACCAGGCCTCGGCGACCGTCCCGGCGGACCTGGGCCGGCCCCAGGTGGGCGGGTCGGCCTCGGCGGCCACCTCCAAGGCGCCACGGGACGGACGCCACCCCGAGGCACTGCCCGCCGGTTCCGGCAAGGGTGAACGGGTCGTGTACTCGGTGGACGACGACCGCGTCTGGCTCGTCACCCGGGGCAACAAGGTCCAGCGCACCTTCAAGGTCAACCCGAGCACGGTCGACCCACCGCCGGGCACCTACTTCGTCACCTCCCGCTCGAACGCGGTCACCGGCTCCGACGGCACCCCCATCGAACACGTCGTCCGCTTCACCAGCGTCGACGGCGTCGCCATCGGCTTCAGCGCAGCCGTCGACGGCTCGACCCCGGTACCCGACCCCACGGTGAAAACAGGCGGCATCCGCGAATCACGCGCGGACGGCAACGCGATGTGGCAGTTCGCGACGGTAGGCCAGAAGATCGTAGTGATCCGCTAGGTGAAGCGCCCCAAAGGGGCGCGGGGAACTGCGCGACCAGCCACAACGAACCCGCAGACGACTACGCGGCCCGACGGCCCTCTGTGTCATACCGCTCCGGCGCAGGTGGCGGCGTGGAGATCGCGCGCGCCGCCGCACAAGACGCCAGCAACGCACTCATCGACACCCCGCCAACCGCGTACGGCTGCCGCGGGCGCTCCTCGGACCGGTCGTTCTCCGCACTGCGTTCCGAAGCCGACATGGACGCCTCCTGAGGGACGGGGGCGGACGTAGTTAGGTAGACCTAACTACGGACTGGGTACCATGTGACCACGCGCAAGACCCCGAAAGCAATATCTTGCCGACGTCATGTCGGAACGTTCACCGTGCTCACGCCGACAGCACGCTGAGGTCCGCGTTCGCCCAGCGCTCCCCCAGCCCGGTCAGCGTCACACGCCGTACCTCGTCGGCCGTGTCGCCGACAGCCCGGTGGATGTCGACCTGGAGCCGGTCGTCGGTCAGCTCCTCGACCTTGCCCTCGCCCCACTCCACGACGATCACCGACTCGGGCAGCGAGACATCGAGGTCGAGGTCCTCCATCTCGTCGAGGCCGCCCCCGAGGCGGTACGCGTCGACGTGGACCAGCGGCGGCCCGTCCCCCAGCGACGGATGCACCCGGGCGATCACAAACGTCGGCGAGGTGACCGCGCCACGGACCCCGAGCCCCTCACCCAGCCCCCGGGTCAGCGTCGTCTTGCCCGCGCCGAGTTCCCCGCTGAGCATCACGAGGTCACCGGCGCGCAGCAGCTTGGCGAGGCGGCGGCCGAGTTCGCGCATCTGGTCGGGGGAGGTGATGGTGAGGTTCTGGACGCTCGGCTCAGCCGGGTTGTGCGGTACTGCTTCCATAGCCACTTACGGTAGCCCCTGCCGGCACGGCACCCGCGCGGGTGAGCAGGTCGGCGAGACGGTCGGTGACCACTTCCGGGTGCTCCAGCATCACCAGGTGCCCGGCGTCCGGAACGAGCACCAACTCGGCGTCCGGCAGCAGATCGGCGATGGCCTCACTGTGCTCACTGGGCGTGACGAGGTCCTTGACCCCGGCCAGCACCAGCACCGGCAGATCGGTGAAATGCGCAAGCGCCTCGGTCTTGTCGTGGTCCGCGAAGGCCGGGTAGAACTCGGCGACCACATCGATCGGCGTGCCCTCGATCATCCGCTCGGCGAACCGCGCGACCGCCGGATCGACGTCCCGGGACGCGAAGGAGTACCGCTTGATGATCCCGGCGAACAGATCGGCCGTGGCCCGCCGCCCCCGCTCGACCAGCGCCGCCTGCTGCCCCAGCGCTTTCAGCACTCCGGGGAGCACACGTCGTACGGCGTTGACGCCCGCGACCGGCAGCCCGAAGTTGACTTCGCCGAGCTTCCCCGACGACGTACCGATCAGCGCGACGGCGGTGACCCGCTCCCGGACCAGCTCCGGGAACTGGGCGGCCAGCGCCATCACGGTCATCCCGCCCATGGAGTGCCCGACCAGCACGATCGGCCCCTCGGGGACGGCCGCGTCGATCACGGCCTTCAGATCGCGGCCCAGCTGGTCGATGGTGACCGGAATGCCGTCCTCGATCTGGGACGCCCCGCGCGCGGACCGGCCGTGGCTGCGCTGGTCCCAGTGCACCGTCCGTACGACGCCCCTGAGCGCCGCGCGCTGGAAGTGCCAGGAGTCCTGGCTGAGGCAGTAGCCGTGGCTGAAGACGACGGTGACGGGGGCGGGGGCCTTACGGCCGAAGAGCCGCCGGCGCCGCGGGGTGAGCCCCTCCTGGGGTTCGACGTCGTCGACCTCGTAGTACAGCTCGGTGCCGTCGTCGGCGTACGCCTTGCCGGGGGTGCCGCGCAGGGCGCCGTACGGTCCGGCGGAGTCCAGGGCGAGGCGGGCCTTCTGCCGCATCCCGCGCCCGACCGTCATGCGCTCTATCGCGACGCCGGCCGCCGCACCCGCGGCGACCACGCCGATCGCGGCACCCGCGATACCGGTCACCCGGCGCCAGTTCCCGGCCGCCCCCGTGGCGGAGGCGACGGCCGCCGAGGCGGCGTTCGCTACGGCCTCCGCACTGCTCTCGCTCACGAATCGCTCCTCTTCGCCGTACTGCTGGTCGCCGGATGGCTGTCGCTGACTGTGGTGCACGCCTCCTGGCGTCTACCCCGCTTGTTCCTCATTCACATAGACGCGCGGAACACGCGTTCCGATGCGGGTGACGATTTCGTACGCGATGGTGCCCGCGGCCTGCGCCCAGTCCTCGGCGGTGGGCTCACCGCGGTCGCCGGGCCCGAAGAGGACCGCCTCGGTCCCGGTGCCTGGCTCGTCGCCTCCGAGGTCCACGACGAACTGATCCATCGCGATCCGTCCCGCGACGGTACGCCACTTGCCGCCGATCATGACCGGCCCGGTCCCGGAGGCGTGCCGCGGGATGCCGTCCGCGTAGCCCACGGGCACCAGGCCGAGGGTGGTCTCGCCGGGGGTGGTGTAGTGATGCCCGTAACTGACGCCGTGGCCGCCCGGAACGTGCTTCACCAGCGCGACCGACGCCGACAGCGTCATCACCGGCCGCAGTCCGAAGTCGGCCGGGCCGCCGATCTCCGGGCTGGGCGAGATGCCGTAGACGGCGATCCCGCTGCGGACGAGGTCGAAGTGGCTCTCGGGCAGCGTGAGGGTGGCGGGCGAGTTGGCGATGTGCCGCACCTCGGGCCGCACGCCCTGTCCTTCGGCGTACGACACCATCTCCCGGAAGCGGCTGAGCTGGGCGTCGATGGAGGGATGCCCGGGCTCGTCGGCGCAGGCGAAGTGCGACCAGAGCCCGGTGATGCGGATGAGTCCGTCCCGCTCGGCGCGCAGGGCGGCGCCGACCAGCTCGGCCCAGTCGCCGCCGGGCTGGCAGCCGCCGCGCCCGAGGCCGGTGTCGGCCTTGAGCTGGACGCGGGCGGGTGTTCGGGTCGTCGTCTGCTGAGCGGCGGCGGTCACTTCATCCAGAGCCCACATGCCGCTGACGGATACATCGAGGTCGGCCTCGATGGCCTCGCGCCAGGGCCCGCCGGGGGTCCACAGCCAGCACATGATCCGCCCCGGGACACCGGCGGCCCGCAGCGCGAGGGCCTCCTCGGGGGTGGCGGTTCCCAGCCAGGTCGCGCCGGCCTCGACGGCCGCGCGGGCGCACGGCACCGCGCCATGGCCGTAGGCGTCGGACTTCACCACGGCCATCAGCTCCGCACCCGGTGCGAGGGCGCGCAGGGTCCGCACATTGGCCCGCAGCGCGGCCAGGTCGATCTCGGCGCGGGCGCGCAGGGGGGCGGTCGGCGGTGGTGCGTTCTCAGTCATGGCGCCCCCAGTGTCTCAGAGGGGTCTGACGGTCGAGCTCTCCGGCCGCCGGTGGCCGCCGCGATGGCGTCCCGCCGAGTGAGGCAGGAATCCTGTCCGCGCCTGCCCGCGTGAGGTGCCCGGGCCGGACGGCCCTTTGCGCCGCGCAGCGGCCATCCGCACCCGGCCATGGCCTGCGGCACCGTGCGCGTCAGAGGCGCAGTCCGTGCCGGGCCAGATATTTCACCGGGTCGATGTCCGAGCCGTACTTGCGGCGGGTGCGCACCTCGAAATGCAGATGCGGGCCGGTGGCACGGCCGGTGCTGCCGCTGCTGCCGAGCCGCGTGCCGGGCCGGACCTTGTCGCCCCGCGATACGGAGATACGGGACAGATGGGCGTAGACGACGTAGCGGGAGTCACTCATCTTCACCGTCACGGCCTTGCCGTACGACCCCGACCACCGAGCCAGTACGACGACACCGGGGCCCACCGAAAAGACCGGGGTTCCCCTCGGTACGGCGAGGTCGATCCCGGTGTGATACCCGACCGCCCAACTCCCCCGCATTCGGTAACGCGCCGTGACCCTGACCCGCCGCCGTATCGGACGGCGCCATTTCTTGGTGGGGGCGCGGTACACGTCGTCGTCCGGGTCCACCCAGTCCTGGGGTTCCTCCACGGCCGCGAGCAGGGCCTCGAATTCCTCGTCGTACTCGATGCCACAACTCCCGGCCGGTTCCTCACCCCAGTCACCCGAATCAGAATCGCTCGCGCGCTTTCCAAGGACGGCGCCCCCCAGAACAACGGCCGCCCCTCCCAGCACTTCACGCCGAGTAGCATCACGTATGTCTGATTCACTCATGCCGCCAGCGAACCACCCCCCTTTTCAGCTCCGCACACTCGGCCGACCGGGATTGCTCCCTTCGGTGGTTTCTTCACCTAGGAAGCGCCAATTTCCCGCCCTACCGTTTGCGAGCGACGGCCGCAATCACAACGCGCGCACACGAGTTACGGCCGTCGCCGCGCTGCTCAGATGGGCCTGCGCCCCCACACGTACACCCGGTCGCCCTTCTTCAGCAGGCCCCACAGCTTGCGGGCGTCGCCGTGGCGCATGCTGACGCAGCCTCTGGAACCGACGGTGGTGAAGATGGTGCCGTGGACGGCGTGGAATGCCTGACCGCCGCTGAAGAACTGGGCGTACGGCATGGGGGACTTGTAGAGCGTCGAGTAGTGATTCTTGTGCCGCCAGTAGATCGCGTGCCACCCGACACGAGTCCGATACCCTGCCCGCCCGCTGCGCATGGGCACCGGCCCGAACACGACCTTCTTCCCCTTCTGCACCCAGGTCAGCTGCCGGCTGAGATCGACACAGGCGACGCGATACGTCCGCACCGGGCACTTCTTCGCGGCATTGGGGTTCTTCTTCGCGGCGGCGACCTGCGTCCACGCCCACGTCAGAGGCCCGGCATATCCGTCGACCTCGATCCCCTGCCTCTCCTGAAACGCCCGGATCGCCTCGCAGTCCCGCTCCGACTGCTTCCCGTCCACCTTCAACTTCAGGTACCGCTCGACCTGCCGCTGATAAGGCCCGGTGAAGTCGGGACAGCTGTCCGGCACGACTTCATCGTCGACCGGAACATCATCGAGAAACGCATACGCCCTGTCGGCCGCGTCCCTGAGCTCGAGCTCAACGGCATCCAATTCAGCCCCGGTTGTGTCCTCCCCCGGCGCCAACTCCCCTTCCACACCAGCCCCAGGCGGCCCAGGCTCCGCAGAGGCGCTCCCCACAGGAATCACAGTGACAACGGCCAACAAAACCGCGACACTCCGGCGCACAAGACGTCCACTGATCATGCGCTCACATAAGCGCGCCACCTCAACGGCACCGGGGAGCCGCGCGGTAGACATCACCCGTACGCAGCCGCCCACCTGGCCTGCGGGCAGGCGTGCCGCAGGGACGGCGCCCACCCAGCAGGCAGCGGGCTGCCGCCCCGCCCAACTGCGGGCATCCGTGCCTCCGCCATAGCTGCGGGCAGGCGTGCCGCAGGGACGGCGCCCACCCAGCAGGCAGCGGGCTGCCGCCCCGCCCAGCTGCGGGCATCCGTGCCTCCGCCATAGCTGCGGGCCACCGTCCCGCCAAGCTGCGGGCATCCGTGGCTCCGCCGTAGCTGCGGGCATGCGTGCCGCCTGGGGCGGCACGGGTGGGCGCAGGCGGCACCCCGTCAGCGCCGGGCCGCGCGACCCACCCCCGCCCAGCCCCCACGCCGGGTGCGACGCATCCCGAACGTCGGCATCAGCACCGGCGCCGCCACACGCTCCGCCCCCTCACCCCCGTACATCCCTCCACGCCCCCGGAATCGCCTCGGCAACGTCATGCGCCCCCACCGGCGCCCCATCCGCCGCAAACCGCCCCGCCAACCCATGCAGATACGCCGCCACACTCCCCGCATCGACAGCCGAAAGCCCCGCCGCCAGCAAAGACCCCGCCAGCCCCGACAACACGTCCCCACTCCCCGCGGTCGCCAGCCAAGCCGTCCCCGTCGGATTCACCCGCACCGCCCCACCCCCCGCATCCGCGACCAACGTCGTCGACCCCTTCAGCAACACCGTCGCCGCATACCGCCCCGCCAACTCCCGCGCGAAGAACAGCCGAGCCCCCTCGACCTCCTCCCGCGCAACCCCCAACAGCGCGGCGGCTTCCCCAGCATGCGGAGTCATCAGCGTCGGCGCGGTACGACGACGTACGACATCCGGATCCGCAAGCCGCAACCCGTCCGCATCCACCAGCACCGGCACATCCGCCCGCAACACCTCCCCCACAGCGGACGCATCGTCCCCGGCCCCGGGCCCCACGACCCACGCCTGCACCCGCCCCGCCTGCTTGGGCCCCTTGTCGGACACCAGCGTCTCGGGGAACCGCGAGATCACGGCATCCGCGGCCGGCCCGACGTACCGCACGGCCCCGGCCCCACCCCGCAACGCCCCCGCCACAGCCAGCACCGCCGCCCCCGGATACCGCGCGGACCCGGCGGCGATCCCGACGACACCCCGCCGGTACTTGTCGCTCTCACCGCCCGGCACCGGCAGCAGCGCCGCCACATCCGCGTGCTGCAAAGCCTCCAACTCGGCCTCGACAGGCAGTTCGAGCCCGATGTCGACGAGCCGCACCGACCCGGCGTACTCCCGCGCCGGATCGATCAGCAACCCCGGCTTGTGCGTCCCGAAGGTCACGGTCAGATCGGCGCGGATCGCCGCACCCCGCACCTCACCGGTGTCGGCGTCGACGCCACTGGGCAGATCGACGGCGACAACGGCAGCAAGCGAATCCGCGACCACCGTTGCCAACGGAACCGCCTCCGCCCGCAACCCACCCTTCCCACCGATCCCGACGATGCCGTCGACGACGAGATCGGCCGCCGCGATCAACTGCTCGGCGTCACCCGGGCGCACGGCCCGGCCACCCGCCCGGCGCAGCGCCGCGAGCCCCCCGGCGTGCGCCCGCTCGGGCGACAGCAGCACCGCCGCGACCCCCGCACCACGCCGGGCCAGCCGGGCCCCCGCGTACAGCGCGTCGCCGCCGTTGTCCCCACTGCCGACCAGCAGCACCACCCGGCTGCCGTACACCCGCCCCATCAACTGCCCGCAGGCGACGGCCAGTCCGGCCGCGGCCCGCTGCATCAACGCCCCCTCGGGCAGCCGTGCCATCAGTTCCCGCTCGGCGCCCCTGACCGTTTCCACGCTGTACGCAGTACGCATGGAGTCGAGTCTCTCTCGAAACGGTCACTTCTTCAGGTCGCTACGCCTCAGCCACGACAACCGCCGAGGCCACCCCCGCGTCATGGCTCAGCGACACATGCCAGGACCGCACCCCCAACTCCGCCGCCCGCGCCGCCACCGTCCCCGTCACCCGCAACCGCGGCTGCCCACTGTCCTCGACGAAAACCTCGGCATCGGTCCACAACAGCCCCGCCGGCGCCCCCAACGCCTTGGCCACCGCCTCCTTGGCGGCGAAGCGGGCGGCAAGAGAGGCAACCCCGCGCCGCTCCCCACTGGGCAACAGCAACTCACTCTTCAGAAACAGCCGTTCAGCCAGCCCAGGCGTCCGCTTGAGCGAAGCCGCGAACCGGTCGATCTCAGCCACGTCGATACCGACCCCGATGATGCTCATTCGGGCACTCTACGAGCTCCGGGCGACCACAGACTCGCTCTCCGGTACGGGGACCGTTTCGCTCGAACCGGAACGTTCACGTGACTTCATCAGCAGGCTGGTGAAAGAGCTGTGAGGCAACCCGTGATCACCTCCGAGAACTGGCGGAAGTCGTCCTACTCCGGCGGCGGGGACGGTGACGATTGCGTGGAGATCGCCAACTCCCCCACCCACATAGCCATCCGCGACTCAAAGACCCCGGCCAGGGCAACCCTCACCTTCCCGACCGGAGCCTTCGCGGCCTTCCTCGACAACCTGAAGCGCGACTACTCCACCGTCACCGACTTCGCCAGGTTCCGAGGCTGATCCACCTCGTTCCCTCGGGCGGTGGCCAACTCACACGCGAACACCTGAAGCGGCACCGTAGCCACAAGCGGCTGCAGCAACGTCGGCGTAGCCGGAATCCGAATCAAGTGATCCGCATACGGCACCACCGCCTCGTCCCCCTCCTCCGCGATGACGATGGTCCGCGCCCCCCGAGCCCGGATCTCCTGGATGTTGGACACGATCTTGTCGTGGAGGACGGACCGCCCCCGAGGCGAAGGCACCACAACAACCACCGGCAGATCGTCCTCGATCAGGGCGATCGGACCGTGCTTCAACTCCCCCGCCGCAAAGCCCTCGGCATGCATGTAGGCAAGCTCCTTGAGCTTCAACGCCCCTTCCAGCGCGACCGGATACCCCACATGCCGCCCCAGGAACAGCACGGTGTCCTTCTCGGCGAGGCTGCGCGCAAGCTCCCGTACGGGCTTCATGGTCTCCAGCACCCGATCGACCGCACCGGAGATCTCGGACAGATCCCGGATCACGTCCCGGATCTCGTCACCCCACTTGGTCCCGCGCACCTGCCCCAGATAGAGGGCGACGAGGTAGCAGGCCACGAGCTGCGTCAGAAAGGCCTTGGTCGAGGCGACGGCCACCTCCGGCCCGGCATGTGTGTAGAGGACGGCGTCGGACTCACGGGGGATGGTCGACCCGTTCGTGTTGCAGATGGCCAGCACTTTGGAACCCTGCTCGCGGGCGTGCCGTAGGGCCATCAGCGTGTCCATGGTCTCGCCGGACTGCGAGATCGCGATGACGAGCGACTGCGGGTCGAGAATCGGGTCCCGGTACCGGAACTCGCTCGCCAGCTCCACCTCGCAGGGAATCCGCGTCCAGTGCTCGATGGCGTACTTGGCGATGAGCCCGGCGTGAAAGGCCGTACCGCAGGCCACGATGACGACCTTGTCGACTTCCCGCAGCACCTGCGGAGCGATCCGGACCTCGTCCAGCGTCAGCGAGCCGGCGGCATCGATGCGCCCCAGCAACGTGTCGGCGACGGCCTTCGGCTGCTCGGCGATCTCCTTGAGCATGAAGTAGTCGTAGCCGCCCTTCTCCGCGGCGGACGCGTCCCAGTCGACGTGATACGACCGCACCTCGGCGGGCCGCCCGTCGAACCCGGTCACGCTCACCCCGTCCCGCCGCAGCTCGACGACCTGGTCCTGCCCCAGCTCGATCGCGGACCGGGTGTGAGCGATGAACGCGGCGACATCGGAGGCGAGAAAGGCCTCCCCCTCACCGACCCCCACCACGAGCGGCGAGTTCCTCCGCGCCCCCACCACCACATCAGGCTCATCGGCATGCACGGCGACCAGCGTGAACGCCCCCTCCAGCCGCCGGCACACCAGCCGCATCGCCTCCGCGAGATCGGCGCAGGACGAGAACTCCTCGGCGAGCAGATGGGCGACGACCTCGGTGTCGGTCTCGGAGGCCAGGTCATGCCCCCGCTCCTCCAACTCGGCCCTCAGGAGCGCAAAGTTCTCGATGATCCCGTTGTGCACGACGGAGACACGCCCCGCGTTGTCGAGATGCGGGTGGGCATTCGCATCGGTCGGCCCGCCATGCGTGGCCCACCGCGTGTGCCCGATCCCGGTCGAACCGGTCGGCAACGGCCGCTCAACGAGTTCCTTCTCCAGATTGACCAGCTTCCCGGCCCTCTTCGCAGCGGCCATCCCACCGTCCGCGAGCACGGCGACACCCGCCGAGTCGTATCCCCGGTACTCCAGCCGCTTCAGCCCGGCCATCACCACATCAAGCGCCGACTGCGACCCCACGTATCCCACGATTCCGCACATGCGCGGCAGCCTACGACCGATTTCGCGCCCGAAACGGTCACCGCGTGCCCGATTTCGGAAATTCCCACCGCGGTACGAACGCTCCGACGGGCATCTGCCCGAAGCGTAGACATGGACGACATTCGGCCAGTTCTGGACTGCAGGCAGCCCTTGCCTTCACCTCACTTCACAAAGCAATCACAAATAACTCGCAAGCTACGCACGGCATTTACATGCCCCGGAGTGCGGCCAGGGGCGGTGCAAGTTCGCGCCAGGTCCGGCCGTGATCGGGTTTACCCCCTGTTACCTGCCCATGCCCTGTGTCTATCGTGATCGCCGCGCGCAGCGGACCTGACCAGCCCGCCATCGTGCGCGCCAATCGGCGACCGGGGGAACAGCGTCGCCACACGGGGAGGGACCGCATCGTCATGCCGTCGTATCGGCTGTCATTCGCGCAGACCGGCCGGAGCCGCACTGTGCTTTGCCTCTGACCCGCGCCGCACAGTTCCCCCCTCTTCGGGCCTCGCCCGCCCTCATGACGAAGAAGGGATGCCCTCTTGCGCCTCAGACCCAGACCAGGACTCCGCATACCCAAACCGCGAAAGACCACCCGGTTCCTGACCCCCATCGTGTCGTCCGCCGTGGCCGTAGCCCTGCTGAGCGGCCTGGCCGTCCAGTCCGTCCCGCCCGACCGGAACGCGGCGGACGGCAGCAGCCCCGTGGCGGACGGCTACGACGGCTTCGACGCCACGGCGGCCGAACAACTCCGCCAGGACCAGTGCCTGATGGCCGACGCGCTGCGCGTGGGCGGCTCATCCATGGCCGCTACCGCTCAGGACGCCCTCGGCCAGACTCCCGACAAGCTGCGCACCGCGGCCAACCGCGAGTACTGGAACGACACCCCATTGTCCAAGGCGTTCGACCAGGACAAGGCCGCCGCTGACAAGGAACAGTCGGCGCTTACAGCCCGCGTCGACGCATGGCAGAAGCCGCTGGAAGGGCTGACGACTCCGGCCGGATTCACCGAAACCGACTTCCACTGGCCGCCCGGCTCGCCCGGTGACGGGAAGGAGGACTTCTACGCCCAGACCGGCTTGACGAAGTGGATCTCGGCTCGGTTCTGGAAGGAAGAGAGCGACTTCTACAAGGATCCGACGGCGAAGGCTGACGACAAGACGGTCAAGGCTGTCACCGACCTTGGCACCCCGCTCTACGGCCAGTCCCCCGACTCGTCGCTGCCTACCCCCGAGTGGCAGCAGGCGTACGCGGAACACCAGGCCTGGGAGAAGCTGACCGACGGGGCGTTTGAGCCCATGGGCGCGGACAATGCGCGCCTCTTCCTTTCCTCCGGTGGTTTCCCGCGCACCGCGCCCGAGCCGGGCACCGTCGAACACCGGATCGCGGTCGAGGATCTGAAGTCCCGGTTTGCGGCGTGTGCCTGGCGCACGCCGATCGACCCGAGCAAGGTCCTCGGCAAGGAGGTCGCCGCCGCGTCGGCGGAGTGGCAGCAGGAGATCACCTCCCAGGCAACGCAGCGCAACCAGATCCTGGACGCCAACGAGGACGCCACCAAGGCTCTCGCCGCAGGCTCGAAGACGCTGGGTGAGTTGCTGGGACAGTCCTGGACGGCCGACCATCTCGCGCGCTGGCAGGACTACTGGTCTCCGGGTGGGCCGGGCTGGGTCGGCGATGCCCCGGCAGTGATCGAGGTCCATGCCGCTCAGGGCAAGTGCCTGGATGTCGAAGGGGGGAAGAAGGACAGCGGTACTCCTGTCCAGCTGTACACGTGCAACGGCTCGGCGGCGCAGAAGTGGAAGGTCTACGGCGACGACAAGGGCCTGCACCTTCAGAACGTCAACTCGCTGAAGTGCATGGACGTGTCGAACAGCGACTCGGCCAACGGCACGAAGATCCAGATCTGGACGTGCAACAGCAGCCCGGCGCAGACGTGGGAGTTCAACCTCCGGGCCACGACCAGCCTGCGTAACGTCGGCACCGACAAGTGCCTCGACCTGCACGAATACGCCAACGGCCACAACTCGTGGCTGTGGACGTGCAACGGCACCGGTCCGCAGCAGTTCGACGTCGAGCCGACCGGCCACAACGGCACCGTTCCGCCGAAGGCACAGTTCGACAAGGCCAAGGCCGGCATCGCAGCCAGCCAGGCAGGCGCGGCGAAGCAGTTGACCGTGCTCAAGACGCAGCTCGCCGCCGCTAGGCAGGCCGCGGCCACCAGCGACAGCGCCGAGCAGGCCGCCTCCGCCATCGCCGACGGCAATGGTGCGCCCCGAGGCCGTGGCCTGCTGGTCGGTCAGCAGAAGGCTCAGGTCACCAAGGGAGCGGTCGCCGCGCTCGAGGCGATGGTGAAGGCGGGCGAGACCGCCGAGGCCGCCACCCGCGCATCCGGCGGTGACAGCCAGACCATTGCTCAGCGTGCGCTCGCGCAGGCCGCCCAGGTGAAGGCGGAGTTCCGCAAGAAGGCTGCGGAGACAGCCGAGTTGCAGGCCAAGGCCGCGGCCGACGCCGCGAAGGTGCACCGCGACAACGCCAAGAAGGACAAGGAGAGCGCAGAAGCCAAGCTCTCTGTGGCCCTGAAGGCCGAGGGCGAGGCCAAGGCAGCCGCCACCGACGCCCACGCCAAGCGCCTGGCTGCCGAGGCCGAGGAGAAGACGGCCAAGGCGGAGAAGGAGAAGGCCGCCGCCAAGCAGGCCGAGGCCGCGCAGCACAAGAAGAACGCCGAGACCGAGGCGACGAACGCGAAGAACGCCAAGGACAAGGCCGAAGGATCCGAGGCCACGGCTGTCGAGAAGAAGAACGCCGCCATCAAGGCCCGCGACCACGCCAAGGCCATGCGGGACGACGCATGGGACGCCGAGCAGAAGGCCGCCGCCGTCCGCGCCAAGGCCGACGCGAAGGCCGCCTACGCCGACTCTCTGGACGCCGGTGAGGCAGCCGACGCCGCCCGGGCCGCCGCCAATGACGCCGACAAACACGCGGACGACGCCGAAGCCGCCGCGACCAGGGCCCGTTCGGAGGCGAACGCAGCGACCAAGGCGGCCGAAGAGGCGGACGCGGCTGCCACCCGCGCCGAGGCAGCCGCCAAGCGGGCCCGAGCCGCAGCGGACGGCGCGCAGGCCGCGAAGTTGAAGGCCGATGCCGCGGTGAAGACCGCGACGAGCGCCGCAGCGGACGCGATCAAGGCCGCGCAGCACGCTGCGTCGGAAGCGCGAGCGGCGGTCAAGCTGGCGGACGAGGCGAAGGCGAAGGCCAAGACCGCCAAGTCCCATGCGGACGAGGCGAGCAAGGAAGCCGCCAAGGCCGTACTCGCCTCGGCGAAGGCCGCGGGCTTCGCCCATGTCACCGCCCAGGCAGCGGTGAACGCCGGGAAGGCAGCCGCGCAAGTCGCCAAGCCGGCCAACGACGCCATCCAGCTCGGCTCCCCGTACGTCACCACCGATTCGGCCGCAGGCCTGGTGGTGCTGAGCGGACAGGCGTCGAAGACGATCGCCGAGCAGCAGAAGGCCGTCGCCGAGGCCCACGCCAAGAATGCCCAGGAGGAGGCCGCCGCAGCCAAGGCGATCGCCGACCAGGCGCAGGGCGACGCGAAGGCCGCCCACCAGCACGCCGCGAACGCCGCCAAGCACGCCTCGGATGCCCGCGGTTACGCGAAGGAGGCCCTCGGCTACGCCGCCGACGCCGCCACGGCCGCGTCCAAGGCCACCGCGTCACTGGCCCGCACCATCGAGTACGACCGCCAGGCCACCGAGGACGCCGCAGCCGCCGACAAGGCGGCAGGCCGCGCCGAAAGCCACGCCAAGGCGGCCCGCGACTCCGCCGACCAGGCAGCCCTCGACGCCGAAGCCGCCCGCACGGCCGCCTCATTGGCCGAGGAGGCCGCCAAGGACGCCCGCGCGGCAGCAGACCGGGCCGACACCGCGGCGACGGAGGCCGAAGAGGCCGCGAAGGACGCCGACAAGTACGCCAAGGAGGCTCAGGAAGCGGCCGCACGCACGGAGACGGCGGACAAAAACAGCAGCATTCAGAAGGGGTCGTCGGTCGGCAATATCGGCAACGTCTTCTACGTCGACCGCATCGAGACTGTCGGTGAACCGGAGGACGTCAAGAAGGACAACTGCAACGTCATCGTCCACTTCGGGAACTGCACGGTCACGGCCACCATCACCTACAAGGTCGAGATCGACGTCTACCTCTGCACGGCCCTCGACCTGCCGGCCACCCAGGCCGGATGCCCTGAGTGGGAGACGCTGTTCCTCGGAACGCAGCCGGTCAAGCCCCAGAAGCAGAAGGTCACGAAGACCATCTCGATGACCGAGTTCAACGAGGGCGTCGACCCGGTCGACATCCTCGTCGGGCATTGGATCGAGTGCGCCGAAAAGGTGGCCCCGGGCGGCGCGAGCGGAAGCTTGGGCGGCTGCGGCTGGGCAGCCTTCGATGTCGCGGCCTTCGTCTTCGGCGGCAAGATCACCGAGGCCGTGGTCAAGAGCATTCGCGCCCTTGACGCCTCACTGCGTACTGGGATCGGAGTCGGTGACGCCTACAAGGCGCTGCGGGCGCTCGACATGGACCCCGGAGCCGCCGCCAACATCGGGCGCACGTTGGCCGCGTACGAGGACGACGTCGCAGCGGCCTGCCAGGCCGTGGGCCGCGTCACCCAGCTCGTCAGAGCGCTGGCCGCAGCGGCATCGAACGGACTGCCCTGCAAGTTCTGGAAACTGAGCGATTTCGAGAACCAGCGTGTGTACCAGCGGGATGACCTGATCGACCCCAATTACACGTCGCCCAAGCAGAAGGAGGGCCTCAGCAATTTGGAGTTGATGCAGAACGGCAGGCCCCCGTACGGTCCGGACGACAAGCAGATGCAGCTTCACCACATGCTGCAGACCCAGGAAGGCCCGATCGCCGAGGTAACCGGATCGTTCCACTCGGCGAACAGTAAAGTCATCCACTGGAAGTCTGGGACGAAGATCCCCAGCGGGATCGACCGCCCAAGCTTCAACAAGTGGCGGGAGCGGTACTGGGCCAACCGAGCGAAGGACTTCGGCGGATGACGGGCATCGAAGCGAGCCGACAGGTCATCGACTTGGTTCGCGCCAACGAGGACAGGGCAAGGCACCACCAGGGCTGTTCCCCCGACATCATCGCCCGTGCCGAGCGGGAGATGAGCCTGACGTTCCCGCCGTCGTACCGGCTCCTGATCGAGGAGTTCGGCACTTGGGATGTGCCGCCCACAGAGTTCCTCGGTGTCTACCAGACCGAACGCGCCGGGGATGTGCTCCTGGGTTCCGTGGTCGAGACCCTCGACGCCCGGGCCACCGTCGGCATGCCGCCGGAACTGATGGTGGTCCTGCTCGACGACGTGTGGTTGTTCGCCGTGCTCGACACCTCCCAGCCCGACGACGACGGCGAGTATCCCGTCTTCGCCTGGAACCCAGGGGTCCTGGACGGCGGGCTGATGGAGAAGATCGCGGACAGTTTCGGAGAGTTCGCGCTCAAGGAGTGCCAGCAGAATCTGAGTTGACCCGCTCCGCGGGACCGACAACGGACAGGGGTCCGCACGCCGATCGTGCGGACCCCTGAACGCCAGCAGACCTACGTCGACCTCACCCGCACGGAGTGAAGCGCGCTGCGCGACAAGACGCCGCCCCTCTCACCGCCAAGGAGGTCGGGGCAGGATCCTCACAACGGCGGGTCTTCAGGACAATGCCCCGGCTGCCCTCGGCGGCGACCACAGCACTGGCTCCGCCACCGCCCCGCCCAGCAGCAGTCCGCCGAACAGTAGGCAACTTGTTGGTGTTTTGGGCATTCTCACGACGCCCTGAACCGCTCCGGGGTCGGTGGAGGCTCCGGACTGTCCAGGTTGCACGCCTGGCCAGGTGACCGGGTGGTGGCGGCGACTTGCGCGCTCACGAGTGGGAGTGAGTGGCGGTTCGTTGGGTGAGGGCTTGGCTCTGGGCCGGCAGGCCGATGCGCCAGGAGAACATCACGGTCATGACCATGCTGATCAGTGCGGGTACGAGGACCGCGACTCCCACCTCGTCCCGGACGAAATTGGAGAATACGGCCACCGTGAACACGCCGGACGCCAGTCCGAATGCGGATGCGAGCACCGGCACCGCGCGCTCCGCCGGCAGTCCCGCAGCGGCGACCAGTGCGGCGCACACCAGCGCGTCGGGGGCGACGAAGGCGCTCTCCACATCGCTCACGAGCAGATTGACGAACGTTCCCAGGCTGATGAGGACGGCCACGCATCGGCCGACAGTAAGGGTGGTGGGCATTTTCCGCCTCCTTCGGTTCGGCGGCGCTCACCGCCACGGCGACCTCCGCCTTGTCTACAGCGTAGACAAGGCGGAGGCGAGATGTCTACGGCGTAGACAAGGTGCGAGACTGCAGGCATGACCAAAACTCGCTTCCTCACCCCCGAACTGATCGTCCGTAAAGCCCTGGAGGTGGGCGATCGCGGCGGTGCGGAGGCGATGACGATGCGCCGGATCGCAGCGGAGCTGGGATGCGACCCCATGGCGCTCTACCGGCACTTCGCGAACCGTGAGGCCCTACTCGACGCCGTTGCCGACCACGCCGTCGCCGAAGTGAGGGACGCCGACCTCCGGATGCCCTGGGATGAGCGCATCTCAGTGACCGCGGACGCCATCCGCAATGCCGCGCTGAGGCATCCCGGGATTACCGCGCATCTGGCCGCACGTCCGCCCATGGGAGAGAACGGGCGGCGGATCGCCGTGGGCATGCTGGGTGCGCTCGGGGCGGCCGGGCTGCCGCCGGCCACGGCGGTACGAAGCTTCCAGACACTCATTGCCTACCTGGCCTCGTCGCTGGCCATGGCGGTCCAGGCGGGAGCGCGGGACCGGCGCTGGGAGCAGGTACGCGACATGGTGAACGAGCTGCCCGGATCCGCCGCTCCGGGCGAGGAACTATTTGTCGTCGGGTCAGCCGAGCAGTTCCAATTCGGGCTGCGGCTGCTGCTGGCCGGCATCAGGGCAGAGGCCGCGGCTGGTCGATGACCGACCGTCTGCGGACCGAAATCGGGGACAAAGATCCCCCACTGGAATCGACCGCAACGAGTTCCGGAAGTGGTCACAGCGGTATTGGAAGAACCGAGCCAAGGAATTCGAGTGACGATCCGCTCTGAGCCAGATCATGCATGACCGACGGGAGCATGGTCCACGTGAAGGCCTCCAGCCCTGATCCATCCATGTACAGGCCCCGCCGAAGCCAAGTTGTCGCGCCCTCGGCGGGGCCTGCTTCAAATTGAGGGATGGTGCAATGCGCCTGTCCCGCTGAGGCTCCCCTCACGTCTTCGCCCGATAAGCCCGCATAGCCAACGGATAAAACACCAGCGCGATCCCCGCAGCCCACACCAGCGACCACATCACCGGCTCCGCCACCGCCCCACCCAGCAGCAACCCGCGGAACGCGTCGGACAGATGGGTCACCGGGTTGACGTCGCTGAAGGCCTGGAGCCAGCCGGGCATGGTGTCGACGACGACGAAGGCGCTGCTGGTGAAGGTGATGGGGAAGATGAGGGTGAAGGCGAAGGCCTGTACCTTCTCCGCGTCGCCGGCCAGCATGCCGATCAGCACCGCGCTCCAGGAGACGGCCGCGGCGAAGACGACCAGCAGCAGGATGCCGAGCAGGAACCCGTCGAAGCCGCCGGTGACCCGGAAGCCGAGCAGCAGGCCGAGGCCGATCATGAGCAGCATCGCCCAGACGTGCTTGGCGAGGTCCGCGGTGATGCGCCCGATGAGCGGGGCGGAGCGGGCTATCGGCAGGCTGCGCAGACGGTCGAAGACGCCCTTCGTGAGGTCCGTGTTGAGCGCCATCGCCGTGTACATCGTCATGAACAGGGTGTTCTGCACGATGATCCCGGGCAGCGCGTACTTCAGATACGCCTCGGGCGATCCGGCCATCTGCCCGCCCAGCACATAGGTGAAGAGGAACACGAACATGATCGGCGTGATGCTGTAGTCGACCAGTTCGAGCGGATTGTGCTTGACGGCGACCAGGCTGCGCCAGGCCATCGTGAAGGTCTGCTGGAGGCCGGCCAGGGGCCGCACACGTCCCGATGCCGTGATCGGGGCTGTGGCAGTGGTCGCGGTCATGACCGGCTCACCGCCTTCTCCGGCTCAGCCTCAGAGTCGCGTACGGCAGAGTCTCGTACGGCCGTACCGCCGTCGTTCTCCGGCTCGCCCGGCTCGGCACGGTGGCCGGTCAGGGCGAGGAACACCTCGTCCAGCGAGGAACGGCGCAGCGCCAGCTCGCCCACCGCGATCCCCTCGCGGTCGAGCGTGCGCACCACGGCCGGCATGAGCTGGGGGTCGTTCACCGGGGCGGTGATCGTCTCCCCCTCGATCTGGGTCTGCGGCCCGGCCGCCTGGGCGACCAGCCGATGCGCCCGCGCAAGATCCTGCGCCAGCACCGGCCGCAGTTGCAGCACCTGCCCGCCGACCTGCGACTTCAGCTGGTCCGGGGTGCCCTCGGCGATCACCCGGCCCTTGTCGATCACCACGATGTCGTCGGCGAGCACATCGGCCTCGTTGAGATACTGCGTGGTCAGCAGGGCGGTCGCGCCGTCCGCGACCAGGCCCCGCAGCAGGTCCCAGAGCTCACCGCGGCTGTGCGGGTCCAGGCCGGTGGTCGGCTCGTCGAGGAAGAGGATGCTGGGCCGGCCCACCAGGCTGGCCGCGAGGTCCAGGCGCCTGCGCATGCCGCCGGAGAAGGTCTTCACGGCCCGTCCGGCCGCGTCCGTCAGCTGAAAGCGCTCCAGCAGCTCACCCGCCCTCGCCTTGGCCTCCCGCCGCGGCAGACCGAGCAGCCGGCCGATGAGCAGCAGGTTCTCCGTGCCGGTCAGGTTCTCGTCCACCGCGGCGTACTGCCCGGTCAGCCCGACGAGGGCGCGGACGACCCCGGCGTCCCGGACCACGTCATGACCGGCCACATGAGCCCGGCCGGCATCCGGGCGCAGCAGGGTCGCGAAGATCCGCACGGCGGTCGTCTTCCCCGCACCGTTGGGACCGAGCAGCCCGAGCACCGAGCCCTTACGGGCCCCCAGGTCGACCCCGGCCAGCGCCTCGGTCTCCTTGAACCGTTTGACCAGGCCTTCCGCCTCAATCGCATAGGTCATGGGTCACCCCTCGACGTTCGTCACCCGTCGACGTTCATGGACCCCGGCCTGGGCCCACCCTTCCCACAACTGTGACGCACACCACTGACATTCCCCGTCTTGCCCGGGTTCGCCCCGAAAGCGGGCCGCGTGACGGACCCCACCCCGCCGACTGTTCGTACTCCCGTAACAATGGACTGTGATCTCTCCGGTCTCCCCGATGCCCCGGAGCGCCCACCGGCACAGGCCGGAGGCGACTCCCTACGTCGACCTCACCCGCACGGAGTGGAGCGCGCTGCGTGACAAGACGCCGCTCCCCCTCACCGCCGAGGAGGTCGAGAAGCTGCGCGGCCTCGGCGATGTCATCGACCTCGACGAGGTGCGGGACATCTACCTCCCGCTGTCCCGGCTCCTCAACCTCTACATCGGCGCCACCGACGGCCTCCGCGGCGCCCTGAACACCTTCCTCGGTGACACCGGCGAGAAGGGCTCCCAGTCCGGCACCCCGTTCGTCATAGGCGTCGCCGGCTCCGTGGCCGTAGGAAAGTCCACGGTCGCCCGCCTCCTCCAGGCCCTGCTCTCCCGCTGGCCCGAGCACCCGCGCGTGGAGCTGGTCACCACCGACGGATTCCTGCTGCCCACCAAGGAGTTGCAGGCCCGCGGCCTGATGTCGCGGAAGGGTTTCCCCGAGTCGTACGACCGCCGCGCGCTCACCCGTTTCGTCGCCGACATCAAGGCGGGCAAGGACGAGGTCACGGCCCCCGTCTACTCCCACCTCATCTACGACATCGTCCCGGGCCAGAAGCTCACTGTCCGCCGCCCGGACATCCTGATCGTCGAGGGCCTGAACGTCCTTCAGCCCGCCCTCCCCGGCAAGGACGGCCGCACCCGCGTCGGCCTCGCCGACTACTTCGACTTCAGCGTGTACGTCGACGCCCGCCCCGAGGACATCGAGCGCTGGTACCTGAACCGGTTCCGCAAACTCCGCGACACCGCCTTCCAGAACCCGTCCTCGTACTTCCGCAAGTACACCCAGGTCTCCGAGGAGGAGGCCCTCGACTACGCCCGTACCACCTGGCGCACGATCAACAGGCCGAACCTCATCGAGAACGTGGCCCCCACCCGGGGCCGTGCCACCCTGATCATCCGCAAGGGCCCGGACCACAAGGTGCAGCGGCTCAGTCTGCGCAAACTGTGACCGCTACCCTGCCCCCATGCTGCACCTCCGCCTGATCACACCGTCCGGCAAGACCGACGACGTGGTCCGCCTGATCGAGAAGACGGTCGGCACCACCCACCTCGTGGTGCTGCCGGGCGCCGCCCGCAACCCCGCGGGGGACGTGGTGATGTGCGACGTGGCGCGCGAGGCGGGTGACGAACTCATCGGCGCGCTGCGGGAGTTGAACCTGGACAAGACGGGGTCGATCGCCGTCGAGAACATCGACCTGTCACTCTCCAAGCGCGCCGAGAAGGCCGAGGAGGAGGCACCCGGCGAGGGCGCGGACGCGGTCCTGTGGGAGCACCTGGCGGACGCGACGCACGAGGAGTCGACGCTGTCGATCACCTACGTCGCCTTCATCACGCTCGCCACGATGATCGCGGCCTGCGGTGTCGTCCTCGACAACGCCATCCTGATCGTGGGCGCGATGGCGGTCGGCCCGGAGTTCGGCCCACTGGCCGGCTTCTCCACGGCGATCGTCCAGCGCCATCCGCGCCTCGCGCTGCGCTCACTGATCGCGCTTCTGGTCGGCTTCGCGGTGGCGATGGCGGTGACGGTCGGCTTCAGCGTCTTCATGGACTCGGTGGGCCTGTTCACGGAGGAGAAGCTGCACGATGACAGGCCCAACACCGGCTTCGTCTACGCCCCCGACTGGTTCTCGTTCGTCGTGGCGGTCCTCGCCGGCATGGCAGGCACCCTGTCCCTCACCTCATCCAAGTCGGGCGCCCTGGTAGGCGTAGCCATCTCCGTGACCACAGTCCCCGCGGCAGCCAACGCGGCCGTCGCCCTGAGCTACGGCGACACCAAGCAGACCTGGGGCTCCACCGAACAACTCCTCCTGAACCTGCTCGGCATCATCCTCGCCGGCACGCTCACGCTCCTGGCCCAGAAGTGGCTCTGGGCCAGGCAGCGCGAACGTACCGCCAAAGCAGGAAAGCCGTTCTGACGGAGCAGCCGTACTACCCGAGCGCCGACTTCACCGCATCGGCCAGCCGCCCGGCCACAGACCGAGCCTGCTCAATATCCGCCGCCTCCACCATCACCCGAACCAACGGCTCGGTACCGGACGGCCGAAGCAACACCCGCCCAGTCGCCCCCAGTTCCCGCTCCGCCTCAGCAACGGCAACAGCAAGCTCGGCCGAGTTCCCGACACGGGCCCTGTCGACATCCGGCACATTGATGAGCACCTGAGGCAACCGCTCCATGACAGAAGCAAGATCCCGCAGCGTACGACCGCTCTCCGCGACCCGCGCCGCCAACAACAGCCCGGTCAACGTCCCGTCACCGGTCGTCGCGTGATCGAGGATGATGACGTGCCCGGACTGCTCGCCACCGAGGGCGTAGTCGTGCTCCTTCATCTCCTCCAGCACATACCGGTCACCGACGGCAGTCTGAATGAGCGTCAACCCCTCACGCTCCATGGCCAGTTTGAAGCCGAGGTTGGACATCACCGTCGCCACCACCGTCTCGGCACGCAGCGCGGAGCGTTCTCGCATCGCCAGCGCGAGTACGGCCAGGATCTGGTCGCCGTCCACCTCCGCACCGGTGTGGTCGACGGCGAGACAGCGGTCGGCGTCACCGTCGTGCGCGATACCGAGATGCGCGCCGTGCTCGACGACGGCGGCCTTCAGCAGGCCCAGATGCGTGGAGCCGCAACCGTCGTTGATGTTGAGCCCGTCCGGCTCGGCACCGATCGTGATGACCTCCGCGCCGGCCCGCGAGAACACCTCCGGCGAGACCCGAGCCGCGGCGCCGTGCGCCTCGTCGAGGACGATCTTCAGCCCGTCGAGACGGTTCGGGAGTACGGAGAGGAGATGGGCGACGTACTGCTCGAACCCTTCGTCATACGTCCGCACCCGCCCGACACCCGAACCCGTGGGCCGGTTCCACGGAGCCCCCGTCCGGTGCTCCTCGTAGACCGACTCGATACGGTCCTCCAGCTCGTCGGCGAGCTTGTGGCCGCCGCGGGCGAAGAACTTGATGCCGTTGTCGGGCATGGCGTTGTGGCTGGCGGAGAGCATCACGCCGAGGTCCGCGCCGAGCGCGCCGGTGAGATGGGCGACCGCGGGCGTCGGCAGCACACCGACGCGCAGGACGTCCACACCCGCGCTGGCCAGGCCCGCGACCACGGCGGCCTCCAGGAACTCCCCGGACGCGCGCGGGTCACGGCCGACCACGGCGGTCGGCCGGTGCCCCGCGAACGTGCCCGCCTCGGCCAGTACGTGCGCCGCGGCGACGGAGAGGCCGAGTGCCAACTCGGCCGTCAGATCCGCGTTGGCGACACCGCGCACGCCGTCCGTGCCGAAGAGTCGTCCCACTTGTCCTCCATACGTTCACAGTTCCCGGAAGGGGCTCGAATCTCGAAGATCCTCGAAGCCCTCTAAGAATCTGATGAAAGCTCTGTTTGGAAAGCATCCGATCACGCCAGCCTTTGAGCGTCTTGTGCCGTTATACGCCTCTGGCTGTGATAAACGAACGCCCCGACGGCACTGTGGCGTGCCGCCGGGGCGTTCGGGGTACGAACAGACGCCGTCGTGATTAGCGCTTGCTGTACTGCGGAGCCTTACGGGCCTTCTTCAGACCGGCCTTCTTGCGCTCGACCGCACGGTCGTCGCGGCGGAGGAAGCCGGCCTTCTTGAGGGCGCCGCGGTTGTTGTCCACGTCGGCCTCGTTCAGCGCGCGGGCCACACCGAGGCGCAGGGCGCCGGCCTGGCCGGAGACGCCGCCACCCGCGATGCGGGCGATGACGTCGTAGCGACCCTCGAGCTCGAGGACCTTGAACGGCTCGTTGACTTCCTGCTGGTGCACCTTGTTCGGGAAGTAGTCCTCGAGGGTGCGACCGTTGATCTTCCACTTGCCGGTGCCCGGGACGATCCGGACGCGGGCGATGGCGTTCTTGCGGCGGCCCAGGCCGGCGGCCGGCTGGGGGTCGCCGAAGCGGGACGCCAGCGACTCCGAGGTGTACTCGCCCTCGACGGGGACCTCGGACTCGGTGGTGTAGCTCTCGATGTCGACGATCTCTTCGCCCTCGACGGGCGTCTCGACGGTGGTCTCGGCCACGATTCTCCTCAGATTCTCTTCAGTCTTAGGGGGTGGCCGGACTTACTGCGCGACCTGGGTGATCTCGTACGGCTGCGGCTGCTGCGCGCCGTGCGGGTGCTGGTCACCCTTGTAGACCTTCAGCTTCGAGAGCATCTGACGGCCCAGAGTGTTCTTGGGGAGCATGCCCTTGACGGCCTTCTCGATGGCCTTCTCGGGGTTCTTGTCGAGCAGCTCGTCGTAACGGACGGAGCGCAGACCACCCGGGTAGCCGGAGTGGCGGTACGCCATCTTCTGGGTCCGCTTGTTGCCGGACAGGTGCACCTTGTCGGCGTTGATGATGATGACAAAGTCACCGGTGTCGACGTGGGGCGCGTAGATCGGCTTGTGCTTGCCGCGCAGGATGGACGCCGCAGTGGAGGCCAGACGACCCAGGACGACGTCCTGGGCGTCGATGACGTGCCACTGGCGCGTGACATCGCCGGGCTTGGGGCTGTACGTACGCACGGTTCGTAGCCTTCGCTTCTTCAGTGAATGGTCCTGACAAGGTCACCGAAGACGATCACGACAGCCCTGACCGCACTGCGGTGACGCAAACCGCGTGCTGGTCGCTGGTCATCGGCCCGGTGGACCGGTGTAAGGGCCCCTCACGTGAGAATGAGCAAGCCAATACACATAACGAACTGCAAGAGTACCTGCGGCGCCCCGGACGGGTCAAAACGACCTCGGGCCCGCTGATGCCGCAGTGACCTGTGAGACGGGCCGACACACGGGTTGCCGCCCCGTCTAAGATGCGGCCCATGAGCTTTGGGCAGGGGGGTCCTCAGTCCCAGTGGGACCCCTGGAAACCGAATTCGCAGCAGCAGCCGTGGAGCAGCGGCGACGGCGAGACTCCGGACTGGGCCGCTCTCGCCGAGGCGTCGGAGACCCGCAACAAGCGCCGCCGACTGCTGCTCGTCGGCGGCGGCGCGCTTGCCACCGTCGCGATAGGTGCCGCCGTCGCCGTGGCCGTGGTGTCGGCGAACGGTGACAGCGAGGCGTCCGGCAACGGGTCCTCCCAGCTGCCGTCGACCGCGGACATCCCGAGCGCGTCCGGCGCCGCCGACCCGTCCTTCGCGCCGACCAGCGCGCCGCCGCCGCTGGACCCGAAGGACTTCGTGGCCAGCGTGAAGAAGGACAAGGCTCCGCTCAGCCCGGAGATCCTCTTCCCGGGCACGCAGCTGACCATGGGCGAGACCCTGTACAAGAAGGGCCCGACGGCCGACACGAAGAACTGCGCCTCGGCCGCCAACCCGCAGGGCACCCTCGGCAAGGTCCTCAAGGCCAACGACTGCACCCGCTTCCTGCGCGTCACCTACACCAGGAGCGGCATCGCGGTGACGGTCGGCGTGGCCGTCTTCAACACCGAGGCACAGGCGACGAAGACCAAGGGACAGGCCGACGACAAGAGCGTCGTCGCGTCCCTGTCCGGCGGCGGCGTCAAGCCCTTCTGCAATGGCCCCACCTGCCGCACGACCACCAACTCCTACGGCCGTTACGCCTACTTCACCGTCGCCGGCTTCATCAACGGCAAGGACGTGACGGACAAGAGCACGGAGGTCTTCAGCACCGGCGACGACCTCCAGGAGTTCACGTTCCGGCAGATCCGCCGGCGCGGCGAGGCCCAGGCGTCGGCGGCGGCGAACGAGTAGCGCCAGCCGGCGCATGACGGCGGCCGACGATCAGTCGGCCGCCACCCTCGGGCTCACCCGCGCTTCGGGAGCAGTGGGCTCACAGGCGCTTGGCGCTGCGCAACGTCTTGGCGTAGTACCCGTTGCCGTCCAGCCGGGAGACACCGCCCACGTCACCGATCGTCGGCCCGTTGACCTCCTCACGGCTGGAGACGAAGATCAGGTGCCCCTCGGTGTCATGTCCGAGGACCATGCCTACATGGTCGAGTCGCTGGCCGGTGCGGGTGTCGAGCTTGAAGAAGACGAGGTCGCCCGGCTGGAGCTGGTCGATGGCGGAGGGCCGGTCCTGCGCCGAGATCCCGGCGAGCGGCAGGATGTCGACGCCCTCCTTGGAGCGGGCCATGCCGTTGGCGGTGCGGGGCAGTCCGTCGCCGGAGGTGTCCGAGGACATCAGGGGGTACCGGGCCCGGTAGCCCAGCACCATGCGGATGAAGCCCGAGCAGTCGAGGGACCTGGCCCGTATGCTCTCGGGCTGCCCGACGGCGCCGTCCCGGAAGGGGTACTGCACCCCGAGGTAGTCGTAGAAGTCGGACTCCTCCAGGCGCAGGTCGCCGCCCTCGGCCCCGGCCGTGTTCAGCGGACCGAAGTTCGCGTCACCGGCGTAGACGGTGCCCTCCTCGTCCTTCTTCTCCGGCGTGCCGGCCACGTACTGGAAGGCGAAGGCGAAGAGGTCGTCCTCCTTGCTGTCCTTGTACTCGGCGTACCAGTCCTTGAACCACTTCTTCTGCTCCGCCCCCCTGGACCAGGGCTCCGGCATCAGCCGTACCCACTCCGTCGTGCTGACCTTCGACGCGGTCGAGGTCGGCTCCTGGAAGGTGCGGGCCGGGCCGGTCAGGGTCGCGGTGCGCGCGCCGTCCGTGAACACGGCCTTGATCTGGCCGTCGCCCCCGCGCAGCACGGACCGCGCCGGATTCTCCAGCCGCGACCAGGTCTCCTTGCCGGTGTCCGTCGCGGCGGCCCCGGTGCTGCGGCCGCCCTCCAGGACCCCGACGTTGCGCACCTCGGTGACGCCCGCCTCCTCCTGACTCCGCAGTTCGACCGTGAGGTAGCCGGAGGCGCCGACGAGCGCCAGCAGCACCAGGCCCGTGACGACGGGCCGCGACTTCTTCTTCCCTGCCATCAATAGCTCCTCGGTTCTCAGACGGTCGGCATGACGCCGAGCAGCAGGCCGGCGGCGACGACGATGTAGGCCATGAGGGAGACGGTGCCCGTGGCCAGCAGGGTGGCTCCCTTGGGCTGGCGCACCATCTGGTAGGCGATCAGGCCCGGCACGATGAAGCCGAGGGTCTGGTTGCCGTACAGCAGCGGGAACTCGATCGAGAGCACGATCATCACCGTGGCCTGCAACAGCACACCCAGCAGCACCACGGCGGCGAACAGCCGCTTGCCGTACAGGATCACCAGCCGCTGCATGATCTTGGTGCCGCCGTAGGTCAGGGCGGTGACGCCCACCACCATGGCGGCGCGCTGCAGATCCTCGATGAGGGTGAGCGCGAGCCAGCCAGGTGTGATCATGCCCCCGGGCGACAAGTTGGTCGTGAGATAGCAGAGCAGCGAGAAGAACAGGCCTATGGCGATGCCCAGGGCAGCCATCTCGGGAGTCAGGGCAGCGGTGGTCAACGGGATCTCCGGACGAGGGGTGCGGGTTCAGGGGCGGAGCGGGCACACGAGGGGCGCCGCGCGCGGGGACGGGTGTCAGGCGCGCGGCGGGTGTCCACCTCCGTCGTCGTCCGTCGACGGCCGCGCGGTGCGGAACCACGCCGACACCGCCGCCTGCCCGGCGTCGGGCGGCAGCTGCGCCGGAGCCTGCGGCAGGTCGTGGCCGTGCTGCTGGGGCTCGGCGTACTGCTGCGGCTGGGCGTACTGCGGGGCCCCTTGGTAGTGCCGGTTCTCGCCGTACGACTGCTGCCCTGTCCCGTGTCCCCCGCCGGCCGCGGCTGCCGCATACGCCCCCGGCGTCTCGACGTACCGCCCCGCCGGCGCCGGGATGCTGATCACCGGGATCTCCTGGGTCTGCGAGGCCTGGTACCGCTCCTCGTAGGCCGTGGGGTACGAGGCGTACGGGTCCAGGCGCTGCGGCTGGTGCGGTGCGGCGGCGGCCGACTGCCCCGGCTCGTCGGCGTCGCTCTCGTCCGCCGGGAGCTCGGCCAGGAATTCGAGGAGCTCCTCGCCCTGTCCGTGGATGTTGCCGATGGCGACCAGGGAGGAGCCGTCGGACATCCGGCCGAGCAGGGTCGGCATGAACTCGTCCGCCGCGCGGCGCTCGCCGCCGAGGTCGACCGCGCGGTCGCGCCAGTCGGCGGGGATGGCGTCGATGGCGCTCTTGGAGGGATGCCCGATGGCGAAGACGTTGTCCGGCCGCAGGTCGGGGACGATCTCGCCCATCTGTCCGTTGCGCTCCACCCGGTCCGGGCGGCAGTTGATCACGACGTTCAGGGGGCGGCGGATCGCGCCGAGGTCGAGCAGCTGGTTGATGTTCATCAGCGTGGACTCGGGGTCGTTCGCCGCGAAGACGTTGGCGAAGGCGAGCCGCTTGCCGTCGGGGGCGACGTACTTCTCCACCGAGAGGACACCCGGGTCCGGCGGGGCGTCGTACATGCCCTGCAACGCGACCTTGCGCTCGACGCCGAGCAGCTCCGCCACGACCAGCGCGATGGCCACGTTCTCCTTGAAGGTGAACCAGCTGAAGCCGCGCAGCTCCTCGTCGGTGACCGTGTCCGGGTCGGCGTAGATCAGCTTGCAGTTACGGGCGTCCGCCTCCTCCTGGAGGATGTGGAAGCGCTCCTTCTCCGCGGTGACGCAGATGCCGTCCTCCGGCATCGAGCGGCACAGCGAGCGCGCCACGTCGTCCAGGGTGGGCCCCATCTCGGCGAGATGGTCCTCACGGACGTTGCACAGCACGCCGATCGTCGAGCGGATCAGCTTGCTCTGGTTGACCTCCTGCAGCGCCGGCATGACCGCCATGCACTCGATGACGAGGGCGTCGGGACGGTAGGTGGCGGCCCGGCGGACGATGCCGATCTGCTCCACCACGTTGGCGATGCCGAACTTGCGGTAGACCGGCTCCTCCGTGGCGTCCGGGTGGATGAAGCGCGCCGCGGTGCCCGTCGTCTTGGCCACGGTGACCAGGTCACCGCCGCGCAGGGCGCCCGCGCACAGCCGGGTGATGGAGGACTTGCCGCGGATGCCGTTGACCAGCACCCGGGAGGGGATGGTGTGCAGCGCGGCGTAGTGCCTGCGCTGCTCGATGATGCCCGCGATCAGCAGGAACACCCCGCCGATCAGCAGCACGAAGTAGAGGTACAGCACAGCCGGTCACCTTCCTCCGGCGCCGAGCCGGGGCTCGGCACTCCGACGCGCCTGGTTCTGCCTGCGGGCCTGCAACTGCTGGCGGACCAGTTCGAGGCTGCGGACGACGGCCCCCACCTCGTCGTGGTAGCGGGGGTAGAGCACGGTCTTGAGGTCGCCGTCGGCCAGCTTCTCGGCGCTGCTCGCCAGCGCGCGCAGCGGCCGGACCACGACCAGGTGGATCCAGCCCAGGCAGACCACGATCAGCGCGAGCCCGAGCATCCCGGCGAGCACGCTGCGGTCCTCGCGTTCGTACGGGGCGATCTCGAAGTGCTTGGCGTTCTGCCAACTGACCACGGTCCAGCCGATGTCGGCGGCCACGCCGCCGCCGGAGAAGGGCGCCGCGGCGGCGACGGTGACCGAGCGCCCCTCGCGGATCAGCAGGCCGTTCTCCACCGGGCCCGCGCCCACTCTGACGCCGCCCGCCCGCACGAGGTCGGTGAGCGATTCGCGCGGCAGGCTCTCGAAGGCCAGGAAGCCGTCGCTGGCGGCGAGGGTCCTGGCCTTGGTGTCGACCACGCGGACCTCGCCGAGACCGGGCCGGTTCAGCAGCGAGTTCAGGAACTCCACGCGTACCTCGCCGACCAGGGTCATGCCCTTGTGGTCCGGTACGGCGGCCCCGGCCTGGATCACCGGCTTCTTGCCGCCCTCGCCCGACACGCGGACCAGCGAGTCGTCCCCCTCGTCCTCCTCTTCCTCACTCCAGGCGGAGGCGGGCTCCGCGCCGGCGCGGGCGACGACCTCGCCGTCCTCGTCGACGACGTACACGGAGCCGTAGCGCGTGTGCTTGCGCAGGGCGTCGTCGAGCACACCCGTGGTGGCGTCGGGGTCGTCCGCGTCGATCAGCCGGGAGATGGAGACGAGGTCGGCCTGGGCCTCGTTGAGGGCCCGGCGGACGCGGTCGGCGACCAGGTCGGTGCGGTCGCGCTGGTCGTTGACCATGGTGCTCGGCACACTCACCGACGCGTCCGTGCGGTTGAGCAGCAGACCGACCGGCACGCACCACAGCAACAGCAGGGCGGCGGTCAGCGCCAGTGGAACCCGCAGTCCGAGCCGGCCCCTACGGCCGACGCCGGGGGCCGGCTCCGCCTTCCCATCGGACAGCTGCACGCGCAGCCGCTCCAGGGCGCCGCCGACGCGGGCGGTCTCGCCCCAGCGGGGCACGGCCACGGGACGGGTCAGATCGCCGCGGGCCAGCCGGCGGGACTCCAGGAAGAGCCCGAGGAGGGGCCGCTGCACGGCCATCCACAGCAGGGCCGCCGCCACCAGCCCGAAGACCACCAGGACGCCGGCCGCCACCAGCCCGTACAGCTCGCGCTCCTGCCCGACGGCCTGCTCCTGCACCACGGGCAGCATGGCCACGACGGTCAGACCGAGGCCCGCGCCGACGCTCTGGCGCTGCTCGGGGTCGGCGGAGGCGAGGGAGGCGTATCCGGCGGTCGCGATACGGCCGTTGTATGAGTTGCCCAGCAGGGTTCCGCTGACGCCCGGGTAGCCGCGGGAGCCGGGCTCCCTCGCGCTGACGGGGTCCTGCTCGCTCTCCTTGGCCGCCTGATCGGACAGCCGGGTCATCTGCTTCTGCAGGAAGGAGAGTTCGCTGCGCTCCGCGTCCGAGTTGAGCGCCTCGGCCCGCTCGAAGCCGGCCGTGGCGAGGACCTCGCCGCCCCGGGCCACGACCGCCATCGAGCGGAACGGGCCCAGGTTGATGGCGGGCACGGAGAGGCTGTTGGAGGCGATCAGCAGCTGCTGCGGACGGTCCTTCCAGTCGAGGAGGGCCATGGTCATCAGCCGCACGTCACCGGTCTTCAGCCGGACCATGCGGGGGGTGAGGGCGTTCTCGCCGGTCAGGACGTCCTTGTCCAGCCAGGCGAGCGGAATCGTTTCACCCCTCGCGGCGAGCACCTTGCCGCTCTCCAGGTCCAGCACGGTGGTACCGGTCCACTTCTGGTACGTCCTGCTCAGGTCCGACAGCACCCGCTCCGGGTCCGCCGGCTCCCCCGCGTTCAGCGCGGTCGCCGTGCGGTTCAGGTCGGTGACCCGCTCGTCGATCGACGCGCGTAGGGCGATGGCGCCGTCCTGCGCGAAGTGCTGCTGGGAACTCAGCACCGCCTTCGGCACGACCGGCTCACCGGCGGGGCCCAGCACCTTGGCGGTCAGCCCGGCCAGGGCGAGGATCAGCAGGCACAGCAGCGCGATCGGCGGTCGTATACCGCCCAGGAGCGGCATGTCCGCGCGTCTGCGCAAACGCCGCCGGCCGCCCCGTCCTGGGCGTGGCGCGCTTTGGGTCGAAATCACCGGTGGTTTCCTTCGCCTCTTCACTACTCAGGCGCTCGCAGGAGCCACCGCTGACGCGGACATGAGACGCCGTCACTTTAAAAGACGGTTAAAACACGCCGGGGTTGGGTTTCGGCGGGCAACCGCTGCCTGTGTTGCTCATCACGTCCCCAGCGGGAGCTGCTCCAGACCGTCGCCACCTGGGGCGCCCCGGTTGTAGAGGAAGCCGCGGGTGCGGTCGGCGGCCAGCCGGTAGCGGGCGAGCCGGTCCTCGGACAGGTCTCCGGGACTGTCGAGCAGCTGCTGCACGTCCACCACGCGGTGGTCCTCGACCGCTCCTTCGGGCGCCTTCTCCCCGGCCTCCACCTCCGGCGGGACGTCGACCAGCGTGGTCCGGTAGCGGGCGTCGACGTCCCAGCCGTCGGTCGTCTCCGTGAACTCGAACCAGCCGATCGCGCCCTCCTCGGTGAGGCCGGTCGGCGAGGAGTGGCGGGCCACCTGGTTGCCGAGGCTGTAGGCGACCCAGGTGCCGTTGAGCTTCTGGATGGGCTGCACCACGTGGGAGTGGTGACCGATCACCAGGTCGATCCCGGTCTCCTTGGTGATCCGCTCCGCCAGCTCCAGTTGCGGGACGCTCGGTTCGTTGTAGTGCTCCAGGCCCCAGTGGACCGAGAGGATCACCACCTCGGCGCCCTGCTTGCGGGCCCGGGCCTCGGCCTCCTTGATGGGGGCGATACCGATCCGGTTGAGGGCCCAACGCTCCTTCTCGGGCGTGGGGTTGAGGAAGGACTCCCAGGAGAACGAGAGATGGGCGACCTTGACGCCGTTGACGTCCCGGATATTGATCTGCTCTGCTTCCTCGGGCGTACGCGCGGACCCGGTGTGGCCGAGACCCACCTTGTCCATCGTGTCCAGGCTGCGCTTCACGGCCTTCAGGCCGTGGTCGTAGGTGTGGTTGGAGGCCGTGGAGCAGGTGTCGTAACCCACGTCCTTGAGAGTCGTGAGGATCTGCGGGGGAACGAGGAACTCCGGGTACCCCTCGAAGGGGCCCTTGGGCGTGCCGACCGGAGTCTCCATGTGACAGATGGCCAGATCGGCCTTGCTGATGACCGGCTTCACCCCGGCCATGAGCGGTCCGAAGTCCAGCCCGGCCTGCCCCTCATCGGTCTTCTCGGCGTCCTTGGCCGCTTGTTCGACCAGCTCGGGGTGGATGAGCACATCACCCGCGGCGGCGACGGTGAACGAGCGCCCGCCCGGCTTCACCTGCGCCCCGGACGGCTCGGCGGTACAGGCGGCGACGAGGCCGCCCAGAGCCCCCAGAATCGCCAGCGAGCGACCTATACGGAGAGACTTACGAAATGTCACCGCGACATACTCACACGTGCCTCGCAACACAACTGGGCAACACAACTGGTCTCTCTCGTCACAAGGCAGTCACGTTTTGCTCGCATTTTTGCCCAAACGGTTTTGATTCTGGCCGTGGCCGGTTGTAACACAACATCACCCGAAGGTACGGAGCGTTCGGTTCCGCAGGCCCGGGAACTCGTGGACCTCCGCAGCCGGATCCTCACGTACACGGCCGGCTTCGAGCCCGACGACCCGTACACACCGCCCGGCGACGACGAGCGTGAGCAACTCGCGCACGGTGTCGGCCGCCTCATGGACGGCGACGCGGCAGAGGCGGAGCACCTGCTCACCCCCCTCGGCCTCGGCGTCACCCGCCTCACCGACACCGAATCCGGCCGCCGTTACGACGAGATCGCCGCCCTGCGACCGAACGGCGAGGCCGCGCGCTGGGGCCGCCTCTACCTGACCGCGGACTCCGCGGTGCGCTGGAACGTACAGGTGCCGCACCCGGTCTCCGACCGCGGCACCGAGGCACTCGGCGTCCGGCTGCTGGAGGGCACCCCCTCGGGCGCCCTCGTCGTGGCCGGCGCCCACCGCCGCGCCGGCCGCGCGGACGCCGCGGATGTCGCCCACCGCGAGGACAGCGCCTTCCACGCCATCGTCGTCGAGCTCCAGAAGCGCGGGGTGCCCGGCCTCCAACTCCACGGCTTCGCCGAGACGTCCGAGCGCCCCTACGAGGCCATCGTCTCCGGCGGCGCGGCGCAGAGCACGTCCGGCGAGGCCTCGGCGCTGGCCGACCGACTGGAGGCGGACGGTCTGCGCGTCTGCCGCGGCTGGTCGGCACGCTGCCCGCTGGAGGGCACGTCGAACGTCCAGGGCAGGTCCGCGGAGCGCCGGCACGCCACGTTCCTGCACGTGGAACTGGCCCCCGACGCCCGGGACGACGGCCCCGACGCCGACGAAACCGCGGACGCCCTCGGCGACCTCTTGAGGGCCTGGTCGCAGGACTGAGGCGCAGCAGTAACCGGCTCCCGACACAAAAGCGGGCCCGCTCCTGGCAAGAACGGCGCCACCAACGCCCTGAAGGGGCGCGGGGAACTGCGCGACAAGCCACAACGAACCCGCACCGCCAATGACCCAGCACCCCCCACCCCGCCCGCCGGCCCTTCCCGCACCAGGGGACAATCACCCCACGTCATGTCGGGGAGGGGGCGGGGCCGTGCGGATGCGAGGCCGGATCGGGCTGCTCGGGGCCGCGGCAGGTGCCGCGGTGCTGGCCCCGCTGGCAGTGTGGGCCTGGCCCGACCAGGAGGACGGCGAGACCGGACCCCGGCCGGTGCCGACCGATCTGCGGGACCGTGACCCGAAGGCCACCCCCGAGGCACGCCGGGTGTACGCGATGCTCGCGAACCTGGAGAACACCGCCCGCCGCGGCTGGCCGAGCCGCACGGTGATCGGCCAGCACGTGGAGCTGCACAACGAGCGGTACAACGCCCAGTACGGCGACTACCGGGGTACCAAGCAGCCGGGCTACTACTACCGCAAGGCCCGCGACATCACCGGCCGCCTGCCCGGCTTCGTGGAGCTGGACCTCGGCCCCGGCTACGGCCAGCCCGGCTGGGCGGTGGGCCGGTCCCGCTCCTACTCCGGCGACTGGCCGGGCTGCCGCCGCCACTGGGGGTATGTCGAGGACGCCGTGGACCTCGCCGCGGGGGTGTGGGCGGGGCTGCCCAGGGCGGCCGACGGCTCGTACCGCCCTTCGGGCACGCACCGGGAGTGCGCGACCGGAGCCGAGGTGTCCCTGCCGCACAACGGCGGCGCCTCGGCGGGCCTGGTCGGTTTCTCCTTCCACCAGCCCTACCCGGGCAGCCCCGTCAAGGGCTTCCCGCAGACCCTGCACCGCAACTCGCCCGCAGCGCAGGACCCTCGCTGGTTCGCCCGGGTGCTGAGCCGGGGCACCTCCGAGCACCGGGCCCTGCTGCGGGACCTCGCCTATCTCGCGGATCACCTGGGCTACCTCGCCGACCAGGGCGTACCCGTGCTGCTGCGGCCGTATCACGAGATGAACGCCGCACCGGGTCGTGGCTTCTGGTGGTCCGGGCAGGACCCGGCGGCCTTCCGCAAGCTGTGGCATGTCACATACGACTACCTCGTCCACCGCCGCGGCCTGCACAACCTGATCTTCGTCTGGGCCCCGAACGCCTGGAACAGCTCCGGCCGCGAGCCCGGGCCCTACTACCCCGGCGGGCGCTACGTCGACATCGTCGGCGTCGACGACTACAGCGACACCCCGGCCGAACCGTTCGGCGGCGGCGCCTGGACCGGGGTGTGGTACCGCGGCCTGGAGAAGTACCGCAGGCCCCGGATCGTCTCCGAGTCCTTCCATGTCCCGCTCAACGCCGCACAGCCCAAGACCCTGGTCAGGACGCCGTGGGTGCTGTGGACGGTGTGGGGGCAGGCGCTGTCGTACGACAACGTCTCCGAGCCGCGGAAGAAGAACACCACAGACGACGTGAAACGGACGTACCACTCCTCCCGTGTGATCACGGCGCAAGACTTCGCTTGATTAACTTTTAAGCACATCTTCCTCACAACGATTCCATGCCCCGGGCACGTATGCGAGGATCGTGCTCCTGTTCGGCCAATGGTTCTGGACGCCTGGGGGGGCATCTGAGCGGCGATTGACCGATTTTTACGCCAGCAGGGCGTTGAGGGGTGGGGATCCCGTAGGGAAGGTGCCGTGGTGCGCTCTGTCGCGCCGCGGCCGAGATCTGTCGCTGCCTCAACGCACCACCGATCTCACGGGGAGTTCCGCAGTCGTCATGGCATCGACACTGGTCGACGGGGGTGTGCCGCATTCACGGCACAATCAGAAACTGGCCAAGCGCACAGCTGCTTGGCGGCCCGGGATTTTGCCGTTCCTCATCCCGCTGATAGGGCTGCTCGCCTTCAGTCTCTGGTCGTACACACCCTCCGACTCACCGCTGGCCTGGCTGATCACCATCGCCTGGGCCCTGCCCGTTCCGGGTGTACTCGTGTCCATTCAGGGCTTCATCCTGATCCGCCGCCGGGCCCGCAAGGCGCATCTGATGACCCCGCCCGCCCTGGTGGAGCAGGATTTCCTGATCACGCTCGTGCCCACCATCGGCCGGCACGACACCTACCCGGCGCTGGAACGTTCCGTCCTGTCCTATGTGGAACACCTCCCCGAGTGGTTCCCGTACATGCGGGTGGACGTCCTCACCGAGGAGGGCTGCGAGGCCGCCGAGCGGATCGACGCACTGGCGGCAACCAGCCCCCTCATCCGCGTGGTCACGGTCCCGAAGGCCTACGAGACCCAGAACGGCACCCGGTTCAAGGCCCGCGCCAACAACTACGCCCACGAGCTGCGTATCGAGGAGGGCGAGGCGCTGGAGAACGTCTGGGTGCTGCACATGGACGACGACACCGGCGTCGGCCCGGACACGGCGGCGTCCCTCGCCCAGTTCATCAACCGCCAGCGGCGCGCGACCCCCGAAGAGGTCAAGCACATGGCGCAGGGCATCCTGACCTACCCCCGCGAGAACGCGGTCAGCATGTTCACCTGGTTCGCCGACGCCATCCGCCCGGCGGACGACATCGCGCGGTTCCGCGCCTTCACGGGACTCGGCACACCGGCCGCCGGCGTGCACGGCGAACTCCTCGTCATCCGCGCCTCCATCGAGGCCGAGATCGGCTGGGACTTCGGCCCCAAGGAGATCGTCGAGGACGCCCGGCTGGCCCTGACCTTCTGCCGTATCTACCCGGGCCGCAGCGACTGGTTCAACGGCCGCTGCTACGGCGCCTCGCCGGCCAACTCCAAGGACTTCATCAAGCAGCGCGAGCGCTGGGCCTGGGGCCTGGTCGCCCTCTGCTTCAACCGCAAGGTGCCGCTGCGTTACCGATGGTTCCTGACCATCTGCGTGACGAGCTGGATCCTCGGCCCGCTGCAGCACGTCGGCACGGTGCTCTTCCTCGCCTGGTTCATCGGCGACATGAACACCTCGCCCGTGACCCAGTCGGTCGTCGTGCTGTGGTCGATCAGCTTCGCCTATGTGATCTGGGCGTACTGGGAAGGGCTGCGGCTCAACGCGATCGCCTCCGCGAACGGCAGGCGCAAGTGGTGGGAGCCCTTCGCGGTGATCCTCATGCTCCCCCTCTTCTCCCTCATCGAAGGGATCGGCGGCATCAAGGGCCTGTGGAAGTTCATCCGCCGCGAGGAGAACAAGTTCGTCGTCATCGCCAAGCCCGCCTGACCCGGAAGAGACCGACACCTCATGAAGCGCGCCCGCTTGCCTCTGCTTGCCGTGCTGCCCGTATCCGTCATCTCCTTCGTGATCGCGGTCCCCTTCGTCGCCGGTGACCACCCGCTGCGCTGGGAGTCCGGTTCACTGCTGCCCGACGTCGTGCTGAAGGGCGAGGACGCCGGAAAGCCGAAGACCCCCTCGGACGGCACCGCCGGGGATACGTCGACCCCGGCCACGGCGCAGATCGCCAAGGTGGACAAGAAGTGGAAGGAGGGCATGCCACAGTGGGGCGTCCAGCTCTACTGGGAGGACAACCCCAAGCACGCCCTGGACTACGTCGAGAAGCAGGCGAAGCTGCACTCCGACTATCTCGTCGGCCTGCACGCCAACTCCGTCAGCGTGAGCTTCCCCTTCTTCACCGGCGACCTCGACTCCACGAAGATCAGCGGGGGCGGCAAGACGCCCACCGCCGAGCGGCTCGCCCGCGTCCTGCAGATCTTCCACGAGGCCGGGCTGCGTACGACCGTACGGCCGCTGATGGACGAGACGTCCCTCGATGTGGACAACGGCGGCTGGCGCGGCAAAATCGACCCGGCCGACCGCGACGCCTGGTTCGCCTCGTACAAGAAGTTCCTGACGCCGTACCTGAAGGCGGCGGACCGTGAGCAGGCGGCGACCTTCGTCATCGGCACCGAGCTGAACTCCATGGAGGGCGACACCCGCTGGGACGCCCTGGTCTCCTCCGCCGAGAAGGCCTTCTCCGGCGAGGTCGCCTACGACGCCAACTGGGACAACTACGTCTCCGGCCGCATCAACATGCCGGTCAGCCACCTCGGCGTCGACGCCTACTTCCCGGTGAAGGTCGCGGACACCGCGCCCGTCGAGACGCTGGTCGAGGGCTGGAACGACTGGCTGGACAAGAAGGCCACCGGCCCGCTGCCCAACATCACCATCGCCGAGGCCGGCATCGGCGCGATGAAGGGCGCCTACAAGGCGCCCGGCGACTTCTACACCAAGCGCGCCGTCAACCCCGAGGTGCAGGCCAACTGGTACGAGGCCGTCTGCCAGGTCGTCCAGAAACGGCAGATGAGCGGCGTCTATTGGTGGTCGATCTACTTCGACGACGACCCGAACTCCAAGCCCGACGACAAGGTCGCCTCCCGGCTCGACTTCGCCGGACGCCCCCTGACCGAGAAGGCCATCAAGTCCTGCTTCACCTCTGACTACGCAGGCCCCGGTACCGACACCGCCAGCTGACCGAGCGAGGCCATCATGCAAGAAGCCATCATTTTGGTGGGCGGCAAGGGCACCCGCCTGCGCCCCCTGACGAACCACACCCCGAAGCCGCTGCTCAACGTCGCCGGCTCGTCCTTCATCCGGCACCAGATAGCCAAGCTGATGGACGCGGGCGTCGAGCACGTGGTGTTCGCCACCTCGTATCTCGCCAGCCTCTTCGAGGAGGAGTTCAAGGACTTCTCCCAGGAGTTGCGGATCTCCTACGCCGTCGAGAGCGTCCCGCTCGGCACGGGCGGCGCCATCCGCAACGCGGCCCGCCTGCTGCGCGGACCGGCGGACGCCCCTGTCCTGATCCTCAACGGCGACATCCTGTCCGGCCTCGACCTGCGGGACGTCCTGGAGCAGCACGAGGCGCGGGACGCGGACGTGACCCTGTATCTCACCCGCGTCTCGGACCCGCGCGCCTTCGGCCTCGTACCCACCGACGAGTCCGGAAGGGTCCTGTCCTTCCTCGAGAAGCCCAAGACCCAGGAGGAGTGCGTCACCGACCAGATCAACGCCGGCTGCTACGTCTTCCGCCGCTCCGTGCTGGACGCCATCCCTGCCGACCGCGAGGTCTCGGTCGAGCAGGAGACCTTCCCGCAGCTCGTCGCCCAGGGGCGGCGCGTCTACGGCCACACCACCGACGACTACTGGCGTGATCTCGGCACACCGCTGGCCTTCGTCCACGGCTCGGCCGACCTGATCACCGGCAGGGCGACGTCTCCCCTGGTGGAGCGGCCGGCCGAGGCCCTGATCCATCCCACAGCCACCGTCGACCCGACCGCCCGTATCACCGGCGGCTCGACCATCGGCGCGCACGCCGTCATCGGCGCACACGTGGTCGTCGACCGCTCGATCATCGGCGGGAACGTCACCGTGGCCGACGGCGCCCAGATCCACGAGTCCGTGGTGGACCACGACTCCTCGATCGGCAGCGAATCGTTCCTTCGCGAGGTCGTGGTGGGCTGCCATGCGCACGTCGGCGCCCAGAACGAACTGCCCGCCCAGCTGCGGCTGTCGTGCGGCATCCGCATTCCCGCCCAGGGGGTGCGCGTCAGCGGTACGGCTGTCGCCTGCCCGACGGTCCACTGAAGTCGCCGGCCCAGCCCGGACAGTTACTGGAGAACCGTGACCCGCCATCGTTCAACGGCCGTGCAGACAGAGCGTCTTCGCAAGTACCGGCCGGACATTCAGGGCCTGCGCGCCGTGGCCATCATGATGGTGGTCAGCATGCACGTCGGCATACTCGACATCCACGGCGGCGTGGACGTCAGCTTCGTCCTCAGCGGCTTCCTCATCGGCAGCCAGCTCCTCGCCGAGATCGACAAGACCGGCAAGGTGTCACTGAGCAAGTTCTGGGCGCGTCGTATGCGCCGACTCGCCCCCGGCATGGCCGTCGTCATCCTCGCTACGGCGGCCCTTGCCTGGGTCTACGGCAGCCCGCTCAGGTTCCGTGACTACATGGAGGACGGTCTCGCCTCCGCGCTGAGCGTCATGAACTGGCGGCTCGTCGAGACGGGCACCGACTACTTCGCCAACGACGGGACCCAGTCTCCGTACCAGCACTTCTGGTCGCTGGGCATCGAGGAGCAGTTCTACGTCGCCGCGCCGATCGTCCTGTTCGTCACGGCCTGGCTCAGCCGCGCCCTCTTCCGCAACCGCGTCCTGGTGGGACTGTTCCTCACGGCCGTGGTGGGCGGGTCACTGTATCTGTCCATCCAGCAGACCGCGTCGAATCAGCCCCTCGCCTACTTCGGCACCCACACCCGCATCTGGGAACTCGCCTTCGGCATCCTGCTCGCCCTCGGGGCCCCGCTTCTCTCCCGCATGAACCACGGGCTGGCGGCGCTCATCTCCTGGGCCGGGCTCGCCATCGCGATCGGCACCGCGCTCCTCATCACCCCGGAGACCCCGCTGCCGGGATACGCGGTGGCCGGCCCCGTCCTGGGCGCTTCCATGATCATCGCCGGCGGATGCGCCGCTCCCCGCCTCGGCGCGGAATGGCTGCTGAACAACCCGGTGTTCAACTCTGTCGCCAACGTCAGCTACGGCTGGTACCTCTGGCACTGGCCGATCCTCATCCTCTGGCCGGACTTCACCGGCCACGAGCTCTCCTACTCGGACCGTTTCCGCGTCGCCTCGCTGTCGCTGATCCTGGCCTACGCCATGTACTACATGGTCGAGGCCCGCTTCCGGAACAATCCCCAACTGGTGGCCCGCCCCTGGAAGGGCATCTTCGCCGGCGGCACGGCCGTCGCGGGCACCGCCGCTGCCGCGGCCTTCGCCATGACCGCGCTCCCGCTGAACCTCTCGACCACGGCCGTCGCAGCGGATGGAAAGGTCGGCTATTCCGGCCCGGATTCGGTGCAGAAGTCCGTGCTCCAGACGAAACTCTCCAACGTCGCGCAGAGCGCTCTGCCCAAGTCTCTCGACGACAAGACCCACTACGGCTGCATCGACAACACCGATGTCACCGAGTTCGTCATGCGCGACAACTGCGTCATCGGAGACCCGGAAGGGAAGACGTCGATCGTCGTCATCGGCGACTCCCACGCCTGGCAGTGGGGCGACGCCTTCCATGAGATCGGGCAGAAGCTCAACGCGAGGATCATCACCATGGCGAAGGGCGGCTGCTCCCCCGAGGTCTACTCCATCAAGAACCCCGAGCTGAACCGCGAGTACTCCGAGTGCGACAGCTGGCGGGAATCGGCCTTCGAAGAGCTCGAGAAGGTCAAGCCCGATGTCATCGTCGTCACCAACCGCGTCCGCCGCGAGGCGCGAGAGGCGGGCGCCGAAAAGGCCTTCCAGGTCTTCGAGGACACCGGCGCCAAGCTGGTCTACCTCACCGACAGCCCTCAGCCCGGCAGGAACGTACCGGACTGTCTTGCCACCCACACCGACGACATCTCGGCCTGCAATCCCGCACAGGACCAGGCCATCGAGTACCCCGAATACCGGGAGATGGAGCAGCAGGTGGCCAAGCGCCACGGCGCCGAGATCATCGACACCCTGCCCGCGTTCTGTGCGAGCAACGTGTGCCCGACGGTGATCGCCGACCAGATCGTCTACTTCGACTCCAGCCACATCACGGCCGGCTACGCGAAATCGCTGGTTCCCTATCTCCAGCCGACCCTGAAAGAGGCCCTGGCCGGCTGACCCCCGCTACCCGCAGCACCCCGCCGACGGCAACGTCCGCTTGTTCCGCGCCTCCTTGTTCCGCGCGGCCAGCAACTCGTCGGCGGGGTAACCGACTTCCTCCAACGTCAGCCCATGGGGCCGTACGACATGCACGGCGGAGTCACGCACCCCGGCGGCAAGCACCTTCCCCGGCCAGTCCGGCCCCCGATGCCCGTCCCCCACGAACAACAGCGCCCCGATCAACGACCGCACCATGTTGTGGCAGAACGCATCGGCCCGCACGGTCGCCGTGACGATCCCGTCCTCACCCCGCACCAGGCTCAGCTCCTGCAGCGTGCGAATGGTCGTCGCCCCTTCCCGCTTCTTGCAGTAGGCGGCGAAGTCATGCTCCCCCAGCAGCCCTTGAGCCGCCTCGTTCATGGCATCGACGTCGAGCGGCCAGTCATGCCACAGCACATGACTCCGCAACAACGGATCAACACCCCCCGGATTGTCGGTGACGCGATACGCATACCGCCGCCAGACAGCCGAGAACCGCGCGTTGAACCCGGCCGGCGCCTCCCTCAGCGCCCACACCCGCACATCCTTCGGCAACCGCCCGGCAAGCCGCTTCAGCAACTTCTCGTGATGCTCCCCCCAGACCTCCCGAGGCAGATCAACATGCGCGACCTGCCCCCGCGCATGCACCCCGGCATCAGTCCGCCCGGCCACGGTCAGCTCGTACGTCGTCCCGCCGGACCGCGTGACGGTCCGCAGGGCATCCTCGATCTCCCCCTGCACGGTCCGCCGCCCACCGGCCTGCTTGGCCCAGCCGGAGAACTCGGTCCCGTCGTAGGACAGGTCAAGTCGCACTCGCACGAACCCGGGCGCTGCGTCATCACTCACGTACAGATCCTCTCAGCAACACAAGAACGGGCCCGCTCCTCGAAAGGAACGGGCCCGCAATCGCCCCAAAGGGGCGCGGGGAACTGCGCGACAAGCCACGACGACGCCGCAGCCGCACGACGACAGCCACCCCGCAGACGCTTACGCGTCCTTGGCCTCCTCGGCGGGAACCTCGTCGGCCTTGGTCACGTCAACCTTGGTCTCCTCGGCCTTGGTCTCAACCGCAACCTCGGCGTCCTTGGCGGCACGCTTGGTCGCAGCCTCGGCCTCACCCGTCGCCTCCTGCGCAACCGTCAGCGCCTCGACCAGCTCGATGACAGCCATGGGCGCGTTGTCGCCACGACGGTTACCGATCTTGGTGATACGGGTGTAACCACCCGGACGGTTCTCGTACCGCGGGCCGATCTCGGTGAAGAGCGTGTGGACAACGCTCTTGTCCGTGATGACCTGGAGCACCTGACGGCGGTTGTGAAGGTCGCCCTTCTTCGCCTTGGTGACCAGACGCTCGGCGTACGGCCGCAGACGGCGGGCCTTCGCCTCGGTGGTGGTGATACGGCCGTGCTCGAACAGCGCCTTCGCGAGGTTCGCGAGAAGCAGCTTCTCGTGCGCGGCACTGCCGCCCAGACGGGCACCCTTGGCGGGCTTCGGCATGATCTTTCTCCTAGGTGTCTGCCCCGGCCGTATCAGGTACCGGGGTCAGTATCCGAGCAGACGGTCGTCTGTCGGAGATCCGGGGTCCGCTGACGCGAACCCCGGAGGTGGAACCGATCAGTACTGCTCGGTCTCCACAAAGCCCGCATCCGCGTCGTCGTCCGCGCCGAACGCGTCCGCCGCAGCAGTCGGGTCGAATCCGGGCGGGCTGTCCTTGAGCGCCAGGCCCATGCCCGCCAGCTTCGCCTTGACCTCGTCGATGGACTTCGCACCGAAGTTACGAATGTCGAGGAGGTCGGCCTCGGAGCGCGCGACCAGCTCACCCACGGAGTGGATGCCCTCACGCTTGAGGCAGTTGTACGACCGAACGGTGAGCTCCAGCTCCTCGATCGGCAGCGCCAGATCGGCGGCAAGGGCGGCGTCCGTCGGGGACGGACCCATGTCGATGCCCTCGGCGTCGATGTTCAGCTCACGCGCCAGACCGAACAGCTCGACCAGCGTCTTACCGGCGGAGGCCATGGCGTCACGCGGACGCATCGCCTGCTTGGTCTCGACGTCGACGATCAGCTTGTCGAAGTCGGTGCGCTGCTCGACACGCGTGGCCTCGACCTTGTACGTGACCTTCAGAACCGGCGAGTAGATCGAGTCGACCGGAATACGCCCGATCTCCTGACCGACCTGCTTGTTCTGCACGGCGGAGACATAACCACGGCCACGCTCGACCGTGAGCTCCATCTCCAGCTTGCCCTTGCCGTTGAGCGTGGCGAGGACGAGGTCGGGGTTGTGCACCTCGACACCGGCCGGGGGCGCGATGTCGGCGGCGGTGACCAGACCCGGACCCTGCTTGCGCAGGTACATCACGACCGGCTCGTCGTGCTCACTGCTCACGACCAGCTGCTTGATGTTGAGGATCAGGTCGGTGACGTCCTCCTTGACGCCCGGCACGGTGGTGAACTCGTGCAGGACACCGTCGATACGGATGCTGGTGACAGCCGCACCGGGAATCGACGACAGGAGAGTCCGACGCAGGGAGTTGCCGAGGGTGTAACCGAAGCCCGGCTCCAGCGGCTCGATCACGAACCGGGAGCGGAATTCGTCGACGACCTCTTCGGTCAACGAGGGACGCTGAGCGATCAGCATGTGTGGATCAGATCCTTCTTTCGTGGACGCCCGCTATTTGACGTCCGACGGAACCGCCCCCGGCAAAAGGGACGGGTACTGCAAGGGTACGGGCGATACCGCCCCGAAGAGCCGTACCGCCCGAAACCAAGCCTGCGTGAAGCAGCCGTACGTCAGACGCGACGGCGCTTCGGCGGACGGCAGCCGTTGTGCGGGGTCGGGGTGACGTCCTGGATGGAGCCGACCTCGAGACCGGTCGCCTGGAGCGAACGGATGGCGGTCTCACGACCGGAACCCGGGCCCTTGACGAACACGTCGACCTTGCGCATGCCGTGCTCCTGGGCGCGGCGGGCAGCCGACTCGGCGGCCATCTGCGCGGCGAACGGCGTGGACTTCCGGGAGCCCTTGAAGCCGACGTGGCCGGCGGAGGCCCAGGAGATCACGTTGCCGGACGGGTCCGTGATGGAGACGATCGTGTTGTTGAACGTGCTCTTGATGTGCGCGTGGCCGTGAGCGACGTTCTTCTTTTCCTTGCGGCGCACCTTCTTGGCAGCGCCCTGACGACCCTTGGGGGGCATCTATAACTCCTACGGGGAGGTGGTCGGTCCTACAGCGAAGACCGCTGATGAAGCGTTGTCCGCTGCGGACTACTTCTTGCCCGGCTTCTTCTTACCGGCGATGGCGCGACGCGGGCCCTTGCGGGTACGAGCGTTCGTGCTGGTGCGCTGACCGCGGACGGGCAGGCCACGACGGTGACGGAGACCCTGGTAGCAGCCGATCTCCACCTTGCGGCGAATGTCGGCCTGGATCTCACGACGGAGGTCACCCTCGGTCTTGATGTTGTTGTCCACGTACTCGCGGATCGCGACGAGCTGCTCCTCGGAGAGGTCGCGAACACGGGTGTTCGGGTCGATGCCCGTCTCCGCCAGCGTCAGCTGCGAAAGGGTCCGGCCGATGCCGAACACGTAGGTCAGGGCGACTTCCACACGCTTTTCGCGCGGGATGTCGACACCGGAAACGCGTGCCATTCAATGGCTCCAGTTGTCGTTCGGAGGTCTGACGCGGAACCGATTCCCAGCCGCCGTACGAGGTACGAACTGGGTCCCCAGCCTCCGACCGGGGGTGTCAGGCCTGATGAGTCTCAGCCCTGGATTCCGCGTATGAACATGTACTGCTTGCGTCGCGCGAAGTTCTGCGGATGCAGAGAGTCGGTCGTGCGTCAGCCCTGGCGCTGCTTGTGGCGCGGGTTCTCGCAGATGACCATGACCCGACCGTGACGGCGGATCACCCTGCACTTGTCGCAGATCTTCTTGACGCTCGGCTTGACCTTCATTAGGTGAGGTTCTCCGGGTCAGTGCCACCACCCCGGCGAGCCGGGGCACAGGCAAGATCTACTTGTAGCGGTAGACGATCCGGCCACGCGTCAGGTCGTACGGAGACAACTCCACCACGACCCGGTCGTCAGGGAGGATGCGGATGTAGTGCATACGCATCTTGCCGCTGATATGTGCCAGGACCTGGTGGCCGTTCTGGAGCTCGACCTTGAACATGGCGTTCGGAAGAGACTCGACGACAGTGCCCTCGATCTCGATGGCACCTTGCTTCTTGGCCACGCTTCGCCCTTCGAATCGACTACCTTGATCGACCCTCGTGCGAGCGCATGCAGACATGCGGGTACACAAGAGCCGACGAGTCAGTCTACGTCAGCGCACCCGGAAAGACGAATCCAGGGAGCCTGCCCCAACAGGCAGATCATTAAGCGCCCCGAAGGGGCACGGGGAACTGCGCGACAAGCCCCCACGGGCCGCAGCCGCCGATCAACCGGACAACCCTCCCCGGCAGGCGCTCAGACCAACGGGTCCGGCGCAGCAACGACCCCGTACTCCGCCAACTTCGCCTTACCCCCGTCGGGAGACGTAAGCACCAACGGCCCCTGCTCAGTCAACGCAACCGAATGCTCCCAGTGGGACGACCACGTACCGTCCGTCGTGACAACCGTCCAGTCATCCGCGAGAACCTCGGTCTTCGGCGTACCCAGCGACACCATCGGCTCGATCGCGAGGCAGAACCCGGGCACCAGCTTCGGCCCCTTGCCACGCCGCTTCTCGACATAGTTCAGCAGATGCGGATCCATGTGCATCTCCGTGCCGATGCCATGACCGCCGTAGTCCTCGATGATCCCGTAGCGCCCGCCCCCGGGCTTCGGCTGGCGGCGGATGTACGTCTCGATGGCACGGGAGACGTCGACGAGGCGATTCCCCTGCTTCATCGCCGCGATGCCCGCCCACATCGACTCCTCCGTCACCCGGGACAGCTCGATCAGCTCCGGAGCGTGACCGGAGCCCACGAAGACGGTGTAGGCCGCGTCGCCGTGCCAGCCGTCGATGATCGCGCCGGCGTCGACGGAGATGATGTCGCCGTCCTTGAGGACGACCTCGTCGGACGGGATGCCGTGGACCACGACCTCGTTCACGGAGGTACAGATGGTGGCCGGGAAGCCGCCGTACCCGAGGAAGTTCGACTTGGCCCCGTGCTCCGCGATCACCTTGCGCGCGACCTCGTCCAGGTCCTTGGTGGAGGCACCCGGCACGGCCGCCTCCCGCGTCGCCGCGTGAATGGCGGCAACGACCAGCCCTGCCTCACGCATCTTGGCGATCTGCTCAGGGGACTTGATCTGCACCATGTCGGCGGTGGCCTTTCTGGAACGGGGAGAAATGGGGCTGCTTCCACAACCATACGTGCGCGGCCTGCGTCCGCTCTCACGCAGTAGCCGCGGCCCCCCGACGGGGAACCGCGGCTACGGCAACGTACGAACGACTACTTCTCGTCGCCCTCGCGCTTCAGCGCCTCCAGCGCACGACCGGTGACCTCGTCCACGGGGCCCATCGCGTTGATCGTCACGACCAGGCCCTGCGTCTTGTAGTAGTCGATGATCGGCTCGGTCTGCGTGTGGTAGACCTCGAGCCGCTTGCGGACCGTCTCCTCGGAGTCGTCGTCCCGCTGGTACAGCTCACCGCCGCAGACGTCGCAGACGCCCTCCTTCTTCGGCGCGCTGTACGTCACATGGAAGACGTGCGCGGAGTCCCTGCGGCAGATCCGTCGGCCGGCGATCCGCTTGACGACCTCTTCCTCGGGTGCCTCAAGATCCAGCACCGCGTCCAGCTTGACGTCCTCGGTCTCCAGCACCTCGTCCAGCGCCTCGGCCTGCGAGACATTGCGCGGGAAGCCGTCGAGCAGGAAGCCGTTCTCCGCGTCGGGCTGCTCCATGCGGTCCTTGGCCATCGCGATGGTGACCTCGTCGGGGACCAGGTTGCCGGCGTCCATGTAGGACTTCGCGAGTTTGCCGAGTTCCGTCTGCTGGCTGATGTTCGCGCGGAACAGGTCGCCCGTGGAGATGTGCGGGATGCGCAGCTTCTCGGCAAGGCGCGTGGCCTGCGTACCCTTACCGGCGCCCGGCGGCCCGACGAGGACGATTCGCATCAGCGGAGGAACCCTTCGTAATTGCGCTGCTGGAGCTGGCTCTCGATCTGCTTCACCGTCTCGAGACCGACACCCACGATGATCAGGATGCTGGTGCCACCGAACGGGAAGTTCTGGTTTGCCCCGAAACCAGCCAACGCCATTGTCGGGACGAGAGCGATCAGACCCAGGTACAGCGAACCCGGCCAGGTGATCCGGTTGAGCACGTACGACAGGTACTCAGCGGTCGGCCGGCCAGCCCGGATGCCCGGGATGAAGCCACCATACTTCTTCATGTTGTCGGCTACTTCTTCGGGGTTGAAGGAGATAGCCACGTAGAAGAACGCGAAGAAAACGATGAGCAAGAAGTACAGAGTGATGTAAATCGGATGGTCACCCTTCACCAGGTGTGACTCGATCCACGTTTTCCAGCTGGAGTTTCCGCTCGAGAACTGCGCGATCAGTGCCGGGATGTAGAGCAGTGACGAGGCGAAGATGACGGGAATCACACCCGCCTGGTTCACCTTCAGCGGGATGTACGTGGACGTACCGCCGTAGGACCGGCGGCCGATCATCCGCTTCGCGTACTGCACCGGGATGCGGCGCTGTGCCTGCTCGACGAAGACCACCAGGCCGACCATGAACAGGCCGACGAGGACGACGGTGCCGAACTCGATCCAGCCGTCGGCCAGGGAGCCCTGCGTCTTGATGGCCCACAGCGCGGACGGGAAGGTCGCGGCGATCGAGATGAACATCAGGATCGACATGCCGTTGCCGATGCCGCGGTCGGTGACGAGCTCACCGAGCCACATCACGACGGCCGTACCGGCGGTCATGGTGATGACCATGGTGATGGTCACGAAGATCGACTGGTCCGGAACGATCTCGGAGGCCACGGGGCAGCCCTGGAAGAGCGCGCCGCTGCGGGCGGTGGCGACCAGGCCGGTGCCCTGGAGGACGGCGAGCGCGACCGTCAGATACCGGGTGTACTGCGTGATCTTCGCTGTGCCGGCCGAGCCCTCCTTCTTGAGGGCCTCGAGCCGTGGGATCACCACCGTCAGCAGCTGCAGGATGATGCTCGCCGTGATGTACGGCATGATGCCGAGCGCGAAGATCGTGATCTGCAGCAACGCGCCGCCGCTGAACATGTTGACCAGACCGAACAGGCCCTGGTTGCCCTTGGCCACGTCGATACAGGTCTGGACGTTCTGATAGTCGACACCGGGGATCGGGATATGCGTACCGATCCGGTAGATCACGATGATGCCGAGCGTGAAGAGCAGCTTCTTGCGCAGGTCGGGCGTCTTGAACGCCCGGGCGAACGCGGTGAGCACGGTGCCTCCTGCGACCCCCGCGCTTCTGCGTCAAGGGTGACGGTTGTGAGATTCCGATGGATAACGACATACGTAACGGTCAACTGCCGCTCTGAGTGCCCCACGTGAAGCACTCAGTAAAAGTTGGCAGTGCAGGCCACCTTACCCGTGGGACTGCCACCCTTGGAACGACCAACCGGGGATACCCCATTTGTGGGTATCCCCGGTCGGGATCGCTCAAGTCATCAAGACGCCTGAGGTGTTCAGACGAGCTCGGTGACGGTGCCGCCGGCGGCGGTGATCTTCTCCTTGGCGGAGCCGGAGACGGCGTCGACCGTCACCTGCAGCGCCACGGAGATCTCGCCCTGGCCGAGCACCTTGACGAGGCTGTTCTTGCGAACGGCACCCTTGGCCACCAGACCCTCGACGGTGACCTCGCCACCCTCGGGGTAGAGCGCGGCCAGCTTGTCGAGGTTCACGACCTGGTACTCGGTCTTGAACGGGTTCTTGAAGCCCTTCAGCTTCGGGAGACGCATGTGGAGGGGCATCTGCCCACCCTCGAAGCGCTCCGGAACCTGGTAGCGGGCCTTGGTGCCCTTGGTACCACGACCGGCCGTCTTACCCTTCGACGCCTCACCACGACCCACACGGGTCTTGGCGGTCTTGGCGCCCGGGGCCGGACGGAGGTTGTGGATCTTGAGCGGGTTCTGCTCCGCCATGATCAGTCGACCTCCTCGACCGTCACGAGGTGGCGGACGGTGTGCACCATGCCGCGGAACTCGGGACGATCCTCCTTGACGACCTGCGTGTTGATGCCCTTGAGACCAAGGGAGCGCAGGGTGTCACGGTGGTTCTGCTTGCTGCCGATGTACGACTTCGTCTGCGTGATCTTGAGCTGAGCCATTACGCAGCACCAGCCCCGGCACGCGCACGCAGCAGAGCCGCGGGAGCGACGTCCTCGAGCGGCAGACCACGGCGAGCCGCGATCTCCTCGGGACGCTGCAGGCCCTTCAGGGCCTCCACGGTCGCGTGCACGATGTTGATCGCGTTCGACGAGCCGAGCGACTTCGACAGCACGTCGTGGATACCGGCGCACTCCAGGACGGCACGCACGGGACCACCGGCGATAACACCGGTACCCGGCGAAGCCGGCTTGAGGAGAACGACGCCGGCAGCCTTCTCACCCGTGATCGGGTGCGGGATGGTGCCCTGGATCCGGGGGACCTTGAAGAAGTGCTTCTTGGCCTCCTCAACACCCTTGGCGATGGCGGCCGGCACCTCCTTGGCCTTGCCGTAACCGACACCCACGGTGCCGTCACCGTCGCCCACTACGACGAGCGCAGTGAAGCTGAAGCGACGACCACCCTTCACAACCTTGGCGACGCGGTTGATCGCGACAACGCGCTCAACGTACGCGGTCTTCTCGGCGGCAGCTGCGCCGCCGTCACGGCCCTTCCGGTCCCGCCGCTCGCCGCCACCGGCACCGCCACCGCGGCGCTGGGGTCCAGCCATTGGAATTACCTCTCTCTGTCTCCGCTAGCTACGGAACCGACTAGAACTTCAGTCCGGCTTCGCGGGCGGCGTCCGCCAGGGCGGCGATGCGCCCGGCGTACTGGTTGCCACCACGGTCGAATACGACGGCCTCGACGCCCGCGGCCTTGGCGCGCTCGGCGACCAGGGCGCCGACCTGCTTGGCCTGTGCGGACTTGTCGCCCTCGCCACCGCGCACCGAGGTGTCCAGGGTGGACGCCGACGCCAGGGTGTGACCCTTGATGTCGTCGATCACCTGGGCCACGATGTGGCGGTTGGAGCGGGTAACGACCAGACGGGGACGCTCCGCCGTACCCGAGACCTTCTTACGGATCCGGATGTGACGGCGCTTGATCGCGGCGCGCTTGTAGGCGTCGCCCTTAAGGATCTTCTGTCCGTATGCCATGGCTTACTTACCCGCCTTTCCGACCTTGCGGCGGATGACTTCGCCCTCGTACTTGACGCCCTTGGCCTTGTACGGGTCGGGCTTGCGCAGCTTGCGGATGTTGGCCGCAACCTCGCCGACCTTCTGCTTGTCGATGCCCTCGACCGAGAACCGCGTCGGGTTCTCGACCTTGAAGGTGATGCCCTCGGGCGCCTCGACGGTGATCGGGTGGCTGTAGCCGAGCGCGAACTCGAGGTTCGAACCCTTGGCCTGCACGCGGTAACCGACACCGCTGATCTCGAGCTTCTTCACGTAACCCTGGGTCACGCCGGTGATCATGTTCGCCACCAGCGTGCGGGACAGGCCGTGCAGGGCCTTGTTCTGACGCTCGTCGTTCGGACGCACGACGTTCAGCACGCCGTCCTCGCCCTTAGCGATCTCGATCGGCGCCGCAATGGTGTGGGAGAGGGTGCCCTTGGGGCCCTTCACCTGGACCGTACGGCCATCGATGGTGACGTCCACGCCGGCGGGAACCGTGATGGGGAGCTTGCCAATGCGCGACATAGCTGTTTCCTCCGTTCCCTTCCGCTACCAGACGTAGGCGAGAACTTCTCCGCCTACGCCCTTCTTGCCGGCCTGCTTGTCGGTGAGAAGCCCGTGGGACGTGGAGATGATCGCCACGCCGAGGCCGCCGAGCACCTTCGGCAGGTTGGTGGACTTCGCGTACACCCGGAGACCGGGCTTGGAGATCCGCTTGATGCCCGCGATGGAGCGCTCACGGTTGGGGCCGAACTTCAGCTCCAGGACGAGGTTCTTGCCGACCTCGGCGTCCTCGACCTTCCAGCCCGTGATGAAGCCCTCCTGCTGGAGGATCTCCGCGATGTGCGACTTGATCTTCGAGTGCGGCATCGCCACGGTGTCGTGGTATGCCGAGTTCGCGTTCCGCAGACGCGTAAGCATGTCTGCGATCGGATCAGTCATGGTCATGAATTGGCCTTCGGCCTCTCTCGCCGGGGTTTCCTGGTGCGCCATCCCTCTCCCCGATCCGAGACGGGACGGGTGCGGCGCGGTGGACCTACGGCGTAGTAAGTCGTATGGGCGTCAGGCGCCCAACCCTCCAAGCCTAAGCCATGGAGAGGTGGGCTCCTGACACTGCCCTTTACTTACCGAGAGCCTCTGGAATCCCGAAGTACGGGACTACCAGGAGCTCTTGGTCACGCCCGGCAGCTCGCCACGGTGAGCCATCTCACGAAGGCACACGCGGCACAGGCCGAACTTGCGGTACACGGAGTGCGGACGGCCGCAGCGCTGGCAGCGCGTGTAGCCACGTACGCCGAACTTGGGCTTACGAGCAGCCTTGGCAATCAGAGCCTTCTTCGCCATCTCGCTTACGCCTCCTTGAAGGGGAAGCCGAGGTGACGAAGGAGCGCGCGGCCCTCAGCGTCGTTGGTCGCCGTGGTGACCACGGTGATGTCCATACCCCGGACGCGGTCGATCTTGTCCTGGTCGATCTCGTGGAACATGACCTGCTCCGTGAGACCGAAGGTGTAGTTGCCACGGCCGTCGAACTGCTTGGGGGACAGACCGCGGAAGTCGCGGATGCGCGGCAGCGCGAGCGACAGGGTGCGGTCCAGGAACTCCCACATGCGGTCGCCACGGAGCGTGACGTGGGCACCGATCGGCTGACCCTCACGCAGCTTGAACTGCGCGATGGACTTGCGGGCCTTGGTGACGGCCGGCTTCTGACCGGTGATCGTGGTGAGGTCGCGGATAGCGCCGTCGATCAGCTTGGAGTCGCGGGCGGCGTCGCCCACACCCATGTTGACCACGATCTTGACGAGGCCGGGGATCTGCATGACGTTCTCGTAGGAGAACTCCTCACGCAGCTTGCCCGCGATCTCCTCGCGGTACTTCGTCTTCAGACGCGGAGTGGTGGTGGTAGCCATCAGATGTCCTCACCCGTCCGCTTGGCAACGCGGATCTTGTTGCCTTCGTCGTCGAAGCGGTAACCGACACGCGTGACGACCTTGTTGCCGTCCTTCTCAACGACCAGCTGGACGTTGGAGACGTGGATCGGCGCCTCGGTCGTGACGATGCCACCGGCCTGCGAACCGCGAGCGGTCGGACCGGCCTTGGTGTGCTTCTTGACCCGGTTGACACCCTCGACCAGGACACGGTCCTCACGGGGGAAGGCCGCGATGACCTTGCCCTGCTTGCCCTTGTCCTTACCGGTGATGACCTGGACCAGGTCGCCCTTCTTGATCTTCATGCTTACAGCACCTCCGGCGCGAGCGAGATGATCTTCATGAACTTCTTCTCGCGCAGCTCACGGCCGACGGGGCCGAAGATACGGGTGCCGCGAGGGTCGCCGTCGTTCTTCAGAATGACGGCGGCGTTCTCGTCGAAGCGGATGTACGAGCCGTCCGGACGGCGGCGCTCCTTGACGGTGCGAACGATGACCGCCTTGACGACGTCACCCTTCTTCACGTTGCCACCGGGGATCGCGTCCTTGACGGTGGCGACGATGACGTCACCGATGCCCGCGTAGCGGCGACCGGAGCCACCGAGCACACGGATGCAAAGGATTTCCTTCGCACCAGTGTTGTCGGCGACACGCAGTCGCGACTCCTGCTGGATCACGTCTATCTCCTGTTTGTCTGCCGGTTCCCGCAGCGCCCCTACGGGACGACCCTGCGAGCCTGGCGGAACCGTCCTGCGGGTAGTTCCCGCAGGAATTACTTAAGCCTCTTGCAAGCGAAACCCGCGCCGGGGGCAGAGCCCCCGGCGGGGCAGCGGGGCGAACCCCGCTTGATTACTTCGCCTTCTCGAGGATCTCGACGACGCGCCAGCGCTTCGTCGCGGACAGCGGCCGGGTCTCCATGAGGAGGACACGGTCGCCGACACCCGCGGCGTTCTGCTCGTCGTGCGCCTTGAGCTTGTTCGTACGGCGGATGACCTTGCCGTACAGCGCGTGCTTGACGCGGTCCTCGACGGCGACGACGACGGTCTTGTCCATCTTGTCGCTGACGACGAGACCCTCACGGGTCTTGCGGAAGCCGCGCGCCTCTGCGGTCTGCTCAGTCACGTTGCTCTCACTCATCAGGCGCTCTCCACCGTCTCGATGCCCAGCTCGCGCTCACGCATGAGGGTGTAGATCCGCGCGATGTCCTTACGGACGGCCTTGAGCCGACCGTGGTTCTCGAGCTGTCCGGTCGCCGCCTGGAAGCGGAGGTTGAACAGCTCTTCCTTGGCCTCGCGGAGCTTGTTGAGGAGCTCCTCGTTGCCCAGCTCGCGCAGCTCTGACGCCTTGGTACCGGCCGACATCACGCTTCACCTGCCTCGCGCTTGACGATCTTGCACTTCATCGGCAGCTTGTGAGCCGCACGGGTCAGGGCCTCGCGCGCGATCTTCTCGTTGGGGTACGACAGCTCGAACATCACACGCCCGGGCTTGACGTTGGCCACCCACCACTCGGGAGAACCCTTACCGGAACCCATGCGGGTCTCGGCGGGCTTCTTCGTCAGGGGGCGGTCCGGGTAAATGTTGATCCAGACCTTGCCGCCACGCTTGATGTGACGGGTCATGGCGATACGAGCCGCTTCGATCTGGCGGTTCGTGACGTACGCCGGGGTCATCGCCTGGATGCCGTATTCGCCGAACGCAACCTGCGTGCCACCCTTGGACATGCCGGAGCGCTTCGGGTGGTGCTGCTTGCGGTGCTTGACCCTACGGGGGATCAGCATGTCGGTCAGGCCTCCGTTCCGGTGCTCTCAGCCGGAGCGGCAGCCGCCGGAGCCTCGGCCTTGGGGGCCTCGGCAGCGGGAGCCTGCTGCGGCTTACGACCGCGACCGCCGCGCTCGCCACCACGGCCACCACGGGCCGGGCGGTCGGCGCCGCCGCCACCACGAGCCGGGCGGTTGCCGGCACGGGCCGCGGCGTTCTCGGCGCGGACCTCGGCGATGTTCTTGACGTCGCCCTTGTAGATCCAGACCTTCACACCGATACGGCCGAAGGTCGTCTTGGCCTCGAAGAAGCCGTAGTCCACGTTCGCGCGGAGCGTGTGCAGGGGCACACGGCCCTCGCGGTAGAACTCCGAGCGGGACATCTCGGCGCCGCCGAGACGGCCACCGCACTGGATCTTGATGCCCTTGGCGCCGGCCTTCATGGCGGACTGCATGCTCTTACGCATGGCCCGACGGAAGGAGACGCGGGAGGACAGCTGCTCGGCGACGGCCTGGGCCACCAGCTGAGCGTCCGTCTCCGGGTTCTTGACCTCGAGGATGTTCAGCTGGACCTGCTTGCCGGTCAGCTTCTCCAGGTCACCGCGGATGCGGTCGGCCTCGGCGCCACGGCGGCCGATGACGATGCCCGGACGAGCGGTGTGGATGTCCACACGCACGCGGTCACGGGTGCGCTCGATCTCCACCTTCGAGATACCGGCGCGCTCCATGCCGGACGTCATCATCCGACGGATGGCGACGTCTTCCTTGACGTAGTCCTTGTACAGCTTGTCGGCGTACCAACGCGACTTGAAGTCGGTCGTGACACCGAGGCGGAACCCATGCGGGTTTACCTTCTGGCCCATTACCGGGTTCCTTCCTTGCTGCTGACGACCACGGTGATGTGGCTGGTCCGCTTGCGGATCCGGTAGGCACGGCCCTGGGCGCGCGGACGGAACCGCTTCAGGGTCGGGCCCTCGTCGACGTACGCCTCGGAGATGAAGAGGCTGTCGGCGTCGGTGTGGTCGTAGTTGTGCGCGGCGTTGGCAATGGCGCTGTCGAGCACCTTGCCGACCGGCTCGGAGGCGGCCTGCGGAGCGAATCGCAGGACCGCCTGGGCCTCCGTGGCGTCCATGCCACGGATGAGGTCCACCACGCGGCGGGCCTTCATGGGCGTGACGCGGATGTACCGCGCCTGGGCCCTGGCTTCCATGGTTGTCCCTTTCAGGTTTCTTTGTCTGAATGCGATCCGCGTTAGCGGCGCTTCGACTTCCGGTCGTCCTTGACGTGACCCCGGAAGGTGCGCGTCGGCGAGAACTCGCCGAGCTTGTGGCCGACCATCGACTCGGTGACGAACACCGGGATGTGGGTCTTGCCGTTGTGCACCGCGATCGTGTGGCCGAGCATGGCCGGGACGATCATCGAGCGACGGGACCAGGTCTTGATGACGTTCTTGGAACCGGCTTCGTTCTGGGCGTCCACCTTCTTGATCAGGTGGTCGTCGACGAAGGGCCCCTTCTTGAGACTGCGCGGCATCTAAACCCGCTCCTAGCGCTTCTTGTTCGTCTTGCGGCGGCGGACGATGTACTTGTTCGACGCCTTCTTGGGCGAACGAGTACGTCCTTCCTTCTGACCCCAGGGGCTGACCGGGTGGCGACCACCGGAGGTCTTGCCCTCACCACCACCGTGCGGGTGGTCAACCGGGTTCATCGCCACACCGCGAACGGTCGGGCGGACGCCCAGCCAGCGCTTGCGGCCGGCCTTGCCCCAGTTGATGTTGGACTGCTCGGCGTTGCCGACCTCGCCGACGGTGGCGCGGCAGCGCACGTCGACCAGGCGGATCTCACCGGACGGCATACGGAGGTGGGCCATCTGGCCCTCCTTCGCGAGCAGCTGCACGGAGGCACCGGCGGAGCGGGCGAACTTGGCGCCGCCACCCGGACGGAGCTCGATCGCGTGGATCGTGGTACCGACCGGGATGTTGCGGAGCGCCAGGTTGTTGCCCGGCTTGATGTCGGCCCCGGGACCGTTCTCGACGCGGTCACCCTGCTGCAGGTTGCGCGGGGCGAGGATGTAGCGCTTCTCGCCGTCGGCGTAGTGCAGCAGCGCGATGCGCGCGGTGCGGTTGGGGTCGTACTCGATGTGCGCGACCTTCGCCGGCACGCCGTCCTTGTCATGGCGACGGAAGTCGATGACACGGTAGGCGCGCTTGTGTCCGCCACCCTGGTGGCGAACGGTCACACGACCGGCGTTGTTACGGCCGCCCTTGCTGTGCAGCGGGCGGACCAGCGACTTCTCCGGCGTGGACCGCGTGACCTCGACGAAGTCGGCGACGCTGGAACCACGACGGCCCGGCGTAGTCGGCTTGTACTTGCGGATTCCCATTTCTCAGTCCTCGTCCGATATCGGACGATCCGACCCGCTTACGCGGTCGGACCGCCGAAGATGTCGATACGGTCGCCCTCAGCGAGGGTCACGATCGCGCGCTTGGTCGCCGCACGCTGGCCGAAGCCGGTGCGGGTCCGCTTGCGCTTGCCCTGACGGTTGATCGTGTTGACCCCGGTGACCTTGACCGAGAAGACCGCCTGGACGGCCTGCTTGATCTGGGTCTTGTTGGCACTCGGGTCGACCAGGAACGTGTACTTGTTCTCGTCGATGAGCGCGTAGCTCTTCTCGGACACCACCGGCTTCAGCAGGACGTCACGGGGATCCGTGTACGCCTTGCTCGCCGGGGTGACGACGGTGTTCTTGCCCTCGGTGGCGTGGCGACGCGCCTTGGCGACGCGCGCGGCCTTGGCCTTCTTGGCGGCCTTGGAGGCAATGGCGGGGTGACGGATGGCCATCAGACCTCGCTCCCTTCGGTGTCATTGGCCTTCGGGCCGGACACGAAGGACTCGAAGGCGGCCTGGGTGAAGACCACGTCGTCCGAGACGAGAACGTCGTACGTGTTCAGCTGGCCCGGCTCCAGGATGTGGACCTGGGGCAGGTTGCGGGCGGACAGCCACGCGGCCTCGTCGGCACGGTCGATGACGAGCAGCAGGTTCTTGCGCTCGCTGATCTTGCCGAAGAGCGTCTTCGCGGCCTTCGTCGACGGGCTCTCGCCCTCGATGACGCCGGAGACGACGTGGATGCGGTTGTTGCGGGCCCGGTCGGTGAGGGCGTGGCGCAGGGCCGCGGCCTTCATCTTCTTCGGGGTCCGCTGCGAGTAGTCACGCGGCTGCGGGCCGTGGACGACGCCACCGCCGGCGAACTGCGGCGCACGGGTCGAGCCCTGACGGGCGCGGCCGGTGCCCTTCTGGCGGTAAGGCTTCTTGCCACCACCACGGACTTCGCCGCGGCGCTTGGTCTTGTGGGTGCCCTGGCGGGCAGCGGCCAGCTGCGCGACGACGACCTGGTGAAGCAGCGGAACGCTGATCTTCTCTACGTCGAAGATCTCCGCGGGGAGCTCGACGCTTCCGGCCTTCTCGCCGGCGGGCGAAAGGATGTCAACAGTGCTCATCGGTTACCTCAGGCCCCCTTGGCCGCGGTGCGGACCAGGACGAGGCCGCCGTTCGGACCGGGAACCGCGCCCTTGATGAGCAGCAGACCCTTCTCCGCGTCAACGGCGTGGACGGTCAGGTTCTGGGTGGTGACCCGCTCATTGCCCATACGACCCGCCATGCGGAGGCCCTTGAACACACGGCCCGGGGTGGCGCAGCCACCGATGGAACCGGGAGAGCGGTGCTTGCGCTGGGTGCCGTGTCCGGCGCCGAGGCCACGGAAGTTGTGGCGCTTCATGACACCGGCGAAGCCCTTGCCCTTGCTCTTGCCGGTCACGTCGACCTTGATCCCGGCCTCGAACACCTCAGCGGTGATCTCCTGGCCGAGGGTGTACTCGCTGGCGTCAGCGGTACGGATCTCGACGAGGTGGCGACGGGGGGTGACGTCGGCCTTGGCGAAGTGACCCTTGAGGGGCTTGTTCACCTTGCGCGGGTCGATCTCGCCGAAGGCGATCTGGACCGACTCGTAGCCGTCACTGTCATTCGTACGGACCTGGGTCACGACGTTCGGGCCGGCCTTGACGACGGTGACCGGAACAACACGGTTGTTCTCGTCCCACACCTGCGTCATGCCGAGCTTCTCGCCCAGGATGCCCTTGATCTGCTTGGTCATTCTCAGCTCACCGACCCTCAGAGCTTGATCTCGATGTCGACACCGGCCGGGAGGTCGAGTCGCATCAGAGAGTCAACGGTCTTGGGGGTGGGGTCGAGAATGTCGATCAGGCGCTTGTGCGTGCGCATCTCGAAGTGCTCGCGCGAGTCCTTGTACTTGTGCGGCGACTTGATGACGCAGTACACGTTCTTCTCAGTGGGCAGCGGCACCGGGCCCGCGACCGACGCACCAGTACGCGTCACCGTCTCGACGATCTTCTTCGCCGAGGAGTCGATGACCTCGTGGTCGTAGGCCTTGAGCCGGATGCGGATCTTCTGTCCCGCCATGGCTACTAGTAGTCCTGTCTCTCGTTTAACGCTCTGGAACCCGATGTTCCGAACACTCCACCTCCGACCCACGCGGTCGGGCGTGTCGCACTCTCGCTGACACGGATGTCCCATCTCTGGAACTTCCCTGCTGGGAAAGCACGGCCGGGGGTGAAGACCCACCGGGTGCCTGGCCGGTGCCGCACTGACACTTCCCGAAAGATTCCCGTACGTCCGTCCCAGCGCTGCCGTGAGGCAGTTAGGACGACGAGTACTGTGGGACTCGCTTCCGGTCCTCCCGGCGGGAGGCGCGCAGCATCAACACTCGACCGAGCAACTCGGACAGTCTGCCATATGGGGCAGGGGCCTGGCCAATCGAGCCGGAGAGAATACCCCGAGCGTGACGCAGGTCAAACACAGGGCTGCGTGGCCGAAGGCCTCAGGCCGCGCGCTGGAAGCCCCGCAGCCGTACGAAGGACGAGTCCAGCCCCTTCTTCAGCGCCCGTGCCGCCGGACGTTCCACGAGCCGGTGCACCAGCCAGCTCAGCACCATGAAGCCGGCGATGAGGGAGGCGACCAGCAGGCGGGGGTCCATCGTGTCGTGCAGGCGGCTGATGAGGACCGTACCGGCGACGTAGTGCACGAGGTAGAGCGGATAGGTCAGGCAGCCCGCCGTCACCAGCCACCTCCACTGGATGCGGTCGGTGTAGCCGAGGGCGATGGCGACCATGAACAGCATGAAGGCGGTGAAGATGACCACCGCGCCGCGCCAGCTGCTGACGCCCTCGTGCCCGACCCGCTCCCCCAGCTCCAACTGGCCCATGAGCCAGGCCATCGCGAGGATGCCCCACAGGAGCAGGTCCTGGCCGAAGCGGTGCATCAGGTAGAGGGCGAGGCCGGCGATGAAGTACCAGGCGGCGCTGGGGTCCGCGACGAGGACCATGAGCGGGAATTCGGAGATGGGGGCGAGCATCGCGGCCGCGCCCCAGACGCAGCAGAAGATGATGACCCTGCGGTAGGTCAGGCCCATGGCGACGACGATGAGGAACAGCAGATAGAACCGCAGCTCCGACCAGAGCGTCCAGTACACGCCGTCGACGTGCGGCACGCCCGAACCCGCTTGCAGCATCGTCAGGTTGAAGAGCACCTTCCGCATCGACAGCCGCTCCCACACCCCGGGCATGAGCACCAGCACGGCGGTCGTGAAGAAGACCGCGAACCAGTAGGCCGGGTAGAGGCGGATCACCCGCGACACGAAGAAGTCCTTGGGCGTACGGCCCCAGCAGGACATGCAGATCACGAAGCCGCTGATCACGAAGAAGATCTCGACGCCGATCCAGCCGAAGGACGAGACACGGAACACCGTCGGCATGATCTCCGACACCGGGCGGTCCCAGATCACGTTGCCCGGCCGGTTGACCCGGCTCGTGCCGACGAAGTGGTGCAGGACCACCATCAGGGCGGCGAGCAGGCGGATGCCGTCGAGGACGTAGAGCCTGGGGCGCTGCCGGGCAACGCGGGTGGGCCGGTCCGGGCTTGGCGCGCGGGTCAGTTGTGGTGGGCGCTGGGCCACCACGGCCGGCATCGGCACCGACAAACGGCTGCGCACACCCTGCATCAAGAGACCTTGCCATCCTCGGTAGTTGCTCGGAGCCCGACGGCCACGGACGACCGTTCACGCTACGGCTGTACGTTCCGCCCCACCGGGACAGAAAAGAACATTCCTCGCGCGGCCGTTTCGAAATTGCCGGAACTCTCGCCAATCCGCCCCACAACGTTCGACTAGGTTTCACCTGGCCACAGCACAACCATCGGAATTGTTCGAATAGGGCGCATGGAGAAGGGGCCCGCACGACCGAAGTCGTACGGGCCCCTTCAGAGACCTACCGGGTCAGATCACTTGTTGATCTTGGTGACCTGGCCGGCGCCCACGGTCCGGCCACCCTCACGGATGGCGAACTTCAGGCCCTCCTCCATGGCGACGGGCTGGATGAGCTCCACCTTCATCTCGGTGTTGTCACCCGGCATGACCATCTCGGTGCCCTCGGGGAGGGTCACCACGCCGGTCACGTCCGTCGTACGGAAGTAGAACTGCGGGCGGTAGTTGTTGAAGAACGGCGTGTGGCGGCCACCCTCGTCCTTGGACAGGATGTAGGCCTGCGCCTCGAACTCGGTGTGCGGGGTGACCGAGCCCGGCTTGATGATGACCTGGCCGCGCTCGACGTCCTCGCGCTTGATGCCACGAAGCAGCAGACCGACGTTCTCACCGGCCTGACCCTCGTCGAGCAGCTTGCGGAACATCTCGATGCCGGTGACCGTGGTGGTGGTCTTCTCCTGCTTGATGCCCACGATGTCGACGGTCTCGTTGACCTTGAGGACACCACGCTCGATACGACCGGTGACGACGGTGCCACGACCGGTGATCGTGAAGACGTCCTCGATCGGCATCAGGAACGGCTTGTCGACGTCACGCTCGGGCTGCGGGATGTTCTCGTCCACGGCCTGCATCAGGTTCAGGACCGACTGGCCCCACTCCTTGTCGCCCTCAAGGGCCTTGAGCGCCGAGACCTTGACGACCGGCAGGTCGTCGCCCGGGAACTCGTACTCGGAGAGCAGCTCACGGACCTCGAGCTCGACGAGCTCCAGGATCTCCTCGTCGTCCACCATGTCGGCCTTGTTCAGGGCGACGACGATGTACGGAACGCCGACCTGGCGGGCCAGGAGCACGTGCTCCTTGGTCTGCGGCATCGGGCCGTCGGTGGCGGCGACCACGAGGATGGCGCCGTCCATCTGGGCAGCACCGGTGATCATGTTCTTGATGTAGTCCGCGTGACCGGGGCAGTCGACGTGGGCGTAGTGACGCGTCTCCGTCTGGTACTCGACGTGCGCGATGGAGATGGTGATACCGCGCTGGCGCTCCTCAGGAGCCTTGTCGATCTGGTCGAAGGCCGAGGCCTCGTTCAGGTCCGGGTACGCGTCGTGCAGCACCTTGGTAATGGCGGCCGTGAGGGTCGTCTTACCGTGGTCGATGTGACCGATGGTGCCGATGTTGACGTGCGGCTTAGTCCGCTCGAACTTCGCCTTCGCCACTGGGGTCCTCCTGTGGAGTGGTTCTGAACGCCTTGCTTCATCGGCGCCAGGTGATCTTTGCTGGAAAGCCCGGGCCCGGGGCATTCGCACCACGATTGTGGCGGAATGCCCCCTGAGGCTCCGGAGTCAAGCCTAAAGCGTGTGAACGGAGTGCGTTACTCGCCCTTGGCCTTCGCGATGATCTCCTCGGCGACGTTCCGCGGAACCTCGGCGTAGGAGTCGAACTGCATCGAGTAGCTTGCGCGACCCGATGTCTTGCTGCGGAGGTCTCCGACGTAGCCGAACATCTCCGAGAGGGGCACGAGGCCCTTCACGACGCGGGCACCGGCCCGCTCCTCCATGGCCTGGATCTGACCACGGCGGGAGTTGATGTCGCCGATGACCTCACCCATGTAGTCCTCGGGCGTGGTGACCTCGACGGCCATCATCGGCTCGAGCAGCACGGGGCTGGCCTTGCGCGCGGCCTCCTTGAAGGCCTGCGAACCGGCGATCTTGAACGCGAGCTCGGAGGAGTCGACCTCGTGGTAGGCACCGTCGAGAAGCGTGACGCGGACGCCCGTCATCTCGTACCCGGCGAGGATGCCGAACTGCATGGCCTCCTGCGCACCGGCGTCGACCGAAGGGATGTACTCCTTCGGGATACGACCACCGGTCACCTTGTTCACGAACTCGTACGAGGCGTCGCCGCCCTCGATGGGCTCGATCGCGATCTGCACCTTGGCGAACTGACCGGTACCACCGGTCTGCTTCTTGTGGGTGTAGTCCACGCGCTCGACGGCCTTGCGGATCGTCTCGCGGTACGCGACCTGCGGCTTGCCGACGTTGGCCTCGACCTTGAACTCACGGCGCATACGGTCGACCAGCACCTCGAGGTGCAGTTCGCCCATACCGCCGATGATGGTCTGGCCGGTCTCCTCGTCCGAGTGGACCTGGAAGGACGGGTCCTCCTCGGCCAGGCGCTGGATCGCGACGCCCAGCTTCTCCTGGTCGCCCTTCGACTTGGGCTCGATGGCGACCTGGATGACCGGCGCCGGGAAGTCCATGGACTCCAGGATCACCGGGTTCTTGTCGTCGGCCAGCGTCTCACCGGTGGTGGTCTGCTTCAGGCCCATGACGGCGACGATGTCACCGGCGCCCACCGACTCGATCTCCTCACGCTTGTTCGCGTGCATGCGGTAGATCTTGCCGATGCGCTCCTTCCTGCCCTTGACGGAGTTCAGCACGGCGGTGCCGGACTCCAGGCGGCCCGAGTAGACCCGGACGAAGGTGAGCTTGCCGAGGTGCGGGTCGCTCATGATCTTGAACGCAAGGGCGGACAGCGGCTCGTCGTCGGACGGCTTGCGCTTGACGACCAGCTCCGGGTCCTTGACGTCGTGGCCCTCGATGGCCTCGACGTCGAGCGGGGAGGGGAGGTAGCGCACGACCGCGTCGAGCAGGGGCTGAACGCCCTTGTTCTTGAACGCGGTACCGCAGAACACCGGGGTGACGGTGGTGTCGCTGGACTTGCCGGACGCGATGGTGACGCGACGGATCGCGGCGTACAGCTGCTCCGCGGAAGGCTCCTCGCCCTCCAGGTACAGCTCCATGATCTCTTCGTCGTTCTCGGCCACGGCCTCCAGCAGCTTGCCGCGGTACTCCTCGGCAGCCTCGGTGTGCGTGTCCGGGATGTCGACGACGTCGTACATCTCGCCCTTGGTGGCCTCGGCGGACCACACGAACGCCTTCATGGTGACCAGGTCGACGACGCCCTTGAAGTCGGCCTCGGCACCGATCGGGAGCTGCATGACGATCGGCTGCGCGCCCAGACGGTCCGAGATCATGTCCACGCAGCGGTGGAACTCGGCGCCCGTGCGGTCGAGCTTGTTCACGAAGCAGATGCGCGGAACGCCGTAGCGGTCCGCCTGACGCCACACCGTCTCGGACTGCGGCTCAACGCCGGCGACGCCGTCGAACACCGTCACGGCACCGTCGAGCACACGCAGCGAACGCTCCACCTCGACGGTGAAGTCCACGTGGCCCGGGGTGTCGATGATGTTGATGGTGTGGTCGACGTCTTCCAGCGGCCAGTGACAGGTGGTGGCAGCAGAGGTGATCGTGATGCCACGCTCCTGCTCCTGCTCCATCCAGTCCATGGTGGCAGCGCCGTCGTGGACCTCACCGATCTTGTACGAAACGCCGGTGTAGAACAGGATCCGCTCGGTGGTTGTCGTCTTGCCCGCGTCGATGTGGGCCATGATGCCGATATTGCGCACCTTGGCCAGGTCAAGCGAAGTGGTAGCCATAAGGCTTTCGTCTTCTCTCGGTTCTCTCGATGGGGTAGCGACTACCAGCGGTAGTGCGCGAAGGCCTTGTTGGACTCGGCCATCTTGTGCGTGTCCTCGCGCTTCTTGACGGCCGCACCAAGGCCGTTCGAAGCGTCGAGAAGCTCGTTGAGCAGACGCTCGGTCATGGTCTTCTCGCGACGGGCGCGGGAGTAACCGACCAGCCAGCGCAGCGCCAGGGTGTTGGCACGGCCGGGCTTGACCTCGACCGGGACCTGGTAGGTGGCGCCACCGACACGGCGGGACTTGACCTCGAGGGTCGGCTTGATGTTCTCGAGAGCGCGCTTGAGGGTGATGACCGGGTCGTTGCCGGTCTTCTCGCGCAGGCCCTCCATGGCGCCGTAAACGATCCGCTCGGCAGTGGAGCGCTTACCGTTCAGCAGCACCTTGTTGATGAGCGACGTGACAAGAGGAGAACCGTAGACCGGGTCGATGATGACCGGGCGCTTCGGGGCGGGGCCCTTACGAGGCATTCTTACTTCTCCTTCTTGGCGCCGTAGCGGCTGCGGGCCTGCTTGCGGTTCTTCACACCCTGGGTGTCAAGGGAACCGCGGATGATCTTGTAGCGAACACCCGGCAGGTCCTTCACACGGCCACCACGCACGAGCACGATGGAGTGCTCCTGCAGGTTGTGTCCCTCACCCGGAATGTAAGCGGTGACCTCGATCCCGCTGGTCAGACGCACACGCGCGACCTTACGCAGGGCCGAGTTCGGCTTCTTCGGGGTGGTCGTGAACACACGCGTGCAGACGCCGCGGCGCTGAGGGGAACCCTCGAGTGCGGGCGTCTTGTTCTTCTCGACCTTGTCCTGCCGGCCCTTGCGGACCAGCTGCTGGATCGTAGGCACTACTTCTCCGGTTTCTGTGTGCCGAATGTGAAGCTAACCTGGAACGTCGCCGACCCACGCGGTCGGGTGTGTCGAACCCGCAGACTCCCGCCGCAAGGCAGAAAGAGGCGCAGATTACGGTGGCCGCTCTCGGACCCCAGTGCGGTTGAAGGCACGCACGAGAGCCAGGGCACACCCCAGGCACAAGGTCTGAGCGTACCTACCTCATTCGCTGCGGTCAAAACAAATGGGCCTCGGCCGGATCGCGGCAGGGAGCATGTCAAGCCCCTGTGCGGCTGATGATCTTCGAATCGACGATCCGCGCGCGTCACGCGGACGCGGCGGCGGCCACGATCATCGCGGTCAGTAGGATCGCCCATCCCACCGTGGACAGCCAGCCGATCACCAGCCCCGTGAGCGCGAGCGCATCGCCCGCCTCCCCGGTCCGGCGGATCTCGGCACGGGCGGCGTGGCCCAGGACCACCGCGGGGACGCCGGCCAGCCCGAACGTCAGCAGACACAGCGCACCGCACACCGCGGAGCCGACCGCCTTGCCGTTCGTCTGCGGCCGGGCCGGCAGAAACGTCCCCGGCACGCTTGTGACGGGCGCAGGGTGCGGTACGGGCCCCTGCGGCAGGTCGGCGACCAGCAGCGCCAGCTCACCCACCGTACGGGCCGCGTAGGCCCGTCCGACCCGCTTCTCGAACTCCGCCTGCTCCAGCCGCCCCTCGCCGAACCCCGCTCTGAGCACGTCCACGGCACGCTCACGGTCGGCGTGCGAGGCGAGCATGGACGGGCTGCCCTGGCCGGCCCATGGCTGCGGGACACCGGCCCCCTGCCACCGCTGCGGGGCAGGACTCCCGCTTCCCTGCCACGACTGCGGCGTGCCGTTGCCCTGCCACGGCTGCCACGACGGGTGCGTCATGGAGCACCTCCCCCGTACTGGTCGGAGTGCCTCCATCATGCGCCGAAACCGGCATCTCCGGCACCAGGGACGACCCGGAGAAAACCCCGAGAGGTCCCTGAGACGCCGAAAGGCGGCCACCCCGAGAGGTGACCGCCTTCAGTTCAAGCGACTCGCTTACTGGTTGTACGGACCGTAGTCGTAGTCCTCCAGCGGAACGGCCTGGCCGGAGCCCGTGCCGAACGGCGAGTAGTCGATGTCGTCGTAGCCGACGGCCGAGTACATCGCGGCCTTGGCCTCCTCGGTCGGCTCGACCCGGATGTTGCGGTAGCGGGACAGACCCGTACCGGCCGGGATGAGCTTACCGATGATGACGTTCTCCTTGAGGCCGATGAGGCTGTCGGACTTGGCGTTGATCGCCGCGTCCGTCAGAACTCGGGTCGTCTCCTGGAAGGAGGCGGCCGACAGCCAGGATTCCGTCGCCAGCGAGGCCTTGGTGATACCCATCAGCTGCGGACGACCGGAGGCCGGGTGACCGCCCTCCTGGACCACACGACGGTTCTCGGTCTCGAACTTCGTGCGCTCGACCAGCTCGCCGGGCAGCAGCTCGGCGTCGCCGGACTCGATGATCGTCACCCGGCGCAGCATCTGCCGGATGATGATCTCGATGTGCTTGTCGTGGATCGACACACCCTGCGAGTTGTAGACCTTCTGGACCTCGCCGACCAGGTGGACCTGGACGGCACGCTGGCCCAGGATGCGCAGCACGTCGTGCGGGTTGGTGGCACCCACGGTGAGCTTCTGGCCCACCTCGACGTGCTCGCCCTCGCTGACCAGGAGCCGGGCACGCTTCGAGATCGGGAACGCCGTCTCGTCGCTGCCGTCGTCCGGGGTGATGACGATCTTCTTGGTCTTCTCGGTCTCCTCGATCCGCACGCGGCCCTGGGCCTCGGAGATCGGGGCGACACCCTTCGGGGTACGGGCCTCGAAGAGCTCGACGACACGCGGCAGACCCTGGGTGATGTCGTCACCGGCCACACCACCGGTGTGGAAGGTACGCATCGTCAGCTGGGTGCCGGGCTCACCGATGGACTGGGCGGCGATGATGCCGACCGCCTCACCGATGTCGACCAGCTTGCCGGTGGCCAGCGAACGGCCGTAGCACATGGCGCAGGTGCCGACCTGGGACTCACAGGTCAGGATCGAACGGGTCTTCACCTGCTCGATGCCGTGGCGCACCAGCTGGTCGATGAGCACATCGCCGAGGTCCACGTTGGCCGGCGCGATCACCTTGCCGTCGACGACGACGTCCTCGGCGAGCATGCGGGCGTAGACGCTGGTCTCGACGTCATCGGTCTTGCGGAGCGTGCCGTCGGCGCCGCGCTCGGCGATCTTCAGCTTCAGACCGCGCTCGGTACCGCAGTCCTCCTCGCGGATGATCACGTCCTGCGAGACGTCCACCAGACGACGGGTCAGGTAACCCGAGTCGGCGGTACGCAGGGCGGTGTCGGCGAGACCCTTACGGGCACCGTGCGTGGAGATGAAGTACTCCAGCACGGAGAGGCCCTCACGGAACGAGGCCTTGATCGGACGCGGAATCGTCTCGTTCTTGGCGTTCGACACCAGACCACGCATACCGGCAATCTGACGCATCTGCATCATGTTGCCTCGTGCACCCGAGTTCACCATCATGAAGATCGGGTTGGTCTTCGGGAAGTTCTCGTTCATGGCCTCGGCAACCTCGTTGGTCGCCTTGGTCCAGATCGCGATGAGTTCCTGGGTGCGCTCGTCCTTGGTGATCAGACCGCGCTCGTACTGCTTCTGGACCTTCTCGTCCTGCGCCTCGTAACCCTTGACGATCTCCTTCTTCGCCTCGGGAACGACGACGTCGGAGATGGCCACGGTGACGCCGGAACGGGTCGCCCAGTAGAAGCCGGCCGCCTTCAGGTTGTCGAGCGTCGCCGCCACGATGACCTTGGGGTAGCGCTCGGCGAGGTCGTTGACAATCTCGGAGAGCTGCTTCTTGCCGACCTCGTAGTCGACGAACGGGTAGTCCTCGGGCAGCAGCTCGTTGAAGAGCGCCCGGCCAAGGGTCGTCTTCAGACGGAAGCTGTCACCCTGCTGCCACTCCGGGTCGCCCTCCTCCTGCGCCGGCGGGGTCCAGCCGCGCGGCGGGATGGTGCCGACGGGGAAGCGGATGTCGACCTTCGACTGGAGCGAGAGCTCGCCCGCGTCGAACGCCATGATCGCCTCGGCCGCCGAGCCGAAGGACCGGCCCTCGCCCTTGACGTCCCGCATCTCGCTGTCGGTGGTGAGGAAGAACAGACCGAGGACCATGTCCTGGGTCGGCATCGTCACCGGACGGCCGTCCGCGGGCTTGAGGATGTTGTTCGAGGACAGCATCAGGATGCGCGCCTCGGCCTGCGCCTCCGCGGACAGCGGAAGGTGTACGGCCATCTGGTCACCGTCGAAGTCCGCGTTGAACGCGGTGCAGACGAGCGGGTGGATCTGGATGGCCTTGCCCTCGACCAGCTGCGGCTCGAAGGCCTGGATGCCGAGGCGGTGCAGGGTGGGCGCACGGTTCAGCAGAACCGGGTGCTCGGCGATGACCTCTTCGAGGACGTCGTACACGACCGTGCGGCCGCGCTCCACCATGCGCTTGGCGCTCTTGATGTTCTGCGCGTGGTTCAGGTCGACCAGGCGCTTCATCACGAACGGCTTGAAGAGCTCCAGCGCCATCGCCTTCGGCAGACCGCACTGGTGCAGCTTCAGCTGCGGACCGACGACGATCACGGAACGCGCGGAGTAGTCCACACGCTTACCGAGCAGGTTCTGACGGAATCGACCCTGCTTGCCCTTCAGCATGTCGCTGAGGGACTTCAGCGGGCGGTTACCGGGACCGGTGACCGGACGGCCACGACGGCCGTTGTCGAAGAGGGCGTCAACAGCCTCCTGAAGCATGCGCTTCTCGTTGTTGACGATGATCTCGGGCGCGCCGAGGTCGAGGAGCCTCTTCAGTCGGTTGTTCCGGTTGATCACACGGCGGTACAGGTCGTTCAGGTCGGAGGTCGCGAAGCGGCCACCGTCCAGCTGCACCATCGGGCGAAGGTCCGGCGGGATGACCGGGACGCAGTCGAGGACCATGCCCTTGGGGCTGTTGGAGGTCTGCAGGAAGGCAGACACGACCTTCAGCCGCTTCAGCGCACGGGTCTTCTTCTGGCCCTTGCCGGTACGGATGATCTCGCGGAGACGCTCGGCCTCCTCGTCGAGGTCGAAGGACTCCAGGCGCTTCTGCAGCGCCGCGGCACCCATCGAACCGTCGAAGTACGTACCGAAGCGGTCCCGCAGCTCGCGGTAGAGCAGCTCGTCGCCCTCGAGGTCCTGGACCTTGAGGTTCTTGAACCGGGTCCACACCTCGTCGAGCCGGTCGATCTCGCGCTGCGCACGGTCACGCAGCTGCTTCATCTCCCGCTCGGCGCCCTCACGGACCTTCCGGCGTACGTCGGCCTTGGCGCCCTCGGCCTCCAGCTCGGCCAGGTCGGCCTCGAGCTTCTTGGCGCGGGCCTCCAGGTCGGCGTCCCGACGGTTCTCGACCTGCTGCCGCTCGACGGAGACATGCGCCTCCAGGGAGGGCAGGTCGCGGGTACGGCGCTCCTCGTCGACGTACGTGATCATGTACGCCGCGAAGTAGATGACCTTCTCGAGGTCCTTGGGCGCCAGGTCCAGCAGGTAGCCGAGGCGCGACGGGACACCCTTGAAGTACCAGATGTGCGTGACGGGGGCGGCCAGTTCGATGTGGCCCATCCGCTCACGGCGCACCTTGGCGCGAGTCACCTCGACGCCGCAGCGCTCACAGATGATGCCCTTGAACCGGACACGCTTGTACTTGCCGCAGTAGCACTCCCAGTCCCGGGTCGGACCGAAGATCTTCTCGCAGAAGAGTCCGTCCTTTTCGGGCTTGAGCGTGCGGTAGTTGATCGTCTCGGGCTTCTTGACCTCGCCGTGGCTCCACTGACGGATGTCGTCAGCGGTGGCCAGGCCGATCCGGAGCTCGTCGAAGAAGTTGACGTCGAGCACTATGCGTCAATCCCTCTCAGGGTCGTAAGTCTTGGGGTCTGAAACGGGGTCCCGGGGTCGGCGGGCCTTTGCTGATCTCTCAGAAAGGCCCGCCGGACTCCGTCAGACCTCTTCGACGCTGCTCGGCTCACGCCGGGACAGGTCGATGCCGAGCTCCTCCGCAGCGCGGAAGACATCCTCGTCGGTGTCACGCATCTCGATGGACATACCGTCGCTGGACAGCACCTCCACATTCAGGCAGAGAGACTGCATCTCCTTGATGAGCACCTTGAAGGACTCGGGGATGCCGGGCTCAGGGATGTTCTCGCCCTTGACGATGGCCTCGTAGACCTTCACGCGGCCGGTGACGTCGTCGGACTTGATGGTCAGCAGCTCCTGGAGGGCGTACGCGGCGCCATAAGCCTCCAGCGCCCACACCTCCATCTCGCCGAACCGCTGGCCACCGAACTGGGCCTTACCACCCAGCGGCTGCTGGGTGATCATCGAGTACGGACCGGTCGAACGGGCGTGCAGCTTGTCGTCGACCAGGTGGTGCAGCTTCAGGATGTACATGTAGCCGACCGAGATCGGCTCCGGGAACGGCTCACCGCTACGGCCGTCGAACAGCCGCGCCTTACCGGACGGGAGGACCATGCGGTCGCCGTCGCGGTTCGGGATGGTGTGCTGCAGCAGACCGGCCAGCTCGTCCTCGCGCGCACCGTCGAAGACGGGGGTCGCGACGTTCGTGCCCGCGTCGACCTGGTCGGCGCCGATCGCCTGGAGGCGCTGCGCCCACTCGTCGGCGAGGCCGGAGACGTCCCAGCCGCGGCTGGCGAGCCAGCCGAGGTGGATCTCCAGAACCTGTCCCGGGTTCATTCGGGACGGGACACCCAGCGGGTTGAGGATGATGTCGACCGGGGTGCCGTCCTCCAGGAACGGCATGTCCTCGATCGGCAGGATCTTGGAGATGACGCCCTTGTTGCCGTGCCGGCCGGCGAGCTTGTCACCGTCGGTGATCTTGCGCTTCTGCGCCACGTACACGCGCACCAGCTGGTTCACACCGGGGGGAAGCTCGTCGCCCTCCTCACGGTCGAAGACGCGGACGCCGATGACCTTGCCGGTCTCGCCGTGCGGCACCTTCAGCGAGGTGTCACGGACCTCACGGGCCTTCTCACCGAAGATCGCGCGCAGCAGGCGCTCCTCCGGCGTCAGCTCGGTCTCGCCCTTGGGCGTGACCTTGCCGACGAGGATGTCACCGGCGATGACCTCGGCGCCGATGCGGATGATGCCGCGCTCGTCGAGGTCGGCGAGGACCTCCTCGGAGACGTTCGGGATGTCCCGGGTGATCTCCTCGGGGCCGAGCTTGGTGTCACGGGCGTCGACCTCGTGCTCCTCGATGTGGATCGAGGAGAGGACGTCGTCCTGCACGAGGCGCTGCGACAGGATGATCGCGTCCTCGTAGTTGTGACCCTCCCACGGCATGAACGCCACGAGCAGGTTCTTGCCCAGCGCCATCTCGCCCTGCTGGGTGGCCGGACCGTCGGCGAGGACCTGGCCCTCGATGATCCGGTCGCCCTCGTGGACGATGACCTTCTGGTTGACCGAGGTGCCCTGGTTGGAGCGGGCGAACTTGGCCAGGCGGTACGTGATGTACGTGCCGTCGTCGTTGGCGGTGGTGATGTAGTCCGCGGAGACCTCCTGGACGACACCCGCCTTCTCGGCCTTGACCACGTCACCGGCGTCGACGGCGGAGCGGTACTCCATGCCGGTGCCGACGAGCGGGGCCTCGGACTTGATGAGCGGCACGGCCTGACGCATCATGTTCGCGCCCATGAGGGCACGGTTGGCGTCGTCGTGCTCGAGGAACGGAATCATGGCGGTCGCTACCGACACCATCTGGCGCGGCGAGACGTCCATGTAGTCGACGTCGTCACCGGGGACGTAGTCGACCTCGCCGCCACGGCGGCGGACCAGCACGCGGGACTCCTCGAACCGGAAGTCCTCGGAGAGCGGCGCGTTGGCCTGCGCGATGACGAACCGGTCCTCCTCGTCGGCGGTCAGGTAGTCGACCTCGTCGGTGACGACACCGTCGACGACCTTGCGGTACGGCGTCTCGATGAAGCCGAACGCGTTGACCCGGCCGTAGGAGGCGAGCGAGCCGATCAGACCGATGTTCGGGCCTTCAGGCGTCTCGATCGGGCACATGCGGCCGTAGTGCGACGGGTGAACGTCACGGACCTCGAAGCCGGCCCGCTCGCGGGAGAGACCACCCGGGCCGAGGGCGTTCAGACGACGCTTGTGCGTCAGCCCCGACAGCGGGTTGTTCTGGTCCATGAACTGGGACAGCTGGCTGGTGCCGAAGAACTCCTTGATGGAGGCGACGACCGGCCGGATGTTGATCAGGGTCTGCGGCGTGATCGCCTCGACGTCCTGCGTGGTCATGCGCTCACGCACGACGCGCTCCATACGGGCGAGACCCGTACGGACCTGGTTCTGGATCAGCTCGCCGACGCTGCGGATACGACGGTTGCCGAAGTGGTCGATGTCGTCGGTCTCGACCATGATCGAGCGACCGGACTCGCCGACCGTCTCGGTCTCACCGGCGTGCAGCTTCACCAGGTACTTGATGGTGGCGATGATGTCGTCGGTGGTGAGCACACCGGCGTCCAGCGGCTCGTCCGCGCCGAGCTTCTTGTTCACCTTGTAGCGGCCGACCTTGGCGAGGTCGTAACGCTTCGGGTTGAAGTAGAGGTTCTCGAGCAGCGTCTGCGCGGCCTCCCGGGTGGGGGGCTCGCCCGGACGCAGCTTGCGGTAGATGTCGAGCAGCGCGTCGTCCTGGCCCTGGGTGTGGTCCTTCTCCAGGGTGGCGCGCATGGATTCGTACTCGCCGAACTCCTCCAGGATCTGCTCGGTGGTCCAGCCGAGAGCCTTCAGGAGAACGGTGACGGACTGCTTGCGCTTGCGGTCGATGCGGACACCGACCATGTCGCGCTTGTCGATCTCCATCTCCAGCCAGGCACCCCGGGACGGGATGATCTTGGCCGAGAAGATGTCCTTGTCGGACGTCTTGTCGATGGAGGAGTCGAAGTAGACGCCGGGCGAGCGGACCAGCTGGGACACCACGACACGCTCGGTGCCGTTGATGACGAAGGTGCCCTTGTTCGTCATGAGCGGGAAGTCGCCCATGAAGACGGTCTGGGACTTGATCTCGCCGGTCTCGTTGTTGGTGAACTCAGCCGTGACGAAGAGCGGGGCCGCGTACGTGAAGTCGCGCTCCTTGCACTCGTCGATGCTGTTCTTCGGGGGCTCGAAACGGTGGTCGCGGAAGGTCAGCGACATCGACCCGGAGAAGTCCTCGATCGGAGAGATCTCCTCGAAGATCTCCTCCAGACCGGACTTGGTGGGGACGTCCTGACCGGACTCCAGAGCCGCCTCGACCCGACTCTGCCAGGCGGTGTTGCCGAGCAGCCAGTCGAAGCTCTCGGTCTGCAGCGCGAGCAGGTTGGGAACCTCGAGGGGCTCCTTGATCTTTGCAAAGGAGATGCGCAGCGGGGCGGTGCTGGCGCCGTTGTTCGTATTCGCGGTCGAGGCAGTGCGCGAGGCGGCCAAGAGGGGGTCCTTCCGAGGGCTCGGACTCACTACGCGCGTACCGGTCCCCCTCATGCGCACAGAGACAGCACTCCCCGAATTGGCCAAAAGGCCAGGTCAGGGACGTTCTGATCGTCGGTGCTCAAGCGAGGGCATGCCCCTGGTGACGGGCAGGGGACAGCTAACAGGCAGCGCAAAGGGTCAGTGTAGCCACTTGGCACACTGATGTCCAGTGCGGGTTTTTCGAGACCCTCGTTGTTCTCGACACCTGCGCAAGCCCATGCCCTCAATGCACGTTGATACTGCCCTCTTCGTCGACGATCCATGCCTCGGATCCGGATCGTTGTGACGACGCGTCCTGAGAATTGCGCGCTGCGTGCGGTTCGTCAAGGCCCCCCTTGCCCAAACCGGGTGCTGCCATCGTCACTTGCGGCCGGCTTCGGAGGTGCCCGGAGACACGACGAAGATCACCATACTCCGCGCATCCGCCCGTGCAAGGCCGCCACAACCAGGCACCGGGAACGCCGAAGAGCGACCACCCGGATGGATGATCGCTCTTCGGTGCGCTCGCGTTACAGCCCTACGGCTGTATCAGCTCGCAAGAGTCCGTGTAGGGACTCTCAAGGTCTTACTTGACCTCGACGGAGGCGCCGGCGGCCTTGAGGGACTCGGCAGCCTTCTCGGCGGCCTCCTTGGCGACCTTCTCGACGACGGGCTTCGGAGCGCCGTCCACGAGGTCCTTGGCCTCCTTCAGGCCGAGGGAGGTCAGCTCACGCACGACCTTGATGACCTGGATCTTCTTGTCGCCGGCGCCGGTGAGGATGACGTCGAACTCGTCCTGCTCGGCCTCGGCCTCGGCCGGGGCGCCGGGGGCGGCGGGGCCGGCAACGGCGACCGCGGCGGCGGCGGTGACGTCGAACTTCTCCTCGAACGCCTTCACGAACTCGGAAAGCTGGATGAGGGTCATCGTCTCGAACTCGGCGAGCAGTTCGTCCTGGGTGAGAGCCACGATGGCTTCCTTCCACTAATTTTCGGCTGGTGCCGTGATGTACATGTCTGGCGGGCGTACGTTCGGCCCGCTACGACCTCCGCCTCAGGCGGTGGTCATTTCGCGAGCCGAGTTACTCGGCACCGCCCTGCTCGTCCTGCTTGGCGCGAAGCGCGTCCACGGTGCGGACGAGCTTCGACGGAAGCGCCTGGAAGACCTGGGCAGCCTGAGTCTGCTTGGCCTTGAAGGCACCCGCCAGCTTGGCGAGCAGAACCTCGCGGGACTCGAGGTCCGCGAGCTTCTTGATCTCGTCGGCGGACAGCGCCTTACCGTCAAGGACACCGCCCTTGATGACGAGGTTCGGGTTGTCCTTGGCGAAGTCACGAAGACCCTTCGCCGACACCACCGGGTCACCGGTGACGAAGGCGACCGCCGTCGGACCGTTGAACAGGTCGTCGAGCGTCGTGATCCCGGCCTCGTTGGCCGCAATCTTGGTCAGCGTGTTCTTCACCACGGCGTACTGGGCGTTCTCACCGAGCGAACGGCGCAGCGTCTTGAGCTGCGCCACGGTGAGACCCCGGTACTCGGTCAGCACGGCGGCGTTCGAGCTGCGGAACTGCTCCGTCAGCTCGGCTACCGCGGCAGCCTTGTCGGGCCTTGCCATAGAGCGTCGGCCTCCTTCCGGGTGTTGAGGACCGCTCGGAAGGGGCTGGGGTAAACGAAACGCCCCGGCGCAGGCGCACGGGGCGTAGCTCGACCAGAATTCCCATGAGACACGGGCATTCCAGGAGCACTTCCACAGTCACCTGCGCGGGTCGTCCGCCATTCAGCGGATCCTTCGGCCACCGCACCCTCTCGCGAGCGCACAGCAACGACCAGCGGTCTTTGGCTTCTGTTGGAGAGTACGTGACCGGATCGCCGTCAGGCAAATCCGGTCGTACGAGGCTCAGGCCTTCCCGAGTTCCTTCATCATCTCGCCGAGGTCCATGGTGTCCTTGGCGGGCGGGGCCTGGACGGTGACCGGCTCGTTGAGGTCGGAGAAGGTGACGGTCATGTCGAGGGTGCCCTTGTCGGCGTCGCCACGCATGCGGAACTGCTTGGTGTGGTCCTCACCGTCGACCCACATGTCCATGGTGAGCTTGTCGACGCCCATGTCCTCGTACTGTTCGAGGCTCTTCTCGCGCCGCTCGCGCGTCTTCTTGTCCTCGTCCTTGAGGCTTTCGCGCATGTCGTCGAGGGTGAGCGTGCCCTTGTAGTGGGTGGTCTTCACCCCGTCGATCGTCTCGGTGCCGACCTCGGTGACGTCGTCAGCGCCGGTGAGGAAGGCGGATTCGGCGGCCGGGTTCCGCTCGGCCTGAGCGACACCGGCCGTCTCGGCGCCCAGCCGATGCTTGCCGCCACCCGACTCGGGGGCGTCGATCTTCATCCAGCTCTTGCCGTCCATCTGCTTGGCCATCGCCTCGCCGCCGATGTACAGCGCCTTGCCGACGATGCGCATCTCGACGGCGCCCTTGATCTCGGGGTCGTCGGGCATCCGTATCTTCATGCTCATCGCCATCGGCTCCATGCGCATCGCGGCCTCGGCCTCGACCCGGCCGTCGCCCGGTACCTCGCCGCGCATCCGATAGCTCAGGGAGGTGATCTCCTCCGTCTTCTCTGCGGCCTTGGCGACGGCGGCCACCGGCGTCATCTCCGGCGACTGTTCGGTGCCGCAGCCGACGGCGCCCCCCGCGAGCAGCAGCGCGGCAAGTCCGGTGCCCGTCGCCCGGCGTCGCGCGGAACGGCGTAAAGCAGTCTTCATCGATTCCCCCCAAGGAACACACGGCCGATTCACAACCTCGCGAGCGTATCCCAGCGGGCTTCAAGGGGCTGCTGAATTCCCTGGGGTTCAGGAGGCGCTGCCGCCTTGTTTCTTCAGTAGTTCCTTGAAGTCCTCGGTGTCGGAGGCCGGCGGCTCGGCGGCGGTGACCTGCACGCCGTAGTCGCTGTAGTACGCGGTCTGGGTGAGGTGACCGGTCGCCAGCCGGCCCTGCTCGATCTTCTTGATCAGCAGGTCCTGGTCGTCGACCCAGATGTCGACGGTCTGGGTGGTGACGCCGGCCTGCTGCAGCAGCTCCTTCAGCTCGGCGTCGGCGAGGTCGCCCACGGAGACCGTGCCGGAGTAGTGCGTGGTGTGCTTGCCGCGCACCTGCTCCTCGCCGATCTTGTGTACGTCCCCGGAGGCGAGCAGAAGCTTCACCGACTGGTTGGGAGTGGCGCTGCGCATCTGGTCCGCGAAGTTCGCGGCCGCGCCGCCGCCGAGGTCGTCCAGATCGTCGTAGGCGTACCGGATCCAGTGCTTGCCGCCGGTCTGCTCGGCGAACGTGTCGCCCATCCGGGCGTAGTAGGCGTCGGGGAGGTAGCGGGCCTCCATCGATGTGACGCCGAGGTCGCGCATGGTCTCGGCCGTGGTGCCGCCGGTGTAGGTGATGGTCAGGGTGCCGGTGAGGCCGTCGCCCCAGCCGAGGGCGCCGTCGGCGTCGAGGGACAGTTCGCTGCCCATGACGGTGGTGGACTCCACCTTGGCCGAGTCGGCGCCGTCGGTGGAGCGTTCCACGGAGCGCAGGGCGGCGAGGAGGGCGCGGGGCGGCGTGCGGTCCTGGGCGTCCTCGTCGGGGCCGTCGGAGGAGGTGCAGCCGGTCGCCGTCGTCAGCGCGATCGTGAGGGCCAGGCAGTGTGCCGTAGTCCTCTTCATGCGTTCCACCCCCGTGCGTTGCCCTGCTCGCACGCTAACCCAGCGGAGCGCGAAAAGGGGACGGGCCCCGCACCTCGGAAGGTGTGGGGCCCGTCGCCGGACGTCAGCGAGCCGGTGGGGCTCAGACCGCGGCCGGGTCCTCCTCGACGAGGAGGTTGCGGGTGCGGTTCGGGTCGACCGGGATGCCGGGGCCCATCGTGGTGGTGATGGCGGCCTTCTTGATGTAGCGACCCTTGGCGGCGGACGGCTTCAGACGGAGGATCTCCTCCAGCGCGGCGCCGTAGTTCTCCACCAGCTTGGTGTCGTCGAAGGACGCCTTGCCGATGATGAAGTGCAGGTTCGAGTGCTTGTCGACGCGGAACTCGATCTTGCCGCCCTTGATCTCGGTCACGGCCTTGGCCACGTCCGGGGTCACGGTGCCGGTCTTCGGGTTCGGCATCAGACCACGCGGGCCGAGGACACGGCCGAGGCGGCCGACCTTGCCCATGAGGTCCGGGGTGGCGACGACGGCGTCGAAGTCCAGACGGCCCTTCGACACCTCGTCGATCAGTTCGTCGGAGCCGACGATGTCGGCGCCCGCGGCACGCGCGGCCTCGGCACGGTCGCCGGTCGCGAAGACCAGGACCCGGGCGGTCTTGCCGGTGCCGTGCGGGAGGTTCACGGTGCCACGGACCATCTGGTCGGCCTTGCGCGGGTCGACACCCAGACGGAAGGCGACCTCGACGGTGCCGTCGAACTTGGTCGTGGTGGTCTCCTTGGCGAGACGGACGGCCTCGAGCGGGGCGTAGAGCTTCTCCCGGTCGATCTTGGCGTCCGCAGCGCGGAGAGACTTGCTGCGCTTGCTCACTACTGCTCCTGGGGATTCTTAGGAGTCGTGGTCCGGGCCGAGCAGGCCCCGCCACTTCTGCTGCTGGAGGTTGGGGTTCAGCCCTCGACCGTGATGCCCATGGAACGGGCGGTACCGGCGATGATCTTCGCGGCGGCGTCGATGTCGTTGGCGTTGAGGTCGGGCATCTTCGTGGTGGCGATCTCGCGGACCTGCGCCTCGGTGATCTTGGCGACCTTGGTCTTGTGCGGCTCGCCGGAGCCCTTCTCCACGCCCGCGGCCTTGAGGATCATCTTGGCGGCCGGCGGAGTCTTGGTGATGAAGGTGAAGGAACGGTCCTCGTAGACCGTGATCTCCACCGGGATCACCCAGCCACGCTGCGACTCGGTCGCGGCGTTGTAGGCCTTGCAGAACTCCATGATGTTCACGCCGTGCTGACCCAACGCGGGGCCGACCGGCGGCGCCGGGTTGGCGGCACCGGCCTGGATCTGGAGCTTGATGAGCCCCGTGACCTTCTTCTTCTTGGGAGGCATTGCTCTCTCCGGGTCCTAGTGAGAGGTGATCGCCTGCCACCCGATCATCCGGATGGAGGCATACCGCACAACGATAACGGGTATCCCTGCGCGGCCAAAAACCGAGCAGGTCAGACCGGCTTCAGCAGCCTGTCTGACCTGTTCGGAAGGCGTACGTCCAGAAGGTGCTAGTTCTTCTGGATCTGGTCGAAGGACAGCTCGACCGGCGTCTCCCGGCCGAAGATCTCCACGAGGCCCTTGACCTTCTTCGAGTCGGCGTTGATCTCGTTGATGGTGGCCTGCAGCGTGGCGAACGGGCCGTCGGTGACGGTGACCGAGTCGCCGACCTCGAAGTCCAGCACCTGGACCTCGACCTTGCGCTGCGGGGCGGGCTTGCCCTCGGCCTCGGCTGCCTCGCGGGCGGCCTTCTCCTCGGCCTCGGGGGCGAGCATCTTGACGATCTCGTCCAGGGTCAGCGGGTACGGGTCGTAGGCGTTGCCCACGAAGCCGGTGACGCCGGGGGTGTTGCGGACGACGCCCCAGGACTCGTTCGTCAGGTCCATGCGGACGAGGACGTAGCCCGGGAGCTTGTTCTGCTTGATCGTCTTGCGGTCGCCGTTCTTGATCTGGACGACCTCTTCCTGCGGCACCTCGGCCGCGAAGATGTAGTCCTCGACGTTCAGCGAGACGGCGCGCTGCTCCAGGTTGGTCTTCACGCGGTTCTCGTAGCCGGCGTAGGTGTGGATGACGTACCACTCGCCAGGCAGCGTGCGCAGCTCCTCGCGCAGGGCGGCGACGGGGTCGACCGGCTCGGCCGGCTCTTCCTCAGTCGCCTCTTCCTCGCTCGCCTCGGCCTCGGCGTCAGCCTCCGGCTCGTCGTCGACGTGTACGGCGGCTTCCTCGGCAGGCTCACCCTCGGCGGCGTCGGCAGCCTCGACCTCGTCCAGGTCGTCGTCGGCACCCTCGACGATCTCGAGCTCGTCTTCCACGGACTCGACCGGCTCGATGGCGTCGTTCACGTTCGGGTCAGACACGGTGGCTGCTTCTTCCTGGATACATGGGGTGGAACGCGCGAATAGGGGCGCCGGGTACGGCGCCCTTCGCTTTCGGCTCAGCCGAAGACGTACTTGGCGGCCTTGTCTAGTCCGAAGTCAATCACAGTCACCAGACCGATCATGATGACGACGAAGATGATCACGACGGTCGTGTACGTCGTCAGCTGGTTGCGCGAGGGCCAGACGACCTTGCGGAGTTCCGCGACGATCTGGCGGTAGAAGAGCGCGAGCCGCTTCAGCGGGCCCTTCTTTGCGCGCTTGCCGCCCTTGCGGCCCTGCTTCTTCGGCGTCTCGTCCTGGGCATCAGGCGTGTCGATGGAGCCCACGGCGTCCGTCATTCGTCCTCACCTGATTCCGGGTCGTGGCCGTGCCGCGCCCGGTCTGAGCCGCACGGCGCATTGCTGCTTGTACGTACATGCGCACACATCCTGGCGAAGGTGTGTGTAGCAGGGCCGGAGGGACTTGAACCCCCAACCGCTGGTTTTGGAGACCAGTGCTCTACCAATTGAGCTACGACCCTTTGGTTCTCCCCAAACGTACCGCATCCGCCCGGATGCTCGGTGTGCACCGGGTGAGCGCAGCCCGTATGAGGCCAACGAGGTGAGAGTGTACGTGTTCTGCGGCCGGGCGTCGAACAGAAAGTGCCCGTAGGGGCTTTGTCAGTGACGGCGTGGCTGAAGATCACCCTGGCCGCGGGGCGGTTCCGGACGCTTGTTCAGCGATCGGCCCGGTGTTGTTCAGTCCGTGAAACCCGCGTGCCGGGCAGGTTTCCGGTCTGAAACGATGGGGCCCATGAGCGCTGCAACCCCTCCCACCGAGCGCCGGGTCTCCGCCCGAGTCGGCGCGATCTCCGAGTCCGCCACCCTCGCCGTGGACGCCAAGGCCAAGGCCCTCAAGGCCGCCGGGCGTCCGGTGATCGGCTTCGGCGCGGGCGAGCCCGACTTCCCGACCCCGGACTACATCGTCGAGGCCGCGATCGAGGCCTGCAAGAACCCGAAGTACCACCGCTACACGCCCGCGGGCGGCCTGCCCGAGCTGAAGGCCGCGATCGCCGCGAAGACGCTGCGCGACTCCGGCTACGAGGTCGACCCCTCGCAGATCCTGGTCACCAACGGCGGCAAGCAGGCGATCTACGAGGCCTTCGCCGCGATCCTCGACCCGGGTGACGAGGTCATCGTCCCGGCGCCGTACTGGACGACGTACCCGGAGTCGATCCGGCTGGCCGGCGGTGTGCCGGTGGACGTCGTCGCGGACGAGACGACCGGCTACCGGGTGAGCGTGGAGCAGCTGGAGGCGGCGCGCACGGAGAAGACGAAGGTCGTCCTCTTCGTCTCCCCGTCGAACCCGACCGGCGCGGTCTACAGCGAGCAGGACACCGAGGCGATCGGCCGCTGGGCCGCGGAGCACGGCCTGTGGGTGATGACGGACGAGATCTACGAGCACCTGGTGTACGGCGACGCGGCGTCCGTGTCGCTGCCCGCGCTGCTGCCCGAGCTGCGCGACAAGTGCATCGTGGTCAACGGGGTCGCCAAGACGTACGCCATGACGGGCTGGCGGGTGGGCTGGATCATCGGCCCGAAGGACGTGGTGAAGGCGGCGACGAACCTCCAGTCGCACGCCACGTCGAACGTGTCGAACGTCGCCCAGGTGGCGGCGCTGGCCGCGGTCTCCGGCGACCTGGACGCGGTCGCGAAGATGCGCGAGGCCTTCGACCGGCGCCGCAGGACGATCGTGCGGATGCTCAACGAGATCGACGGCGTGGTGTGCCCGGAGCCGGAGGGCGCCTTCTACGCGTACCCGTCGGTGAAGGGTCTGCTCGGCAAGGAGATCCGCGGCAAGCGCCCGCAGGACTCGGTCGAGCTGGCCGCGCTGATCCTGGAGGAGGCCGAGGTCGCGGTCGTACCCGGCGAGGCCTTCGGCACCCCGGGCTATCTGCGGCTGTCGTACGCCCTGGGTGACGAGGATCTCGTCGAGGGTGTCTCGCGGATCCAGAAGCTGCTGGCGGAGGCCCGCGACTGACGGTTCCTTTCCGGCCTGGGGCACATACCGACTTCGGTATGTGCCCCATTCGTTTGTGCGAGCAAGACCACTAACGGGGAAAGCGCTACCGGGAGGGCGGGAACGTACGGCAGGATCCTGGGATGGAGCGTGTACGTGATGTCTCTGAGCTGCCGAAAGCCCATCTGCACCTGCACTTCACCGGCTCGATGCGGCCCACCACCGTGCTGGAGCTGGCCGACAAGTACGGGGTGCGCCTGCCCGAGGCGCTGACCGAGGCACTGACGAGCGGGGAGCCGCCGAGACTGCGGGCGACGGACGAGCGGGGCTGGTTCCGTTTCCAGCGGCTGTACGACGCCGCGCGCTCGTGTCTGCGGGAGCCCGAGGACATCCAGCGGCTGGTGCGGGAGGCTGCGGAGGAGGACATCAAGGACGGCTCGGGGTGGCTGGAGATACAGGTCGACCCGACGTCGTACGCCCCTCGGCTGGGCGGTCTGATCCCGGCGCTGGAGGTCATCCTGGACGCGGTGGAGTCGGCGATGCGGGAGACCGGGCTCGGGATGCGGGTGCTGGTGGCCGCGAACCGGATGAAGCATCCGCTGGACGCCCGCACGCTGGCCCGGCTGGCGGTGCGGTACGCGGAGCGGGGTGTGGTCGGCTTCGGGTTGTCGAACGACGAACGGCGGGGCATGGCGCGGGACTTCGACCGCGCGTTCCACATCGCGCGCGAGGGCGGCCTGCTGTCGGCTCCGCACGGTGGTGAGCTGACCGGCCCGGCGTCGGTGCGGGACTGCCTGGACGACCTGCACGCGAACCGGATCGGGCACGGTGTGCGGGCGGCGGAGGATCCGCGGCTGCTGAAGCGGCTGGCCGACCGGGGGGTGACCTGCGAGGTGTGCCCGGCGTCGAATGTCGCCCTCGGCGTCTACGAGGAACCGGAGGACATCCCGCTGCGGACGCTGTTCGAGGCGGGTGTCCCGATGGCGCTGGGCGCCGACGACCCGCTGCTCTTCGGCTCCCGGCTGGCCGCCCAGTACGAGTTGGCCCGTCGCCACCACGCCTTCACGGACGCCGAGTTGGCCGAGCTGGCCCGCCAGTCGGTACGAGCGTCCGCGGCGCCGGAGGATGTGCGGCGCAAGCTGCTGTCGGGCGTCGACGACTGGCTGGCGGCGTAGCTCACGCGGTGGCGCCTCACGCGGTGACGCCGGCCAGGAGCGTGCGGGCGAGCCGCCGGGCGAAGTCGTCCAGGGGCGGCCGTACGCCTTCCGGTGTCGCGTCGTAGGCGAACGCGCGCTGGGCGCAGGCGCCGAGGAGCAGGGACGCGGCCGCGAAGGTGTCGGCGTCGGCGCGGATGCGGCCCGCGTCCTGCTCGGCGCGGAGGTAGGCGTCCAGTCCCTCGATGGGCTTGTGCGGCCCCATGCCCATCTGCCGCATCGCGTCGTCGTGCCGTCGCTTCAGCTGGGTCTCGGCGTACAGCGAGGCGGCGATCGGGAAGCTCTGCTCGTAGAAGAGGGCGGCCTGGCGGGCGATCTCGGTGAGGTTCTCCTCCAGCGTGTGCCGGCCCGGTTCGGCGGCGAGGCTGGTCAGCAGGGGGCCCAGGCGGGGCAGGCGCTCGGCGAGGACGCGGATGAACAGGTCCTCCTTGCTCGCGAAGTGCTTGTAGAGCGCGGCTTCCGAGCAGCCGGCCGCCTTGGCGATCTCCTTGGTGGTGGCGCGGGCCAGGCCGACGGTGAGCATCAGCTCGTGGGCGGCGTCGAGGATGCGGACGCGGGCGGGTTTCTGCACGGATTCCACGAGGGCGGACCTTACCGGGCTTGACGGGTGGGTGAGTACTTACCCACTCTGGAGTCCGACAGGTGAGTGAACACTCACCCACCCGGAACACGGAGACGGGAGAAGCCATGAACCTCACGGTTTTCGGAGCCACCGGCGGCATCGGGCAGGAGATCGTCCGGCAGGCGCTGACCGCCGGGCACCAGGTGACGGCGGTCGTACGGGATCCCGCGCGGCTTCCCGTGGCGGGCGCGGGCCTGGAGGTGTTCCGGGCGGACCTGACCGACCCGGAAGCGCTACGCCCCGCGGTGAGCGGCCGGGACGCGGTCCTTTCGGGCCTCGGCGCACGCAGCCGTAAGGACGCCGGTGTCGCCGCCCGCCTCACGCGCGCGGTGCTGCGGGCCATGGAGGCGGAGGGCACGCGGCGGCTGCTGGTGGTGAGCGCGGCTCCGCTCGGGCCCGCCCCGGAGCGCGACGGCCCCCTCGACCGCGCCGTGCGCGGTCTGGTCTCCGCGATCCTCAAGGACGTCTACGACGACCTCAGGGAGATGGAGGCGGAGCTCGCCCGCAGCGCGGTCGACTGGACCTCGGTGCGACCGCCCCGGCTCCAGGACAAGCCGCTCACCGGGAGGTACCGCACGGTCGTCGGCGGCACTCCGGCCAAGGGCCGCTTCATCGGCCGCGCGGACGTGGCGCACGCGATGCTGGCGATGGCGGACGAGCCGGGGACGGTGAAGCAGGGGGTGGGTGTCGCCTACTGATCCTTACAGGGTCACGCCCACGGTCACCGGTTCGTTGACCAGCGTGATGCCGAACTTCTCGCGAACGCCCGCGACGACCTCGCGGGCCAGTGCGAGGAGGTCCTCGGTGGTCGCCTCGCCGCGGTTGGTGAGGGCGAGGGTGTGCTTGGTGGAGATGCGGGCCGGGCCGGTGCCGTAGCCCTTGGTGAAGCCGGCCTTGTCGATCAGCCAGGCGGCGGAGGTTTTGGTGTGGCCGTCGCCTGCGGGATAGGCGGGTGGCTCCACGCCGTCGCCGAGCCGGGCGCGCACGCGCGCGTGGAACTCGGCGAACTCCGCGTCGGTGAGGATCGGGTTGGTGAAGAAGGAGCCGGCGGACCAGGTGTCGTGGTCCTCGGGGTCCAGGACCATGCCCTTGCCGGTGCGGAGCTTGAGCACGGTCTCGCGGGCGGCGGTGAGGGGCACACGGTCGCCGGGGTCCACGCCCAGGGCACGGGCCGTCTCGGCGTACTTGATGGGGGCGGAGAGGCCGTCGGCGTCCTCCAACTGGAAGCGGACGCGTAGGACGACGTAGCGCTCGGGGTCGGCCTTGAAGCGGCTGTGGCGGTACGAGAAGGCGCAGTCGGTGTTGTGGAGGGTGACCGTCTCGCGGGTCGTTCGGTCGTAGGCGACGACCTCGGTGATCGTCGAGGAGACCTCCTGGCCGTACGCGCCGACGTTCTGGATCGGGGTCGCGCCTGCCGAGCCGGGGATGCCGGCCAGGCACTCGATGCCGGCGAGTCCGGCTTCTACGGTGCGGGCGACGGCGTCGGTCCATACCTCGCCGGCGGCCAGTTCGAGGGTGGTCCCGTTGATTTCGAAGCCTTGTGTGGCGATGCGCAGGGCCGTGCCGTCGAACCCCTTGTCGCCGATGACCAGGTTCGAGCCGCCGCCGATGAGCAGCAGGGGCGTTCCGTTGTCGTCGGCTTCCCTTACGACGGCGACCACCTCGGCGTCGGTCGTCGCGGTGACCAGGCGGGTGGCGGGGCCGCCCAGGCGGAAGGTGGTCAAGGGGGCCAGGGGGGCGTCGTGGAGTTCCTGCACGGGCTCAAGAGTACGAGACGGTGGGTGGGGGCTTCGGTGGTGATGCCTCCCGGCGGGGGGTGCGGGTGTGTGGGGGTGCGTGTAGCGCCTTCGGTTGGTGGTGGGGTCGGGGCCGCGGGCGACCGCGGGTGCGTGGTGGCATACGCCGCAGCACGCCGGGCCGTCGGGGCGCGTGGGCGACTGCGGGCTGCCGTCCCGCCCAGCTGCGGGCTGCTGTCCCGCCCCAGCTGCGGGCATGCGTGCCGCCTGGGGCGGCGCCCACCCGGCAGGCGGCGGGCTGCCGTCCCGCCAAGCTGCGGGCATGCGTGCCGCGAGGGCGGTGCCCACCCGGCAGGCGGCAGGCCGTCGTCCCGCCCAAGCTGCGGGCATGCGTGCCGCCTGGGGCGGCACGGGTGGGCGCAGGCGGCGCCCCGTCAGCGCCGGGCTGCGCGACCCACCCCGGGCCGGCACCGACGCCGGGTGCGGGGCGGCCCGGGTGCCTCGCGTACGGCCCCACCCGGTGGGTGGGGCCGTCTCCTTGTCAGCCTGCGGCCGGTTCCAGGGCCCGCTCCTCGGTGTGTATCGGCTGCTGGGGGTGCGTGGAGCGCCTCGTCGGGATCAGTAGCGCTGCGATTCCGGCCAGGGCCACCACTGCGGAGCCGGTGACCAGGGCGGGGCGCAGGCCGTCTACGAAGGTCTGTCCTGTCTCGTAGCCACCCTGGGCGGAGAAGATCGACGCCATGATGGCGATGCCGAGCGCGCCGCCGACCTCGCGCAGGGCGTTGTTGGCGCCGGAGGCCATGCCCTGCTCGCTGTGGCGGACGCTGGACATGACCAGGTTGGCGGCGGGGGCGAAGTAGAGGGCCATTCCGATGCCGCTGATGATCAGGCCGGGCAGTTGGATGGAGTAGGAGGCGTCCGCTGTGACCACGGAGGCCAGGTAGCCGAGGCCGATTGCCTGGAGGAAGAGGCCGGTGGCTACGACGGGGCGGCCGCCGATGCGGTCGGAGAGGATGCCGGCGATGGGCGCGACCAGCATTGGCATGCCCGTCCAGGGCAGCATGCGCAGGCCCGCCTCGGTGGGCGAGTAGCCGAGCACTCCCTGCATGTACTGGCTGAGCAGGAAGATCGAGCCGAACATGCCCAGGAACATCAGCAGGCTCGCGGCGTTGATCCCGGAGAACGCCCGGGAGCGGAACAGCCGCATCGGGAGCATGGGGTTCTTGGCGCGGGCGCTGTAGACGATGAAGCCGACGAGCAGCGCCGATCCGGCGAACAGGCCGGTCAGGACGGAGGGGGCGGTCCAGCCGTCGGCGGGGCCGCGGACCAGGCCGTAGACGATCCCGAAGAGGCCGCCGCTGGCGAGCAGGGTGCCGGGGACGTCGAGCGGGGAGCCGGTGCCGTGGGACTCGGCGAGGCGGAGGCGGGCGAGCGGCAGCAGGGCCAGGCCCAGCGGGACGTTCAGCCAGAAGATCCACTGCCAGGAGATGTGCTCGGTGAGGCTGCCGCCGATCAGCGGTCCTGAGGCGACGGCGAGTCCGTTGACGGCGCCCCAGATGCCGTACGCCATTCCGCGCTTCGCGGCGGGAACGGCCGCTGTGAGCAGCGTGAGCGTCAGAGGCATCATGATCGCGGCGCCTACGCCCTGGACCGCGCGGGCGGCGATGAGGCTGTCGATGCCGGGGGCGACGGCCGCGGCCGCGGACGCGCCGGTGAAGATCGTGAGGCCGATGATGAGGAGCCGGCGACGGCCGAAGCGGTCGCCGAGTGCCGCGCCGAACATCAGCAGCACGGCGAAGGTGAGCGTGTAGGCGCTCACGGTCCATTCCAGGTCGTCCAGCGCTCCGCCGAGATCCTTGCGGATCGAGGGCAGCGCGGTGGTGACGACGAGGTTGTCCAGGGACGCCATGAATCCGGCGAGGCTGGTGATGACGAGGGCCCAGACGGCCTCTCCACGACGTGCGGTCTGCTGTGACATCTCTCCCCCAGAGGGTGATCACGTGTTGTAGATAGTAATTGATTACTAACTTTTGCGGTCATGGAGAATCGCCTGGGCAGGCTTTCCCTGCCTCAGTGCTCGAGTCGACCCTTGGCCCGCGCGGAGGGATAGAGCCCCTCCCACACCCGGTGCTCGGGCGGGAAACCCATGGCCACCAGACAATTGACGAGCATCCCGTACGCCATGAAGGTCGTCGTCTCGTTGACGTCGGCCCCCAGCGGCAGATGAACGGTGTCCCACAGGCGCATCCAGCCGTCCCGTACCGCCGCGCCGAACTCGTGGTCACCCTCCTTCTCGGCGGCCCCCACGGCGACGTACATCTGCATCTGCATCAACAGCTGCTCAGGGTGATCCGCGATGACCTTGGTGTACGCGTTCGCCATGGCATGAAGGGCCTCTTCGCCGTGCAGACCTTCAGCGGCCTGCCCGAAGGTCCGCATGGTGTCCTCGACGCAACGCTCGGCCGCCGCCAGGAAGATCGCCTTCTTGCCCGGGAAGAGCCGGAAGAGATACGGCTGCGAGACGCCGACCCGCTTGGCGATCGCCTCGGTCGACGTGCCGTGATAGCCACCGAGGGCGAACTCGGTCATCGCCGCACGGATGACGCTCTCGCGCCTCTCTTCTGCGCTCATCCTGACCATGTGAGTAAGTTAGTACTCAATCACTAACTACGTCAAGGGTCATGAGTAAGGGGCGGCCGCAATGGCGGACGCCCCTTACTGATGACCGTGCTCAGGCCAGCCGGACGACCGCGCGCGACATCCCCAGCACCTTCTGCCCGGCGCTCGTGACCGTCAGGTCGACGCGGACCGTGTTGTCGTCGAGCTTGGCCGCGACCTTGCCGGCGACCTCGATCGTGGCGCCCTGGTCGTCGTTCGGGACGACGACGGGCCGGGTGAAGCGGACGCCGTACTCGACGACCGCGGCGGGGTCGCCGGTCCAGTCGGTGACCACGCGGATCGCCTCGGCCATGGTGAACATGCCGTGCGCGATGACGTCCGGCAGCCCGACCTCCTTGGCGAACTTCTCGTTCCAGTGGATCGGGTTGAAGTCCCCGGAGGCGCCCGCGTACCGAACAAGGGTGGCGCGGGTCACGGGAAAGGACTGGGCCGGCAACTCGGTGCCGACCTCGACATCCTCGTACGAGATCTTCGCGGTCACTCTCAGTCCTCCTCTGCGGCGCGCGCCACGAGCTTGGTCCAGGCGGTGACGACGTGTTCGCCCGCCTCGTCGTGGACCTCGCCGCGGATGTCCAGGATGTCGTTGCCCGCCATGGACTTGATCGCCTCGATGGTGGACGTGACCGTGAGCCGGTCGCCTGCGCGCACCGGGCGGACATAGGAGAACTTCTGGTCGCCGTGCACCACCCGGCTGTAGTCCAGGCCCAGTTGGGGGTCGGCGGTGACCTGTCCCGCGGCCTTGAAGGTGATCGAGAAGACGAAGGTCGGCGGGGCGATCACATCGGCGTGACCGAGCGCCTTGGCGGCCTCCGGGTCCGTGTACGCCGGGTTGGTGTCCCCCACGGCCTCCGCGAACTCGCGGATCTTCTCCCGGCCCACCTCATAGGGGTCGGTGGGCGGATAGGTCCGCCCCACGAAGGACTGGTCGAGCGCCATGGGCTCGGCACCTCCTGATAGTTCAGCTGGTCCTGCTGCTGCCGTTGTCGCCGTTGCTGCCGTCCGAGCGGTTACCGGTCGGTTCCGGCTGGTGGAACGACGCGAGGCCGCCCCCGATGTGGGGACGGCCTCGTCGTACGAGCCTGATTTATCGCGTTTCGCGGTGCGCGGTGTGCGCGTTGCAACGCGGGCAGTGCTTCTTCATCTCCAGTCGGTCCGGGTTGTTACGCCGGTTCTTCTTGGTGATGTAGTTCCGCTCCTTGCACTCCACGCAGGCCAGCGTGATCTTCGGGCGGACGTCGGTGGCAGCCACGTGAGTGCTCCTTGACGAACGGATGGGACGGTGAACGCATAAAAGAGTAGCCGATCGAAGGACCGACCCCACAATCGGCTACTGTCAGTAGCGGTGACCGGACTTGAACCGGTGACACAGCGATTATGAGCCGCTTGCTCTACCGACTGAGCTACACCGCTGTGATGTGATCGGTTCCCGCCTCGCGGCGAGAACCTCCCACACCGGAGCCCCAATACGGAATCGAACCGTAGACCTTCTCCTTACCATGGAGACGCTCTACCGACTGAGCTATTGGGGCGAGCGATGAAGACATTACACGCTCGGCAGCCGTTCACCCAAATCCGTTTCGCGGCACCCTTCCCGCCCGAACGCAGGTCCGCCACGCGCGCGTGAAGCGTTCCCCGCGCGCCTCTCCCGTTCGGCGGACCACGCCGGTACGACTATTGCGCTCCTGCGCGTCGCGCGCGGATCGCCACCCTAGGCTCGACTCACTCTGTGTGATCTTGCGTCCCCCGCGCAGTCCCCGAGCCACTGGAGCGCGATGCCCGACAGCCAGCCGCAGCCGCCCCCTTCGTCGTCGTCCGCTTCGGGCTCGTCGGGTTCAGCGGGCTCTTCCGGGCAGACCGAATCGGCCTCCCTGCTGCTGTGCGGGGCGCGCCTCACCGACGGCCGGACCGTGGACGTACGGCTGGGCGGCGAGCGCATCGAGGCGGTCGGTACCGCCGGGAGCCTGACGGCGGACGGTTCGCCCGGCCCGGGCGCGCGCGTGGACCTCGGCGGCTATCTGCTGCTGCCTGCCCCGGCCGAGCCGCACGCCCACGCCGACACCGCGCTGTCGGCGGACGAGGGCGGTCCGGTCTCCTACGACCCCCAGGACGTCCAGCGCCGGGCGACCGAGGCCGCGCTGCTGCAGCTCGGGCACGGGGCGACCGCGCTGCGTGCGCACGTGCGCGTGGGTGACGTGCAGGGGCTGGGCGCGCTGGGCGCCGTACTGCAGGCCCGCCGTGCGCTGCGCGGGCTCACCGAGTTGATGACGGTGGCCATGCCCCGTGTGCTGACCGGCCGTGCCGGCGCGGACGGGCTCGCGATACTGCGGGACGCGGCGAAGATGGGCGCCTCCGTGGTGGGCGGCTGCCCGGACCTGGACCCCGATCCGACGGGCTACGTCGAGGCTGTCCTGGAGGTCGCCTCCGAGCACGGCTGCCCCGTCGACCTGCACACGGACGCCACCGACCCGGCCCGTCTGGCCCGTCTGGCGACCATGGCCGGCGGGCTGCGCCCCGGGGTCACGCTCGGCCCGTGCGGGGGTCTCGGCCGGCTGCCCTCCGAGGTGGCCTCCCGTACCGCCGACCAGCTCGCCGCGGCCGGAGTGACGGTGGCGTGCCTGCCCCAGGGCAGCTGCGGGGGCGTGGAGCGCCGGGGCACCGCTCCGGTACGGCTGCTGCGCTCGGCCGGCGTACGAGTGGCCGCGGGCAGCGGCTCACTCCGTGACGTCTCCAACCCGGTCGGCCGCGGCGACCCCCTGGAGGCCGCGTATCTGCTCGCCTCGCGCTACGGGCTGCGGCCTGAGGACGCCTACGACGCGGTGAGCACGACCGCTCGTGCGGTGCTCGGCCTGCCCGAGGTCCGTGTGGAGGCGGGCTTCCCGGCCGAGTTGCTCGCGGTGCGGGGCGACGGGCTGGCGAGCGCGCTGTCACTGGCGTACAGCCGGATCGTGGTGCACCGGGGGCGCGTGGTGGCACGGACGAGCGCGGTACGGGAGTACTGCAACTCGACGGTGGCGGTGGAGCTGGGCTTGCCTCGGCAGGGGCGGGGGGAGTTGTCGTGAGGGGTGGGGTGGTGGGATTGGGTGCGGGATCGGGGCGTGCGCGGGTGTTGTGTGCGCCCTGCTGTGGGGCGCGTGACTGTGGTGTGAGCGCTGTGGGATGCGGAGCGTGAGGCATCGGTAGGCACCCGGCGCACGATCCTGGGAGTGCGCGCCGTGGGGCGTGGCTGAAGTCGTGCGGCGTGGGCGGCCGTCCGGGCGTACGGTCGGAAGCATGCGCATTGTCATCGCTGGGGGTCATGGTCAGATCGCGCTGCGGCTTGAGCGACTGCTCGCCGCGCGCGGAGACGAGGTTGCGGGGATCATCCGCCACGCCGAACAGGGCGACGATCTGAGGGAGGCCGGCGCCGAACCGATCCTGCTGGACCTGGAGTCGGCCTCGGTCGAGGAGGCCGCGGCCCATCTGCAGGGCGCGGACGCGGCGGTCTTCGCAGCCGGCGCGGGGCCGGGCAGCGGGGCGGCCCGCAAGGACACGGTGGACCGGGACGCGGCGATCCTGTTCGCGGACGCGGCGGTGCGGGCGGGCGTACGACGCCATGTGGTCGTGTCGTCGATGGGCGCGAACCCGGCGCATGAGGGGAGCGAGGTCTTCGACGTGTATCTGCGCGCGAAGGGCGAGGCCGACGCGCACGTCCAGAGCCTCGACGCCCTCGACTGGACGATCCTGCGCCCCGGCATGCTCACGAACGACGCCGGTACCGGTCTCGTACGCCTGGAGGCCCACACGGGCCGCGGCGCGATCCCGCGCGACGATGTGGCCGCCGTGCTGGCGGAACTCGTGGACACTCCGGCGACGGCGGGCCTGACCCTGGAGCTGGTCAGCGGGTCGGCGCCGGTGGCGGTCGCGGTGAAGTCGGTGGCGGGCAACTGAGGGCGGCTGCGGGGTCGAAGCAGACCCGCGCCCTTCAGAAGAGCGGCAGCTGCCCAGGAAACTCGGGGACGACGTACCCGTCCAACGACGGCTGGGTCGCCCCGAGTTCCGCCAATCTGCGTGAGCCGGAGCAGGACACCAGCTCCCCACTCTCCCGCGCCCCCGGCGGATCGTGCCGCGCAAACCTCCCCGCAACGACGGCGATCTCACGCCGGCATTCGGGACAGCGTCTGCGAGGAGTGGACATGGGGCCAGTGTGCCCCGGGAAAGCGCCCTGACAACGAAGAGACCCCCTCCGCGTGCGTTTCCGCAGTTCGGAGGGGGTCTCGTTTCAACTGTGGCGGCGCCAGGATTCGAACCTGGGAAGGCTGAGCCGGCAGATTTACAGTCTGCTCCCTTTGGCCGCTCGGGCACACCGCCGGGGTTGCTGCCGTTCGAACCGCTTTGCGGCGGTGCTCGCTGGCAACGACGTAAACAATACCCGATGGACAGGGGTGCTTCGCCACCCGATTGATCGGCGCTCGGGGGACGGTGGGTGGCTAGGCTTATGCGGATGCGGCCCGGGACGACGCCGGGCTCGGCGGCTGCCCCACGTACGCCGATACGCACCCGATACGCACCCCGATACAAGGAGCCACAGGACATGGCCGACTCCAGTTTCGACATCGTCTCGAAGGTCGAGCGGCAGGAGGTCGACAACGCCCTCAACCAGGCCGCCAAGGAGATCTCGCAGCGCTACGACTTCAAGGGCGTGGGTGCCTCGATCTCGTGGTCCGGTGACAAGATCCTGATGGAGGCGAACTCCGAGGACCGGGTGAAGGCTGTCCTCGACGTCTTCCAGTCCAAGCTGATCAAGCGCGGGATCTCGCTGAAGGCCCTGGACGCGGGCGAGCCCCAGCTGTCCGGCAAGGAGTACAAGATCTTCGCGTCGATCGAGGAGGGCATCTCCCAGGAGAACGCGAAGAAGGTGGCGAAGATCATTCGCGACGAGGGTCCGAAGGGCGTGAAGGCCCAGGTGCAGGGCGAGGAGCTGCGGGTCAGCTCGAAGAGCCGTGACGACCTGCAGGCCGTCATCGCTCTGCTGAAGGGCCAGGACTTCGACTTCGCGCTGCAGTTCGTGAACTACCGGTAAGTCGCGCCTGCGACGCCGTACGAGGAAGGGTGGGCACCGAGCGGTGCCCACCCTTCTCGCCTGCTGGCTGCGGTCGGGGGTGCGCTCAGTCGCGCGAGTTGCCGAACAGGAGGCGGTAGGCGATCAGCAGGACCAGGGAGCCGCCGATCGCCGCGCCCCAGGTGGTGGTGTCGTAGAAGTCCTTGGTGATCGGGTGGTCCAGCCAACGGGCCGATATCCAGCCGCCGATGAACGCGCCCGCGATGCCGATCACGGTCGTGCCGATGAAGCCGCCCGGGTCACGGCCCGGCAGCAGGAACTTGGCGATGGCTCCGGCCAACAGTCCCAGGATGATCCAGCCAACGATGGTCATGCCGTGAACCTGCCCCTTCGTGCTGTGCCCGCACTGTCCCTGCGCTGTGACTTGGGTCCTGCCGGGCCGGTTGTACTCGTCGCGCGTGTGTTCGTGCCTTGTTGATGGAGAGGACGTCAGCGGTGCACCCGGCGGTTGCACTGATCAGTAGGGTGCGGGGCGTGACATCTTCCAGCTCCGAGCTACGGCGCACCCTGGGTGTGGGGGACGCCGTGCTCATCGGCCTGGGCTCGATGGTCGGAGCCGGGATCTTCGCCGCCCTGGCGCCCGCCGCGCACGCCGCCGGGTCCGGGCTGTTGCTCGGACTGGCCGTCGCCGCCGTGGTCGCCTACTGCAACGCCATGTCGTCGGCGCGGCTGGCCGCGCTGTATCCGGCCTCGGGCGGCACGTATGTGTACGGGCGCGAGCGGCTCGGGGAGTTCTGGGGCTATCTCGCCGGCTGGTCGTTCGTGGTCGGCAAGACGGCATCCTGTGCGGCGATGGCGCTCACCGTGGGCGCGTACGTCTGGCCGGAGCAGGCGCACGCCGTGGCGGTCGCGGCCGTGGTGGCGCTGACCGCGGTGAACTATGGCGGGGTCCAGAAGTCCGCCTGGCTGACCCGGGTGATCGTGGCTGTCGTGCTGGCTGTCCTCGCTTCCGTGGTGGTCGTGTGCCTGAGCTCCGGGGACTCCGACGCCGGACGGCTGGACATCGGGGCCTCCGATGGTCTGGGCGGGGTGCTTCAGGCGGCAGGTCTGCTGTTCTTCGCGTTCGCCGGGTATGCGCGGATCGCGACCCTCGGTGAGGAGGTACGGGATCCCGCGCGCACCATCCCCCGTGCCATCCCGCTGGCGCTGGGCATCGCGCTGGTCGTGTACGCGTGTGTCGCGGTGGCTGTCCTTTCTGTGCTGGGGGCGGGCGATCTGGGCGACGCGGCCGCGCCGCTGGCCGACGCGGTGCGGGCGGCGGGGGTTCCGGGGCTGGTGCCGGTAGTGCGGGTGGGTGCTGCCGTGGCCGCGCTGGGTTCGCTGCTCGCCCTGATCCTCGGTGTCTCGCGTACGACGCTCGCGATGGCGCGGGACCGGCATCTGCCCGGGGCGCTGGCGGCCGTCCATCCGCGCTTCCGGGTGCCGCACCGGGCGGAGCTGGCCGTGGGCGCGGTGGTCGCGGTCCTGGCCGCCACGGTGGATGTACGCGGCGCGATCGGGTTCTCCTCCTTCGGTGTGCTGGTCTACTACGCGGTTGCCAACGCGTCGGCCTGGACGCTCGGATCGGCTCCCTTGACCCGGGTGGTGCCGGCGGTCGGGCTGCTCGGGTGTGTGGTGCTGGCGTTCGCGTTGCCGCTGGTTTCGGTGGTCGTGGGTGCGGGCGTGCTGGCTGTGGGTGTGGCGGCGTATGGCGTACGGCGGCGGTGGGTGGCCGGGCGGTAGTTGGCCGGGCGGTAGGTGCGCGGTCCTGGGGGCCCGGCGGTAGGTGCGCGGTGCGCCACGTGGTCTTGCGAGGCGGCGGGTTACGGCATCGGCGTCGCCGTGCGTATGCGGAAGTCTGCCCAAGGGGCCAGCTCCAGCTCTTCGTTCATCTCGGCATACCAACCCGTGCCCTCGACCCAGGCGTGCAGCCAGTCCGTGAGGCTGGGGGCGTCCACGAACCAGGCGTGGTCGCTGTCGTCGGCGTTCGGCTCGAAGAGCAGGACGGTGGCTTCCGGGGTGCGGCAGTCCACGCACGTGTACATCGCGCAGCCCCAGTGAGATATCGGCAGGACGCCCTCGGGCCACGGCCAGTCGGGATCCTTGCGGCCGGTGGCGCGGTTGGCGAGGTACTGCTCGACGGCGGCGGGTTCGCCGGCGGGCGGGTTGTCGAAGAGAGGCAGCAGGCCGTACTCCGGGCCGAATCCGCCGTCTCCTATCCGCAGGTAGAGGTCGGCGAGCAGCGGGGGCAGAGAGAAGCCCAGGGCGGCCTCGGCGCGGGACAGGGTGGCCGTGTCCACGGGCTCGGGGAGTGAAGTCCAGCCCCACGGGTGGGTGTTGCGTGCCTTGGCCGCCACCCGTGTCAGCAACTGCTCGATCTCGGTCATGGGTTCATGATGCAAGCCGCCACTGACAATCGGGCGAGGCTGTGGACAACCGTCGGGCTGTGGATAACCAGCGGTCGGACGTGAAGCGATTGCCGCCTCCTACCTACCGCACCGGTTGCCGCTTCTGCCCTACCGGACCGGTTGCTGCTTCCGCCCTACCAGCGTGACGAGAACGGCTGGTCCGTCGACACGATTTCGCGTCCCAGCGGAAGCAGCGACACCGGGATGAGCTTGAAGTTGGCGATGCCGAACGGGATGCCGATGATCGTGATGCACAGGGCGAGGCCGGTGACGATGTGGGCCAGGGCGAGCCACCAGCCCGCGAGGACCAGCCACAGGACGTTGCCGACGCAGGAGGGGGCGCCGGCGTCGCGGCGCTCGACCGTCGTGTACCCGAAGGGCCACAGGGCGTAGACGCCGATACGGAACGCGGCAATGCCAAATGGGATGCCGATGATGGTGATGCACAGCAGCACGCCCGCGAGCAGGTAGCCGAGGAACAGCCAGAAACCGCTCAGGACGAGCCAGATGACGTTGAGGATTGTCTTCACTGGGGGCGACCTGCCATCTTCTCGAGCCGGGCGATGCGTTCCGCCATCGGCGGATGTGTCGAGAACATCTTGGAGAATCCCTGACCTGGGCGGAAGGGGTTCGCGATCATCATGTGGCTCGCCGTCTCGATCCGGGGTTCGGGCGGCAGCGGCAGCTGCTTGGTGCCCATCTCGAGCTTGCGCAGGGCGCTGGCGAGGGCCAGGGGATCGCCGGTGAGCTGGGCGCCGGACGCGTCCGCCTCGTACTCCCTGGAGCGGCTGATAGCCAGTTGGATGAGAGTCGCGGCGAGCGGGCCCAGGATCATGATCAGCAGCATGCCGAGGAGGCCGGGGCCGTCGTCGTCATCGGAGCGGCCGATCGGGATCAGCCAGGCGAAGTTGACGAGGAACATGATCACCGAGGCGAGCGCGCCGGCGACCGACGAGATCAGGATGTCGCGGTTGTAGACGTGGCTGAGTTCGTGGCCGATGACGCCGCGCAGCTCGCGCTCGTCGAGGATGCGCAGGATGCCTTCGGTGCAGCACACAGCCGCGTTGCGTGGGTTGCGGCCGGTCGCGAAGGCGTTCGGCGCCTCCGTCGGGGAGATGTACAGACGGGGCATGGGCTGGCGGGCCTGGGTGGAGAGGTCACGGACCATGTGGTACAGGGCGGGGGCCTCGAATTCACTCACCGGGCGGGCGCGCATCGCGCGTAGCGCGAGCTTGTCGCTGTTCCAGTACGCGTACGCGTTGGTCCCGAGGGCGATCACGACCGCGACGACGAGCCCCATGCGACCGAAAAGGCTGCCGATGACGATGATGAGTGCGGACAGTCCCCCGAGGAGTACTGCGGTCCTGAGCCCGTTGTGCCGGCGGTGCACGGTACGCCCTCCAAGTGGTGCGGCAGGGGAACCCTTTGCTTGTCGATATCCGAAGCCACTGGTGCCGTGGTGTCACGTCCAGTGGACCCTCCCGTACTGGTCAACGCCAGGCGAGGGGGACTAGTTCCCTTGTCCGTGCGGCGGCGGGCGTGGGCCGTCCGGGTGAGGTGCGTGTGCTCAGAAGAGGCCCGTGTCGGCGAAGCGCAGGACCACCTGGGGCGCTCCGGAGAGGGCGATGCCGAGTACCGCGGTGATGGTGATCGCTGCGGTGACGGGTGCGGGCACCCGGTGCTCGACGGGCTCGCCCTCCGGGGCGCGGAAGAGCAGGGCCGTCCACTGGAGGTAGTAGAACAGCGCGATCACTACGTTGACGGCCATCACCACGGCGAGCCAGCCGAGGCCCGCGTCGACGGCCGCGGAGAAGACGGTGACCTTGGCGAAGAGGCCGATGATGCCCGGGGGCAGTCCGGCGAGGCAGAGCAGGAAAAACGCCAGGAGGAGGGCGGAGATGGGGTTCTTCGCGTACAGGCCGCGGTAGTCGGTGATGCGGTTGAGGGATCTTGTACGGCCCACCAGTGCGGCCACCGCGAAGGCGCCCAGGTTCACGGCGGCGTACATGAGGGCGTAGGCGACGGTGGAGCCGATGGACTTCTCGGCGTCGTCGGAGTACGCGGCGGCGGCGATCGGAACCAGCAGATAGCCGGCCTGGCCGACGGACGACCAGGCGAGCAGTCGTACCGCGCTGTACGCGCGCGTGGCCTGCTGGCGCAGGGCGCCGACGTTGCCGACGGTCATGGTGAGGGCGGCCAGCGCGGCGAGTGCCGGGCCCCAGACGTCGGCGTACGAGGGCAGCGCGATGACCGTGACGAGGATCAGGCCGGAGAAGCCGACGGCCTTGCCGACGACCGACAGATAGGCGGCGACCGGCAGCGGCGCTCCGATGTAGGTGTCGGGCACCCAGAAGTGGAAGGGCACGGCGGCCGTCTTGAAGGCGAAACCGACGAGGGTGAGGACGACCCCGGTCTGAGCGAGGGTGTCGAGCTGTCCGTCGACGTCCTGGATCCGCTCGGCGATCTGGGTGAGGTAGAGGGTGCCGGTGGAGGCGTACACGAAGCTGATGCCCATGAGGCTGACCGCGGTGGCGGTCACCGAGGACAGGAAGAACTTCAGGGCCGCCTCGGAGGACTTCCGGTCGCCGTGGCGGATGCCGACGAGGGCGAAGGCGGGCAGGGAGGCGACTTCCAGGGCGACGATGAGGGTCGCCAGGTCGCGGGAGGCGGGCAGGAGGGCGGCGCCGGCCGCGGAGGACAGCAGCAGGAACCAGAACTCCCCTTCGGGGAGTCCCTTGTTGGCGTCCTTCAGGGCCGTCACCGACAACAGGGCGGCCAGGAGGGCGCCGCCGAGGACCAGGAACTGGATGACGAGGGTGAAGCGGTCGGCCGTATAGCTGCAGATGTCCGGGGCGCCGGTCAGGCAGAAGGTGCTGCGGTCGCCGTCCAGGAGGGGCAGCAGCAGGGCGGCCGAGGCGGCGAGGCCCGCGACCGACACCCAGCCGAGCAGCGCCTTCCGGGAATCCGCGAGGAACAGGTCGGCCACGAGGACGACGAGTCCGACGACTGCCGCGACGGTGGGCGGCGCGATGGCGAGCCAGTCGACGGACTGGACGAGGGACTCGGCCAGTGGCTGGGCCAGGGCGCTCATCGGGTGCCTCCTGCGAGGAGCTGCTGCACGGCCGGGTCGGTCAGGCCGAGGAGGGCCTTCGGCCACAGCCCGGCGATGACGGTGAGGGCGACGAGCGGGGTCCAGGCCGCGAACTCGTACGTCTGGACGTCGGCGAGCTGCGGAGCTTCCTGCGGGACGACGCCCATGCAGACCCGGCGGACCACGACGAGCAGGTACGCGGCCGTCAGCAGGGTGCCGAACGCGGCGATCGACATGAAGGTGAGGAACGCCGGGCGGCTGAGTTCGTCGGCGGGGTCGAACGCGCCGAACAGCGCCAGCATCTCGCCCCAGAATCCGGCGAGGCCCGGCAGCCCGAGCGAGGCCACCGCGGCGAAGGCGAGCAGACCGCCGAGGCGGGGTGTCTTGGCGTAGAGGGCCGCGCCGGTCTTGTCGGCGAGGGTGTCGAGGTCGGTCGTGCCTGTGCGGTCCTTCAGCGCGCCGACCAGGAAGAAGAGGAGGCCGGTGATGAGGCCGTGGGCGATGTTGGCGAACAGTGCGCCGTTCACGCCGGTCGGTGTCATCGTCGCGATGCCGAGCAGGACGAAGCCCATGTGGCCGACGGAGGAGTAGGCGATGAGGCGCTTCAGATCGCCCTTCGCGCCCTGCTTGGCGAGGGCGAGGCAGGCCAGGGATCCGTAGATGATCCCGACGACGGCGAACGCGGCGAGGTACGGCGCGAAGGTGCGGAAGCCGTCGGGCGTAATGGGCAGCAGGATTCGGACGAACCCGTACGTACCCATCTTCAGCAGGACTCCTGCCAGCAGGACCGAGCCCACGGTCGGCGCCGCGGTGTGGGCGTCCGGCAGCCAGCTGTGCAGCGGCCACATCGGCGTCTTGACCGCGAGCCCGATCCCGATCGACAAAACGGCGATGACCTGCACGGATGTGGTCAGCGACCGGCCGTTGTCAGTGGCGAGTGCCACCATGTCGAATGTGCCCGCCTTGATTCCGATCAGGAGCAGGCCGAGCAGCATGACCACGGATCCGAGCAGCGTGTAGAGGATGAACCGCCAGGCCGCCTGGGTCCGGCCCTCGCCGCCCCAGCGGGCGATGAGGAAGTACATCGGGATGAGCACCATCTCGAACGCGAGGAAGAACAGCAGCAGATCGAGGACGGCGAAGGTCGCGAGGGTGCCGGACTCGAGGACGAGCAGCAGTGCGACGAAGGCCTTCGGGGTCGGGCCCGCGGGCATCTTGAAGTAGGAGTAGAGCGCGCAGAGGAAGGTCAGCAGCGCGGTCAGGACCAGAAGGGGGAGGGAAATGCCGTCGATGCCGAGGTGGATGCGTACGTCGAGTGCGGGGATCCAGCTGATGTCCGTGCTGGCCTGCATCTTCGACGGCTGGTCGTGGTCGAAGCCCAGCGTGAGGACGATCGCGGCGATGAGGACCGCGCCGGTCACGGTGACGCCGTGCCGCAGCACGGCCTGCTCGGGTGACTTCCCCTTCAGCCCGGGCGGGGCCGGCAGGAGAGCGGCGGCGGCGCCGAGGAGCGGGCCGACGACGACGAATGCCAGAAGGAACTGCATCACGGACTCGTTGATATCGATCACGCCTGCTCACGCTCCCGTGGCGACGAGGACGGCGGCGACCGCGAGGACGACGGTGCCGGCGAGCAGCGCGCTCACATAGGTCTGCACATTGCCGGTCTGGGCGCGTCGTACGGCGGCACCGAGCCAGCGGGGCAGGGTGCCCGCGCCGCGTACGTAGGTCTCGACGACCTCGCGGTCCAGGAACCGGACGAGGGTCGCTCCGGCCCGGACCGGGCGGACGAAGAGTGCCGAGTACACGGCGTCGAGGTGGAAGCCGACGGCCGCGTGACGGTGGAGCGGGCCGAGCAGGAGGCGGCCCGGGTCGGCCGGATCGGGCGCGTGGGCCACGTCTCCGTAGGCGGGCGCGTGGCTGGCGATGGCCTCGGCCTCGACCAGTCCGGCGTCGCCCTCGGGGTGGGCCGCGACCGCGCCGAGCGGTGTGCGGGCCGCCAGTGCGGTGGTGCGCTGCCAGGCTCCGTAGGTGACGAGTCCGCCGACGACGGCGAGGCCCGTGCCGAGGATGGACGTGGTGAGGGTCGGGGTCAGGTCGTCGCCGTCGAACCAGCCGGGCAGCGACTGGTAGGCCAGCCCGCCGATGGCGAGTGACGGCGCGGCGAGCACCCACAGCACCACGGTCATGGTGAGGGGCTGCCTGCCGTGGTCCGGGGCCTCGGCTCCCCGGCCGCGGAAGGCGAGCAGCCACAGGCGCATCGCGTAGGCGGCGGTGAGCAGGGCCGTGAGCAGGCCGGCGACGAGGATGATCCAGCCCGCGGCGACGGGAACGCCTTCGGCGTGGCCGGTGGTGACGTGCTCCGCGGCGCCGAGGACGGACTCCTTGGAGAAGAAGCCGCTGAAGGGCGGGATCGCGGCGAGCGCGAGGAGGGCCACGGTCATCGTCCAGTAGGCGTCCGGGACGCGGTCGCGCAGGTCGCGCATCCGGGACATGGCGGCCAGCGAGTTGGTGCCGGCGGCGTGGATGATCACGCCGGCCGCGAGGAACAGCAGCGCCTTGAAGGCGCCGTGCGTGAGGAGGTGGAAGACGGCGGCTCCGCGGTCGCCGACGGCGAGGGCGCCGGTCATGTAGCCGAGCTGGCCGATCGTCGAGTAGGCGAGGACGCGCTTGATGTCGTCCTGGGCGAGCGCGGCCAGCGCCGAGCCGGCCATCGTGACGGCGGCCATGACGGCGAGGACGACCATCGCGGCCTGCGAGGCCTCGAAGACAGGGAGGAGACGGGCGATGAAGTAGACACCGGCGGCGACCATCGTCGCGGCGTGGATCAGCGCGGAGACGGGCGTCGGGCCGGCCATCGCGTCGGGGAGCCAGGTGTGCAGTGGGAACTGGGCCGACTTGCCCGCGACGCCGGCGAGGAGCAGCAGGGCGATGAGGGTCGGATGGTCGAGCGCGCCGGTCGACACGGCCCCGAGGACCTTGGTGATCCGGAAGGACCCGGCGTCGGTGGCCAGCGCGAACAGGCCGATCAGGAAGGGGACGTCACCGAGCTTGGTCACCAGGAAGGCCTTGAGGGAGGCGGCGCGGGCCTCCGGGGTCTCCCAGTAGTGACCGACCAGGAAGTAGGAGCAGATGCCCATGATCTCCCAGCCGACCAGCAGCACCATCAGGTCGCCGGAGTAGACGACGAGGAGCATCGCGGAGGTGAAGAGGGAGACGAGGGCGGCGTACGAGGGGTAGCGCGGGTCGTCGCGCAGGTAGCCCATCGAGTAGATCTGCACGCAGGAGGCGACGAAGGCGACCAGTACGGCGACGAGGGCGGCGAAGCCGTCGATGTGCAGGGCGAGTTCGATCGGGATCGAGCCCGTGGGGGTGAGTTCGGTGGCCGCGTTCACGGCCTCGTCACCGCCCTGGCGCACGGCGACCGGCACAGCCACGACGAGGGAGGTGAGGACGGGCAGGACGGCGAGCGGGCGGACGAAGCCGGGAGCGCTACGGCCCAGGAGCAGGCCGGCGGCCGCGCCCAGGAACGGGAGGAGGGGGACGAGGACGGCGAGGGTGGTCGTGGTCACGCGGTGGCCTCAGCCTTCTCGGCCGCGCCGGCTGCCGGGCCGTCGGTCTCGGGGCTCTCGGGCTCGTGGCCCTCGGCGGTGTCGCGGAGCTTGTCGATGTCCGCGGTGCCGCGGTTGCGGTGGACGGCGAGGACGATCGCCAGACCGATGCCGATCTCGGCGGCGGCGATGGCGATGGTGAACAGGGTCAGCGCCTGGCCGGAGTGCAGGGTCTCCTCGGCGGTCCTGCTGAGCCAGACGTCGAAGGCGACGAGGTTGAGGTTGACGGCGTTGAGCATCAGCTCGACGGACATCAGGACCAGGATCGCGTTGCGCCGGGCGAGGACGCCGTACAGGCCGGTGCAGAAGAGGAGGGCGGAGAGTACGGCGGGGTAGGCGAGGTGCATCAGCGGACACCTTCCTTGTCGGAGCCGTCTGCGTTGCCGGCTCCCGTGCCGCTGTGGGCTCCCGCGCTGTTGCCGGTCCCCTTGCCCGGGTCGGCGCCCTCGGCGCTCGGGGTGTTCGGGCCGGTCGCCGCGTCCGCCTTTGTCTTGCGGGAGAGGACGATCGCGCCGACCAGGGCGGCGAGAAGGAGGACGGAGAGGGCCTCGAAGGGGAGGACCCAGTTCTGGAAGAGGCTCTCTCCGGTGGCCTCGGTGGAGCCGGCGGCCGGGCCGTCCAGCTCGATCCAGGTCGTGCGGAAGGCGTCGACGACGACCCAGACCAGGGCGGCGGCCGCGGCCACGGCGACCGTGAGGGCGGCCCAGCGGTTACCCGAGTCGGCGTCCGGGGAGCGGCCGATGGGGGCCTTGGTGAGCATCAGACCGAACAGAAGGAGGACGACGACGGAACCGACGTAGATGAGGACCTGGACCCAGGCGATGAACTCCGCGGTGAGCAGGAGGTATTCGACGGCGAGGCCGCCGAGGGTCACCACCAGCCACAGGGCGGCGTGCACCAACTGCCGGGTGGTGACGGTGACCAGGGCGGCGCCGAAGGTGACCAGGCCGACGAGGAGGAAGGCGATCTCGACGCCGGTCGGGGAGAGAAAGCCGTGCGTGTCGGCGGCGACGGTGGTCGTGGTGTGCGCCGACGCGGCGGCCGAGGCGAGGATCACGACTCGCCTCCCTGCGGGTCGGAGGGCTTCGCCTGGGGATCGGCGGGCTTGGCCTGGGGATCGGACGGCTTCGCCTGCGGGGCGGTGCCGGGCCCGCTCTCGGATGTCGGGGGCGATGTGGGCCCGGACGGCTGGGCGGTGCCGGGGTCGTCCTCAGGCGTGGGGGGTGGTTCGGCCTGTGCGGCTGCCAGTTTGTCGGCGGTTTTGCGGGCCGCGGCGATTTCCTTGGGCTCCTCGGCGGCGGGGTCGAGGGCGGGTGGGGCGGGGACCGTCCACATCCACTCGCGGAGCTTGTCGCGTTCGTGGGTGAGTTCGCGGATGTCGGTCTCGGCGTACTCGAACTCCGGGGACCAGAACAGGGCGTCGAAAGGACAGACCTCGATGCAGATACCGCAGTACATGCACAGGGCGAAGTCGATGGCGAAGCGGTCCAGGACGTTGCGGCTGCGCTCGCGGCCGCCGGGGGCCGCGGGCGGGACCGTCTCCTTGTGGGAGTCGATGTAGATGCACCAGTCCGGGCACTCGCGGGCGCACAGCATGCAGACCGTGCAGTTCTCCTCGAACAGGCCGATGACGCCGCGGGTGCGGGGCGGCAGGTCGGGCTGGGCGTCCGGGTACTGGTCGGTGACGGACTTCCTGGTCATCGTGCGGAGGGTGACGGCCAGGCCCTTGGCGAGGCCGCTGCCGGGGAATGGAGCCATGGTTACTCGATCACCACCTTCACGATGCCGGTGAGGGCGATCTGGGCGAGGGAGAGGGGGACGAGGAGGGTCCAGGCGAGCTTCTGGAGCTGGTCCTCGCGCAGGCGGGGGTAGGTCACGCGGAGCCAGATCACGATGAAGGCGAGGACGGCCGTCTTCAGCAGGGTCCAGACCCAGCCGAGGCCGTCGGCGCCCCAGGGGCCGTGCCAGCCGCCCAGGAAGAGGACGGTGGTGAGGCCGCACAGGACGACGATTCCGGCGTACTCGGCGAGGAGGAACAGGGCGAAGCGGAGGCCGGTGTACTCGGTGTACGCGCCGAAGATGATCTCCGAGTCGGCGACCGGCATGTCGAACGGAGGGCGCTGCAGTTCGGCCAGCCCCGCCACGAAGAAGACGATCGCGCCGACGATCTGCCAGGGCAGCCACCACCACTCGAAGGCGTCGAGGATGCCGGGGAGGGAGACCGTGCCGGCCGCCATCGCCACGGAGGCGGCGGTGAGCAGCATCGGGAGTTCGTAGGCGAGGAGTTGGGCGGCGGTGCGCAGGCCGCCGAGGAGGGAGAACTTGTTGGCGGAGGCCCAGCCGGCCATGAGCGAGCCGAGGACGCCTACGCCCATCACCGCGAGGACGAAGAAGATGCCCGCGTCGATGACCTCGCCGACCGCGCCCTCGCCCGGGCCGATGGGGATGGCGAGCAGGACCAGGAGGTAAGGGAGGAGCGCTACGGCAGGGGCGAGCTGGAAGACACGGCGGTCCGCGTCCGCCGGGACCACGTCTTCCTTCTGCGCGAACTTCACGCCGTCCGCGACGAGTTGGGCCCAGCCGTGGAAGCCACCGGCGTACATGGGGCCGAGGCGGCCCTGCATATGGGCCATGACCTTGTGCTCCGTCTGACCGATGATCAGAGGGAAGGTGAGGAAGACGACGAAGACGATCAGGAGTCGCAGGGTGACGTCGAGCACGTCGTTCACTGCGGGCCTCCTGCGGGGTCTTCGGGGTCCTGGGTTTCCGAGGTGGCGTCCGCGTTCTCGTCCCCGGACTTCGGGGCGGCCTTCCCGGTCGGCTCGTCCCCCTCCGGCTCAGGTTCGTCGAACGCGGGACGGGCGTGGTGCCAGGGGGCGTCCGCGCTGCGGGGAGCCTCGGGCGGCGTGCCGGAGGCGGAGTCCGCCGCACCCGCCGGCGCCGCACCCTCTGTCGCTGCCGCGCCCTCTGCCGCCGCACCCTCCGGCGTCGCTGCCTGCGTGCGCTGCGAGGCCGAGCCCTCGCCCACGCTCCGCGAGCGACGCGGCCGGGCCGGAGAAGCCGAGGGAGCCGAAGTAGCCGGCGGAGCCGAGGGCGTGCCCTCCGCCGAAGGCGTGCCCTCCGCCGAAGGCGTGCCCTCCGCCGAGGCTGTGCCGCTCTCCGGTGTCGCCGTCTGGCTCGCCGAGCCCTCCGACGCCGTACGGGTCCGACGTACGGGACGCTCCCCCGCACCCGCACCCGCGGCCCGCGCAGGACGTTCGCCCGTGCCGCGCGCCGCCGCACCCCGTGCGGGGCGGGCCGGAGCGGGCGGGAGTTGGCCCTTCTGAGGGCCCCACTCGTTGGGGTCGGGGACGCCCGGGGGGAGCATCTGGCGGCGCTTGGGGCCGCCGTGCTCGGACTCGCCCGGTTCCTTCGCGCCCGGCCAGGCCTTGACGACGCGGGAGGCCAGGACGAAGTCCTTGCGGAGGGGATGGCCCTCGAAGGTCTCCGGCAGGAGGAGGTGGTCCAGCGCCGGGTGGCCCTCGAAGTGGACGCCGAACATTTCGTGGGTCTCGCGTTCGTGCCAGGCCGCGCCCGCGTACACGTCGATGGCGGTGGGCAGGGCAGGGGCCTCGTGCGGGACCGTCGTACGGAGCAGCAGGCGTCGTACCGGCGAGAGGGCGGCGACATGGGCCGCGATGCGGAAGCCCGTGCCGGGTTCGTCGACCGCGCTGAGCCAGTCGAAGTAGGTGCAGCCCAGCTCGTCGCGGGCGGTCCGGAGTGCCGTGGTCCAGGCCGACGCCGGAACGTCGACCGTCAGGACCTCGTACGACTCCTCGGCCGTGGCCTCCGGGCCGAAGAGTTCCTCGGCGGGGGCGGGCAGCCAGCCGACGGCACCGGTCATCGGGCCTCCCCCGTATCGCCGTCCTTCGCGGTAGCGGTACCGCCATCGGCCTCTTTTCCGCCACCGCCACCCGGCGCAGACACCCCCGGCGGCTGCACCAGCCCGCTCTGCAGAGCCGCTACCGACGGACGCCCCGCAGCAGTTCCGTACCGCTCCCCCAGCGACTCTCGAGCGATCTTCTCCTGGAGCTTGATGATCCCCTGGAGCAGCGCCTCGGGCCTGGGCGGGCAGCCCGGCACATACACGTCCACGGGGATGATCTGGTCGACGCCCTTGGTGACGGAGTACGAGTCCCAGTACGGGCCGCCGCAGTTGCTGCACGCGCCGAAGGAGATGACGTACTTGGGCTCGGGCATCTGCTCGTACAGGCGCTTCACGGCGGGGGCCATCTTGTCGGTGACCGTGCCGGAGACGACCATCAGGTCGGCCTGGCGCGGACCGGGCGCGAACGGGATGACACCCAGCCGGATGAAGTCGTGGCGGGCCATCGACGCGGCGATGAACTCGATCGCGCAGCAGGCGAGGCCGAAGTTGAAGACCCAGAGCGAGTAGCGGCGGCCCCAGTTCAGGACGACCTTCATCGGCTCGGGAGCGAGGCGGGCAAGCGCGCCCAGCCGCTTCGGCTCCGGCAGCAGAACAGGCTCGGAAGGTTGCACAACCGGTTCGGAAGGCAGCACGACCGGCTCGGAAGAAGGAGTCACGTCCATGCCAGGACTCCCTTCTTGTAGGCGTACAGCAGGCCCACGGCCAGGAAGCCGAGGAAGAGGAACATCTCCACCAGCGTCGTCGCGCCGTAGCCGGGCGCGGCGAAGACCGTCGCCCACGGGAACAGGAAGATCGAGTCGACGGCGAAGATGACGTACAGGAAGGCGTAGACGTAGTAGCGGACCTGAGTGTGGGCCCAGCCCTCACCGACGGGGTCGACGCCGCACTCGTAGGTCAGGAGCTTCTCGGGGGTGGGGACCACGGGCCGCAGCAGTCGGCCGGCGCCGAAGGCGACGGCGACGAACAGCACGCCGATGACGGCGAGCAGCCCCACGACCGAGTACGACTGGAAGTAGTCCGCCGCGACGACGACGGTCGAATCGCGCACGTCCGTCCTCACTCCCTGACCTCGTGACCCACGTGAACCCTGCGTTCGACGATCTGTACGCACGGGAGTCTAGGCCCTGATAAAGCGACGGTAAGCAGGCCTTCACGCGTTGGTCCACAGGGGTGGGGTTTTCCCCCGTGTATCCCGGCGGCCGACCTCATGGCGCGGCGGCCGTCCGCGCGGCACGCTAGCCCATATGACCGTACGCACACCCGACACCGGCATGCCGCGCCTCGACGCCACGGCCCCGGACGCCGAGCGCCTGCCGCCGGCTCAATTCGCCTTTCACTCGCAGACCTGGAAGGAGATCGCGCACCTTCTGCTGAACCTTCCGGTCGCGCTGTTCGGGTTCGTCTACGTCGTCACCGTGCTGTGGCTCGGCGCCGGGCTGACCGTCACGGTGATCGGCCTGCCGCTGCTCGCGCTCGGGCTGATGGGCGCTCGGCAGCTGGGCAAGCTGGAACGGAAGCGGGCCAGGGCACTGCTCGGAGTGCGGGTCGACGAGCCGAGTCCGCTGCCGTTGCGCAGCGACAGGAACGGCTTCTTCGCGCGGCTGTGGATGGCGCTGAAGGACCCGGTGGGCTGGCGCACGGTCCTGTACGACTTCATCCGGCTGCCCTGGGGCATCCTCACCTTCACCATCACGCTGGCCTCGCTGTTCGTGCTGTGGCCGGTGCTGCCGTTCATCGCGCGGGGGCTGACCAACGCGGACCGGGCGATGGTGCGCGGGCTGCTGTCGCCCTCGGACGAGCTGGAGCGCCGTATCGCCGAGCTGGAGTCGGACCGGGGGGTCGTGGTCGACACGGCCGCCGCCGACCTGAGGCGCATCGAGCGGGATCTGCACGACGGGGCGCAGGCGCGGCTGGTCAATCTGGCCATGGGCCTGGGTCTGGCCAAGGAGAAGCTGCTGGAGGACCCGGACTACGCGGCGGGGATGATCGCGGAGGCGCACGGCGAGGTGAAGCTGGCGCTGCAGGAGCTGCGCGACCTCGCGCGCGGGATCCACCCCGCGGTGCTCACCGACCGTGGCTTGGACGCGGCGCTCTCCTCCGTCGCCTCGCGCTGCACCGTGCCCGTGAAGGTGACGGCCGACCTGGACGCCCGGCCGGCCCCGGCGATCGAGGGCATCGCCTACTTCACCGTCTCCGAGCTGCTGCAGAACATCAGCAAGCACAGCGGGGCGCGGACCGCGTCGGTCGATGTGTGGAGGGTGGAGAACCGGCTGCTGATCCAGGTGTGGGACGACGGGCGCGGGGGCGCGTCGCTCGACCGCGGGAGCGGCGTGAGCGGTCTCGCCGAGCGGCTGGACGCCGTGGACGGCCTGTTCGTCGTCGACTCGCCGGCCGGCGGCCCGACGACGGTGACGGCCGAACTGCCGTGGCGGGACCGCGTGCCGGCGGACGGCCGGCAGAGCCAGGGACGCCACGGGAGCCAGGGGTAGGGAAAACCCCCCGTTCAAGAGGCCGACGGACTCCATGGTCCGCGGAACTGCGGCAGAGCAGTGTGGGGGTACGGCGGCACAGCCGCGGTACGACAGGACGAGCAGGCCGAGTAGAACGGACGACGCCGATGGCCACGGAGTACGGACAGGGCTACGCCCAGCGCGACAGCGGGCTCGGATACCCCACCGGACACCTCACGGAGTACGCCGCCGAGACCAGGCGGCACCGGCTGCCGGCGGGGCTGCGGGCACCGTTCGAGGCGCGCAGCTGGCGCGAGTTCACGTATGTGCTGCTCAGCCTGCCGATCAGCATCCTGCTCTACACCTACGCCGTGACGATGGTGTCGCTGGGCGCGGGCCTGCTGGTCACCTTCCTCGGGATTCCGGTGCTGGCCGCGGGGCTCGCCGGGTGCCGGTTGTTCGGGTCGCTGGAGCGGGCGCGGGCCCGGGGGCTGCTGGGGCTCGACGTGGCCGCGCCCGAACCGCTGCGGATGCGGAAGCCCGGCGCGATGGCCTGGATGGGGGCCGTACTCAAGAGCGGCTCGTCGTGGCGGGCGCTGCTGTACGCGGTGCTGCACCTGCCCTGGGCGGTGTTCTCCTTCGTCGTCTCCGTGACCGCCTGGGCGATCGGCTGGTCGCTGCTGACGTATCCGCTGTGGTTCTGGCTCTTCCCGATGTACGGCGGTCAGGACGGCCTGCAGCTGTACGGCGACGAGACCCACCACGTCTACCTCGACAACCCCTTCGAGATCACCGTCACGGCGCTGGTCGGGCTGTTGTTCACGCTGGCCACGCCGTGGATCGTGCGGGCGCTGACCACGGTGGACCGGCTGCTGGTGCACGGGCTGCTCGGGCCGTCGCGGCTGGCGACGCGGGTCGTGGAGCTGGAGTCGGACCGGGGGGTCGTGGTCGACACCGCGGCGGCCGACCTGCGGCGGATCGAGCGGGATCTGCACGACGGGGCGCAGGCGCGACTGGTGGCGTTGGCCATGGATCTGGGGCTGGCGAAGGAGAAGCTGACGGAGGATCCGGAGGCCGCGGCGCGGATGGTGGACGAGGCGCACGGTGAGGTGAAGACGGCGTTGCAGGAGCTGCGGGATCTGGCGCGGGGGATTCATCCGGCGGTGCTGACGGACCGGGGGCTGGATGCGGCGCTGTCCGCGGTGGCGTCCCGGTGCACGGTGCCGGTGCAGGTGGAGGTCGATCTGGTGGAGCGGCCGGCGCCGGCGATCGAGGGGATCGCGTACTTCACGGTGTCGGAGCTGCTGCAGAACATCAGCAAGCATTCGCGGGCCACGTGGGCGGCGGTGGATGTGTGGCGGGTGGATCACCGGCTGATGCTGCAGGTCGTGGACAACGGGGTGGGGGGCGCGGACACCTCCGGTGGGTCGGGGCTGGCGGGGCTGGCCGAGCGGTTGGACGCGGTGGACGGGATTCTGGTGGTGGATTCGCCGGTGGGGGGGCCTACGCGGGTGACTGCGGAGTTGCCGTGGCGGAGTGAGCGGGTGTGAGCGTGTGTGAGCGGGTGACGTGGGCCGCGGCGGCTGGGCGGGGGTGGGTTGCGCAGCCGCCGCTCCGTCGTGGCTGGGGTGGGGTGGGTCGCGTGGCCCGGCGCTGACGGGGTGCCGCGGGGCTGGGCGCCGTGAGGTGGGTCGCGCAGCCCGGCGCTGACGGGGCGCCGCCTGCGCCCACCCGTGCCGCCCTAGGCGGCACGAATGCCCGCAGCTTGGCGGGACGGCCGCGCAGTTGGGCGGCACGGCCCCAACCGGCGCCTGCCGGGCCGGCGCCGCCCCTCGCCGCGCGACAACCGGAGACACACAACAGGCCGTCCGCAGCCGCGGGCGGCCGAAACACTGCCCCCCTTCCCCGCAGACCCGCCATTCCCTCCCCCATTTCCGCAGCGTGGGCGCAGCCCGGACCGAATGCTGGAATGCTGGGGGTCTTGGTGGGCGCTGTTGGGCTGTGGGGGGCCGAGGATCGTGGAGGACAGGGTGCGTGTGGTCATCGCCGAGGATTCGGTGCTGCTCCGGGAGGGGCTGACTCGGCTGTTGACCGACCGGGGCCATGATGTCGTGGCCGGGGTGGGGGACGGGGACGCGCTGATCAAGACCATCGGCGAGCTGGACGCGGCCGGATCGCTGCCCGACGTGGTCGTGGCCGACGTACGGATGCCGCCGACGCACACCGACGAAGGCGTTCGCGCGGCCGTGCAGTTGCGCAAGGCGCATCCCGGACTGGGCGTGCTCGTGTTGTCACAGTATGTGGAGGAGAGGTACGCCACCGAACTGCTGGCAGGTTCCAGCCGTGGGGTCGGGTATCTGCTCAAGGACCGGGTAGCCGAGGTGCGTGAATTCGTGGACGCGGTGGTCCGGGTGGCCCAGGGCGGTACGGCCCTGGACCCGGAGGTCGTCGCGCAGCTGCTCGGCCGCTCCCGTAAGCAGGATGTGCTCGCGGGACTCACCCCACGGGAGCGGGAGGTCCTGGGCCTGATGGCCGAGGGGCGGACCAACTCCGCGATCGCCCGGCAGCTCGTGGTGAGCGACGGCGCCGTCGAGAAGCACGTCAGCAATATCTTCCTGAAGCTCGGTCTGTCCCAGAGCGACGGAGACCATCGGCGGGTACTCGCGGTTCTGACCTACTTGAACTCCTGAGGGTCTGACGCCGTGTCAGATAATCGGGGGGCAAGGAAAGGGTCCGGCAAGCGAGACACAAGCGTGGCGCGAGATCAAGGAACGAGGCTAGAACCGAAACCTGCACGGGGAGCGTCTTTGAGGGAAGCGCCGGGGGGCGGGAAATCATGACAAGTCAGGGCGGCGAACCGTCTCAAAGCGGCGTCCATCATGCGAATGGCCGCGGGAGCGTGCCCCTTACGGACGTAGGGTTGATCCTGGGAGGGCCTGCGGGAGGGCCGTTCCCAGACAGCCGCCTCGAGGGAGGTCCAGTTCAGTGACCAGCCAGGTCAGCAGCCCAGCGGAGCAGGCCGACGAAGCCGTCGTGGGAGAGCAGCGCAAACCGGCAGGAGAGAAGGACGTCCGCCGGCTGGACAGAGTGATCATTCGGTTCGCGGGGGACTCGGGTGACGGTATGCAGCTCACCGGAGATCGCTTCACCTCGGAGACGGCGTCCTTCGGCAACGATCTGTCGACGCTGCCGAACTTCCCCGCCGAGATCCGCGCGCCCGCAGGAACCCTGCCGGGCGTTTCGTCTTTCCAGCTGCATTTCGCCGACCACGACATCCTGACCCCGGGCGACGCGCCGAACGTGCTGGTCGCGATGAACCCGGCCGCCCTGAAGGCGAACATCGCCGATCTGCCGCGCGGCGCGGAGATCATCGTCAACACGGACGAGTTCACCAAACGGGCGATGCAGAAGGTCGGCTATGACGCGAACCCGCTGGAGGACGGTTCGCTCGACGGCTACAGCCTCCACCCGGTGCCGCTGACGACGCTCACCGTCGAGGCGCTCAAGGAGTTCGACCTCACCCGCAAGGAGGCCGAGCGCAGCAAGAACATGTTCGCCCTCGGCCTGCTGAGCTGGATGTACCACCGGCCCACCGAGGGCACCGAGAAGTTCCTCACCGCCAAGTTCGCCAAGAAGCCGGACATCGCGGCCGCCAACATCGCCGCGTTCCGCGCGGGCTGGAACTTCGGCGAGACGACCGAGGACTTCGCCGTCTCCTACGAGGTGGCCCCGGCCGCCAAGGCCTTCCCGGTCGGCACCTACCGCAACATCTCCGGGAACCTGGCCCTGTCCTACGGGCTGGTCGCCGCGTCCCGCCAGGCGGACCTGCCGCTGTTCCTGGGCTCGTACCCGATCACCCCGGCCTCGGACATCCTGCACGAGCTGAGCAAGCACAAGAACTTCGGTGTACGGACCTTCCAGGCCGAGGACGAGATCGCCGGCATCGGCGCCGCCCTGGGCGCGGCCTTCGGCGGCTCGCTGGCCGTCACCACCACGTCCGGTCCCGGTGTGGCGCTGAAGTCGGAGACCATCGGGCTCGCGGTCTCCCTGGAGCTGCCGCTGCTGGTGATCGACATCCAGCGCGGCGGGCCGTCCACCGGCCTGCCGACCAAGACCGAGCAGGCCGACCTGCTCCAGGCCATGTTCGGCCGCAACGGCGAGGCCCCGGTCCCGATCATCGCCCCGCAGACGCCGGCCGACTGCTTCGACGCCGCGCTGGAGGCGGCCCGTATCGCGCTGACGTACCGCACGCCGGTGATGCTGCTGAGTGACGGCTACCTGGCCAACGGCTCGGAGCCCTGGCGCATCCCCGACATCGACGACCTCCCGGACCTGCGGGTGCAGTTCGCACAGGGCCCGAACCACACCCTGGAGGACGGCAGCGAGGTCTTCTGGCCGTACAAGCGCGACCCGCAGACCCTCGCCCGCCCCTGGGCGATCCCCGGCACGCCGGGCCTGGAGCACCGCATCGGCGGCATCGAGAAGCAGGACGGCACGGGCAACATCTCCTACGACCCCGCCAACCACGACTTCATGGTCCGCACCCGGCAGGCCAAGATCGACGGCATCGACGTGCCGGAGCTGGAGGTCGACGACCCGGAGGGCGCGCGGACGCTGGTCCTGGGCTGGGGCTCGACATACGGGCCGATCACGGCGGCGGTACGGCGGCTGCGCCGGGCCGGGGAGTCCATCGCACAGGCCCATCTGCGGCACCTCAACCCCTTCCCGCGGAATCTCGGCGCGGTGCTGGAGCGTTACGAGAAGGTGGTAGTGCCCGAGATGAACCTCGGTCAACTCGCCACGCTGATCCGGGCGAAGTACCTGGTCGACGCGCACAGCTACAACCAGGTCAACGGCATGCCGTTCAAGGCCGAACAGCTCGCCACGGCTCTCAAGGAGGCCCTCGATGGCTGAGACGTCCACGGAAGGCACGGGCACGATCGAGTCGCTTTCGCTCGTTCCCAAGGCCGAGGCCCGCCAGTCCATGAAGGACTTCAAGTCCGATCAGGAAGTGCGCTGGTGCCCCGGCTGCGGTGACTACGCGATCCTCGCCGCCGTGCAGGGCTTCATGCCGGAGCTGGGCCTGGCCAAGGAGAACATCGTCTTCGTCTCGGGCATCGGCTGCTCGTCCCGCTTCCCGTACTACATGAACACGTACGGCATGCACTCGATCCACGGCCGCGCGCCCGCCATCGCGACCGGCCTGGCCTCCTCCCGGCGCGACCTGAGCGTGTGGGTCGTCACCGGCGACGGCGACGCGCTGTCCATCGGCGGCAACCACCTCATCCACGCCCTGCGCCGCAATGTGAACCTGAAGATCCTGCTCTTCAACAACCGGATCTACGGCCTCACGAAGGGCCAGTACAGCCCGACGTCGGAAGTCGGCAAGATCACCAAGTCGACGCCGATGGGCTCCCTGGACGCGCCCTTCAACCCGGTCTCGCTGGCCATCGGCGCCGAGGCGTCCTTCGTGGCCCGGACGGTGGACTCCGACCGCAAGCACCTCACCGAAGTGCTGCGCCAGGCAGCCGCCCACCCGGGGACGGCACTGATCGAGATCTACCAGAACTGCAACATCTTCAACGACGGCGCCTTCGACGCGATCAAGGACAAGCAGCAGGCCGAGGAGGCGGTGATCCGGCTGGAGCACGGGCAGCCGATCCGCTTCGGCGCCGACGGCTCGAAGGGCGTCGTACGCGACGAGCACACCGGCGACCTCAAGGTCGTGACCGTCACGCCGCAGAACGAGGCGCAGGTCCTGGTCCACGACGCCCACGCGACCTCACCGACCACGGCGTTCGCCCTGTCCCGCCTCGCCGACCCGGACACCCTGCACCACACCCCCATCGGCGTCCTGCGCTCCGTCGACCGGCCCGTCTACGACACCCAGATGGCCGACCAGCTCGACACAGCGATCGAACAGAACGGCAAGGGTGACTTGGCGGCACTGCTCGCCGGGGGCGACACCTGGACGGTCGTGGGCTGACGGCTGTTTCCAGGGGCTTCGGGGCCTGGGTGTCGTACGACATCCAGGCCCCGCCCTCGTGTCAGACGTCGGGGATGTCCCGCTTGGCCCGCAGGAGGGTCTCGCGTGTGATGACGACGATGCGCTCGTAGTCGGCGCGGCCGGCGTCGGGCGGAAGCAAGGGGTCGAGAGCCTCCGTGACATCGGTTCCGATGACGGCGAAGTTGCCGTCGCTCAGTTCGAAAAGGTCGGGGCAGGTTTCGAGGGTGAGACAGCCCCTCTTGCGAGGGGAATCACCGAGGCGTCGCCTGACAGAGACAGACTGGACATCGCTGTGCAACGTACTGATCTCCTCTCGGAGCACGCAGTAACGGGTCATCCGCTACAGCGGCATCACTACGCACGCCGAACCTAAGGAAATCCAATCAGGTGACCCACGCCAATCATTCATCACCCGATCCGACGACCCACCATTCGTCGAGATCATCGTCCCTTTCGGCCATGATCGCGTCGATGGCCCTGCCGACCCGTGCCTCCAGCGATTCCGGTGGCAGGTTGCCGCGTTGCCTGTCCGTCCGCTCCCAGTACTCCGCGAAGATGGGGTTTCTGCTGAGGATCTTCAGAGTCCCGAGAAGTTCACCCCGACTCAGTGCGCCAACTCGATAGCCCAGCAGGAGGAGGCCGTACTCCCGGTTCGCGAAGAGCATCTGCCGACGCTTCTCCTCGGTGAGCCTGCCCAGGGTGCCCAGGGTGGCGCCGAGCGACGGGTCGTCGATGGCCAGGTCCAGTTGCTCCACGAAGAAGCGGTGCAGCTGGATCAGGTTCGCCCGGTGCAACTCCTTGGCCACACTTGCCAGTTGAGCGGCCAGGAGAGGTGACGGGGTCTCTCGGTGCCGGGGAAGGCGCGGGAAGGGGGTACGCACCCGCCCCGTCCTCACGCGCCTCGCAGAATCGATCCTTCGCATATCTGGACCCTGTACGGCCAATGCGAACCCCCGCGTCGCGCCCTACGGCCGCCGGTGAGCGTGCCATTTTCCAGCATGCCGGGAGCTCAAGGCGGCGCGGGAGGCGGAAAGGGGGCGCATGGGTGGACGCGCGGCCCACAGCCGTACGCCCTGACTTGCATGTGCCCTTCGAGCGCCGCCCGCATGCGCGTCAGCCGGCCACGACCGTATGCATCATCCCTGCTCAGGCCTGCCTTTTCGCCGCGTCATACGCATCCCGCGCCTCCTGCACCGCGTCCATCCGCTTCTGTGTCCACAGCGCGAGGTCGCGAACCTGTTCCGCCGCCTCGCGGCCGAGGTCGGTGAGGGAGTAGTCGACGCGTGGCGGGATCACCGGCTGGGCCTCGCGGTGGACCAAGCCGTCGCGCTCCAGGGTCTGCAGGGTCTGCGTGAGCATTTTCTCGCTGACCTGGCGGACCTGGCTGATCGCCCGGCGCAGTTCGCTGAAGCGGTGCGAGCCGTCGAGGAGCTGGATGAGGATCATGACGCCCCACTTGCTGGTGACGTGCTCCAGGACCAGGCGGTACGGGCACATCGTCTCGCCGTCGGGGTGCCATTCGGTTACTGCCATGCCGGTACCTTACTTCAAAGTGGGTACTTTCGGAGAGTTAGTGCAGGCCCTAGGGTTAGTGCCAACGCACCCCACAAGGAGTTCTTCATCATGAGCATCGTTGTCACCGGAGCCACCGGACACCTCGGCCGCCACGTCGTCCAGCAGCTGCTGGAGAAGGTCCCGGCCGATCAGATCACCGCCGTCGTCCGCACCCCGGAGAAGGCCGCCGACTTCGCGGCCCGCGGCGTGAAGATCGCGGTCGCCGACTACAACGCTCCGGAGACCTTCGACGGCCTGTTCGCGGCCGGCGACAAGGTGCTGCTCATCTCGGGCAACGAGTTCGACAAGGGCCGCGTCGGCCAGCACCAGGTCGTCATCGACGCCGCCAAGGCCGCCGGTGTCGCGCTCCTCGCCTACACCAGCGCCCCCGGCAGCCTGACCGCCGCGCTCGCCGACGACCACCGCGCCACCGAGGAGGTACTCCTCGCTTCCGGCCTGCCCTACACGCTGCTGCGCAACAGCTGGTACCACGAGAACTACACCGAGAACCTCGCCCCGGTGCTGGAGCACAACGCGGTCGTCGCCGCCGCCGGCGAGGGCAAGGTCGCCTCCGCCTCGCGCGCCGACTACGCGGCCGCCGCCGTCGGGGTACTGACCGGCGAGGGGCACGAGAACAAGACGTACGAGCTGAGCGGCGACGCGGCCTGGAGCTTCGCCGAGTACGCGGCCGAGCTGAGCCGGCAGTCCGGCAAGGAGATCGCCTACAGCTCCGTCCCCGCCGACACTCTCGTCGGGATCCTGACCGGCGCCGGGCTGCCCGAGCCGCTCGCCGCGATCCTGGCCGGCGTGGACCAGTCCATCGAGAAGGGCGAGCTGGGCTTCGTCAACGGCGACCTGTCCCGTCTGGCCGGCCGCCCGACCACCCCGCTGTCCGAGGCGATCGCCGCCGCGCTCAAGGGCTGAGCATCTGACGCCCCCGCGCGTCATGACCGTATAGCGATACGGACATGACATGCGGGGGCGTTCGGCGCTACCTTCGTGCGGGCGAGCGACGCATGAAGGAGGAGCCGGTGACCGGGGAGCCGAGGGGCGAGCGGCGTATAGGACTGCTGAACGGCATCGCGGCATACGGCATGTGGGGGCTCGTCCCCCTCTTCTGGCCCCTGCTGAAGCCGGCCGGCGCGGTCGAGATCCTCGCCCACCGGATGGTGTGGTCCCTGGCCTTCGTCGCCGTCGCGCTGGTCTTCATACGCCGTTGGGCCTGGGCGGGCGAACTGCTGCGGCAGCCGCGCAGGCTCGCTCTGATCACGGTGGCCGCGGCCGTGATCACCGTCAACTGGGGCGTCTACATCTGGGCCGTGAACAACGGTCAGGTGGTCGAGGCCTCGCTCGGCTACTTCATCAACCCGCTCGTCACCATCGCCATCGGCGTCCTGCTCCTGAAGGAGCGGCTGCGGCCGGTGCAGTGGGCGGCGGTCGGCATCGGCGCCGCGGCCGTCCTGGTCCTGACCATCGGATACGGCCGCCCGCCCTGGATCTCCCTGATCCTCGCCTTCTCCTTCGCCACCTACGGCCTGGTGAAGAAGAAGGTCAACCTCAGCGGCCTGGAGTCGCTGACCGCGGAGACCGCGATCCAGTTCCTGCCCGCCCTCGGCTATCTGCTGTGGCTGAGCGCGCAGGGCGACTCGACGTTCACCACCGAGGGCCCGGGGCACGCGGCGCTGCTCGCCGCGACCGGCGTGGTCACCGCGCTGCCGCTGGTCTGCTTCGGCGCGGCGGCGATCCGCGTGCCCCTGTCGACGCTGGGCCTGCTGCAGTACCTGGCCCCCGTCTTCCAGTTCCTGCTCGGCGTCGCCTACTTCCGTGAGGCCATGCCGCCCGAGCGCTGGGCCGGGTTCGCGCTGGTCTGGCTGGCGCTGACGCTGCTCACCGCCGACGCCTGGCGGGCGGCGCGCAGGGTCAGGGCTGAGATCAACAGGCCCAGCACCACCATCACGACGGGCACCCAGAGCGCCGTACGGAACGCGGACAGCGTGGCCTCAGGCCCCGACCCGGTCGACGCCAAGCCGTAGACCGCGGTCACCGCCGAGATCCCGATCGCCGAGCCGAACTGCGTCGCCGTGTTCAGCAGCCCGCTCGCCAGCCCCTGCTCCTCCTCGGCGACCCCGTCCGTCGCCGCGATGGTCAACGGCCCGTACGCCAGCGCGAACGCCGTGCCCGCGATGATCAGCGTCGGGAACATCGCCGCATACGACCAGTCCATGCCGACCGGCAGGAACAGCCCGTACGCGACGACCGCGAGGGCGAAGCCGGCGACGATCACGCGGGCGTTGCCGTAGCGGGCGACGAGCTTCGGGGTGAGCGTCGGGGCCAGTACCATGTCACATCCCATAATCACCAGAGCGATCGCCGTCTGCAGCGACGACCACCCCCGCAGCTCCTGCAGATACAGCGTCACCACGAACTGGAAGCCGAAGAAGGCGCCGACGAACAACAGCGCCCCGAGGTCGGCACGGACGAGCGCCCCGCTGCGCAGGATGCCAAGTCTGACCAGCGGATCCGGACTGCGCCGTTCGACGGCGACGAAAGCGGCGGCCAGCAGCAGCGCGGCGGCACCGGACACGACGGTCAGCGGCCAGCCGTGCGGAGCGTGTTCCAGTCGTACGACGGTGTAGGCGGCCAGCAGCATCGCGCCGGCGGCGGTGAGCGCGCCGAACAGGTCGAAGCCGCGGCGGGTCTTCGACGGCGGGTCCTGCTGAGACGTTTCCTGAAGCGATGCGCCCTGCTCCACTGTCTCCTGCCGCGGAATGAGCCGTACCGCCGGGACCAGCAGCGCGCCCGCCAGCAGCACCGGCGCGAAGAACACCCAGCGCCAGCCGAGTTGGGTGAGCAGGCCGCCGATGACGAGCCCGAGCGAGAAGCCGCCCGCGGCCGTCCCGGCAAAGACCAGCAGGGCCTTGTTGCGCTGCGGCCCCTCCTCGTACGACGTCGTGATCAGCGACAGCGCCGCCGGGGTCATGAACGCCGCCGACACACCGGTGACGAACCGGGCGACGACCAGCATCCAGCCCTCGGTCGCGAACCCGCCGAGGCCCGAGAAGACCAGGAAGACGGTCAGCCAGAGCAGGAACATCCGGCGCCGCCCGAGCAGGTCGGCGGCCCGTCCGCCGAGCAGGGTGAAGCCCGCGTAACCGAGCACGTAACCGCTCATCACCCAGGCCGCGGTGCCCGTGGACAGGCCGAGATCGGATCGGATCGACGGGATCGCGACGGCCATCATGGCGACGTCGATGCCCTCCAGGAAGATCGTTCCGCAGAGGACGAAGAGCAGGGCCCAGGCACGGGTGCCCATGGGGACTCCTCGGGTAGGCGAAGTGAGGTAATCCGGTTACGCACATGAGGGTCGGTTCCCTCTTGTAACCGCCTCCAGCCTGCGGCAGCATCGGGTGACATGGAAGAAGGCACTTCGAAGTCACCGAGTAACTGCGAGAGCACCGTGGACTACGGCGACGCCGACCCCTTCCAGTGGGACACCCGGGAGGGCTGCGAGGTACGGCAGATCCTCGACCGAGTGGCCGACAAGTGGTCGCTGCTCGTCATCGCCCTGCTGGAGAACCGGCGGCTGCGCTTCACCGAACTGCGCCGCGAGATCGACGGCATCAGCCAGCGCATGCTGACCGTGACTCTGCGCCAGCTGGAGCGGGACGGACTGGTGAAGCGGACGGTGCATCCGGTCGTCCCGCCACGGGTGGAGTACGAACTCACTCCGCTGGGCGGAACGCTGCACGCCACGATCCAGTCGCTGGTGACGTGGACGGAACTGCATCAGCAGGAGATCGCGGCGGCGCGGGCGGCGTACGACAGGCAGGAGGCCGTTTAGGACAGCCGCTGACCGGATGCGCGGCTATAAGTGGACGCATGACTGAGAGCACTCCCACACCCATCCACTGGAAGCTCGTCATCGACTGCGCCAGCCCGCAGTCCCAGGCCGATTTCTGGGCTGCCGCGCTGCACTACGAGGTCGAGGACAACAACGCCTTCATCGAGCGCCTCCTCGAACTCGGCGTACTGCCGCGCGAGGCGACCATCGAGTTCCACGCCCGGCTCGCCTTCCGGGACCTGGTCGGCGTACGGCATCCGGACGATCCGTACGACGAGGACAACGGCGCCGGACTGGGGCGCCGGCTGCTGTTCCAGCGCGTCCCCGAGGCCAAGTCCGTCAAGAACCGGCTCCACCTCGATCTGCACCCCGGCAAGGGGCGGCGCGCGGAGGAGGTCGAGCGGCTGCGGGAGCTGGGCGCGAGCGTACAGCGGGAGGTGAAGGAGCCCGGCGGGGAGTGGGTCGTGATGACCGATCCCGAGGGCAACGAGTTCTGCGTGCAGTGATCTGCCCGCCGCCGCCCGCTATACGAACACACCTGTCCTGATAGCGCTCTTGACGGAGCGTCAGCCAGAGCTTCACCATCCAGGCACCCCATTCACTGCGGAATCACGGAATCCCTGTGATTCCCAAGGAATTCGGAGCCCCCCACATGAAGCTCTCGGTTCCCGGACGCGTCACGGCCACCGCCGTCGTCGCGGCCGCATCGCTCCTGCTCGGCGGATCCATAGCCGGGGCCGCCCCCGCACCCGCAGTGGCCGCCGCCCCCGACATCCCCGTGGCCAGCGTCAAGGCGCACCTCACCCAGCTCCAGTCCATCGCCACCGCCAACGGCGGCAACCGGGCGCACGGCCGGGCCGGCTACAAGGCCTCGCTCGACTATGTGAAGGCCAAGCTGGACGCGGCCGGTTACACCACGGCCATCCAGCAGTTCACGTCCTCCGGCCGCACCGGCTACAACCTGATCGCGGACTGGCCGGGCGGCGACACCAACCAGGTCGTCATGGCCGGCTCACACCTCGACAGCGTCACCTCGGGGGCCGGCATCAACGACAACGGCTCGGGCTCGGCGGCGGTCCTGGAGACCGCACTGGCCGTGTCCCGCGCGAACCACCAGCCCACCAAGCATCTGCGGTTCGCCTGGTGGGGCGCGGAGGAGCTGGGGCTCGTCGGCTCCCGCCACTACGTCAACAACCTGTCCTCGGCGAACCGGGCGAAGATCAGCGGCTATCTCAACTTCGACATGATCGGCTCGCCCAACCCCGGCTACTTCGTCTACGACGACGATCCGGCGATCGAGAAGACCTTCAAGGACTACTTCACCGGCCTCGGCGTCCCCACGGAGATAGAGACCGAGGGCGACGGCCGCTCCGACCACGCACCGTTCAAGAGCGCGGGCGTGCCGGTCGGCGGACTGTTCACCGGCGCGAGCCGGGCCAAGACGGCGGCACAGGCGGCCAAGTGGGGCGGTACGTCGGGGCAGGCGTTCGACCGCTGCTACCACTCCTCCTGCGACACGACATCCAACATCGACGACACCGCGCTGGACCGGAACAGCGACGCCGTCGCCCACGCGGTGTGGGAGCTGTCCTCCTAGGAGTTCCTGTCCGGTTAGGAGTTCAAGGTCCGGGCGCGCTCGGCCAGACGGTCCATCCGCGCCCGGGCCGACTCGAGTTGCTCGATGTCCTCGGCCGCGGGCCCGTCCTCGGCGGTGAGCTCGCTCCACAGGCCGATCAGGTCCCGGCCAAGCAGCAGGCCCTGCTCCGGGTCGCGTACGGCACGCCAGGCGGTCGCCGCGCTCTGCACGTTGCCGTACGCGGCCTCCGCGTCGCGGGCCCTGCTGCGGATCCTGGCGAGGTCCAGGGAAAGACCGAAGGCATGGACCGGGTCGCCCGCCAAGTAGGCGACGTAGGCGGTGAGTTCACGCAGCCGCAGCACTTCCGGGTGCTCCGGCCCCAGCGTTCCCGACGCCTCCGCCACCGTCTCCGCCGCCAACTCCGCGGCCGACTCGATCTGCCCCTCCCTGACCGCCTCCCCGATCCGCGCGACCGGCTCCGCCAGCTGAGCCCCTTCGTCCCCATGCGCCCCGGCCAGCGGATCGTCCCCCAGCACCGCTTCAGCCACCGCGTCGAACCCGCGGGGCGGGGTCGGCTTGGACTCCGGGTCGAGGTCGGGGGCGGAGGTGTAGGGCGCGTCGACGGGTGGCTGCGG